>JAISZB010000120.1 GCA_031269465.1 Clostridiales bacterium | reverse complement strand
AGAGCGACAATAATAATGCCGCCTTTTTGCGGCACCATGCTGATATCAATTCATCAGCCGCATTTATCGCCTCTCCGGCATAGCCCGAAAAAAAACCGTCCATCGGCAATCCAATGTCGTTTATCGCCATAAAGCGCAGCCCCTTCAAAAAAATGTCGTGTGCACTTTATTTTACACTAATTTCCGGAATTTGCAATGGGTAAATCAAAAATTAATGTTCGATGCTCGTAGGACCTTTCGCAATGGATTGACACCTATGCAAACATTGTTTTGCAATTCTTATAATTCAATATATAAAAATCTTCTAATCATGTTTGCAGGTTTATGTAAATTCCAATTTTAATAAATACATTATAAGGTTAGTTATGACAGATCAATCGACAAATTTATTCAAAAATGTAGTCGCTTTGCAAACCGTCGGAATAGCTACCTTTTTTCTGGGGTATGGTAAGCACTTTTTTCCTGAAGCAGGACTATAACAGTTCAGATAATGGGGTAAGGCAGCGGTTTTTGGTGTGGGGGCCGCGCAGCGGAACCAAACGCCATGGCAGTCAGGATCTGGGCAGCGGTTTTTGGTGTAGGGGCCGCGCAACGGAACCGAACGCCATGGCAGTACAGGCTCTGGGCAGCGGTTTTTGGTGTGGGGGCCGCGTAGCGGAACCAAACGCCATGGCAGTACAGGATCTGGGCAGCGGTTTTTGGGTGGGGGCCGCGCAGCGGAACCAAACGCCATGGCAGTACAGGATCTGGGCAGCGGTTTTTGGTGTGGGAGCCGCGCAGAGGAACCAAACGCCATGGCAGTACAGGATCTGGGCAGCGGTTTTGGTGGGGGCCGCGCAGCGGAACCAAACGCAGGGCCGCCGAGATCACGCCATTGAGTTGGAAGTGATAGCGACAGAGCCATGCAGTGTAAGTGTAAGTGTAAGAGAAGGCATTCGATCAGTAATAAGCTGGGATGCTTATCTGAGGGCGCCGGTGATTAGCATACTGGCACCAGTATGCTAAAGCATGGCAGTGCCAGTATGTAGCGCCGACCTAGGCCACGCTGGCCAGGCAGCCGATGTATAATCCAAACAGAGGCAA
This sequence comes from Clostridiales bacterium, assembly GCA_031269465.1. Taxonomy (GTDB): domain Bacteria; phylum Bacillota; class Clostridia; order Lachnospirales; family WQUN01; genus JAISWZ01. The sequence continues at coordinate 45,736 of JAISZB010000120.1, read as the reverse complement.
GGGACGGCAGGCGTTAAGCCAAACCGTCCTTGAGGCAGCAAGCAAAGCTAATTGTCATATATGTCCTCAACCGCGTCCAAGGCATCTGTCAGTTTCTCAAGACGTTCTTCGGCCATTTCGTACTTTGTAGAGTTCCGCAGGCTCTCAGGCATGTTGTCCATGTATTCTTCCTCGGCGTCCCGTATTTCAGCAATGAGCCTGCAAACCAGCGCCATTGCCTTACGCCGATCCCCAAGCGTTCTGACGTTTGCTGCGGGGTCCGTCTGCTTCTGGGCTGTTCTGGCGCATTCATTCATAAACCTCCCCAGCTCGCTTGCCATGGTTGTCTCTGCCGCGGCGCAGGCTGCTTTGAAGGAGGCCGCCGTTTCAGGCTTTACAGATGCCTTGACTTGCGTATAATGGGATGCGTTCCACTTCTGTTTAGCAGCGTTTGATGTTTTACCCATAAAGGCCGCCCCAACTGCCATGCGGCGCCGCGCTATGGCTATGAGCGCCTAGGCGCTGGACGCGTAAAAGCGCTAGCATCAGCGCAGCGCAGCGGCTCACGCGAAAACGTCCGGATGCTTAAGCCTGCAAGACTCCCCCTTAAAAGAAAAGCGCTTGGCGTGATGGAGCATCCTATCTAGGATAGCGCTTGTCAGGATAGGGCCGCCCATTACTTCCGTCCACTCGGGAATCTCTTTATTCGTGGCAGCAATGATCGACGCCCGTTCGTATATATCGCTTGCCAAAGTGAAGAACCTGTTGGCCTGGTTCCTGCTGATAGGGGCACAGCCAACTTCATCAATGATCAGAAGCTGCGCTTTTTTGATGTTTTTTAGGCGGAAGCCCGCCGCGCGTTCAACATCAGCCCGATCCAAGACGCCGATTAAGCTGTCCATCTTCTCAAAGCATGCCGTGTATCCTTCATCAATTGCGCGCAAGCCAATGCCAAGGGCTATCATGGTCTTGCCAAGCCCCGGCGGCCCCGCAAACACCAGGTTCCCGGATGTATCGAGCCACCCCGGTTCGGCAAGCTGGCGCAGCTGTCCCGAAGCAATTCCGGATTCAAGCTCTTCCGGATCGAATTCTTCCAGCCCCTTTACGGTTGGTGGAAAGTGGGCGCCAGCGTAATTCCTATGCCGCCTGCTCTCGTTGCGGCCTTTGATTTCGGCATCCAGCAGCGCCATCAGGAACTGCCGCGGCGTTTGTGAACCATCTTCCGCTTGCCCCAGCATGTCGGCGAGGCCTTTTGAAGAGCGCTTTAGCCCAAAACCCCCAAGCAGGCCGCATAGCTGCTGGATTGTTGCTTTTTCGCGGTTGATAGGCCCCTTCATCTCTCGCACCTGTCATTGAAAGCTTTTTGGCAGGCGTCCATTCCGTGTTGGCTGACATTGGCCATGGTTATGGTTTCAGGGGCAGCATAGCCGCCTTTCGCCAAGAAGCACACCTGCTTGAACTGGGTATGCTTGTACCGCAGCCCTTCACAGCATCTGCCCATAACGTCGCCGACGAGTTCTTTGGAAGGGTTCTCAGCGTCGAGGAAGCCTTCAACCTGTATAAGCTGAGTACAGAGATGCCGCGGGTTCTCTTTTTTGAAGCCGATAATAAAATGTTGAAAATCCGGACAATTCCATTTAGCGCGCAGCCTTTCGGCTGCCGGCTTCCAATCCTCCGGCGGCAGCTTTTTATGCTCATCGAGTTGGATAAACGCCCCTTTGCGGCCGCTTATGGCATGCGTGCATATGTATTTCCGTTGGTCGCCGCAAATATGGATTTTGTCGGCCGCCGCCTTGCAGCGCGCCGTCTTAAAACAATACTCCCTTGGTACCGAATGCTTGCATGATTTATATAAGGCATGCGGCGTCGAACTGACGCTTGCCCTGGTATAGCTGGAAGGCAGGTTCTCGTAAACGGAAGGCGCTATGGGCCGGAGGGCTTTTTGTTCTATCGCTTCAAAAACCTCTATTGGAATGCAATGCGCAGCCTGGCGTATTCTGCGGCCCTTGCGCTCCACCCGCCCGGGCAGCGTTTCCCATACATCTTCTACGCATTTGATATTTCGGGCGCTGAAATAGTTTTTTTTCACAAACCCTGCCAGGTTTTCGACGCCGCCTTTGCTTTCAGGATCCGCCTTGTTGCAGACCCGCAATTTTATGTCCTGTTCGCTGAAAAAGTCTTTGAATACCCGTGTTTCCACGACTTCGCCATAGGTTTCCGATACGACGAATACGGCGTCTTGGTCGATGGCAAATTGCCGTGGCCCGCCCCCGAACTTCCTGAATGACCGGTAGATGTCCCGGCAAGCTTCCTCAGCGTTATATTTGTGATCTTGCGCATAGACGCAGAAGAGCCGGCTGCAGCGCAGTAATAAACAGATGAAGTGAACCTGCTTCCCGCCTTCAAAGCGCATTTCACCAAAGTCAAGCAATAATTGCTCACCCGGCGCAGTCTCGAAAACATGGTCATAAATGCGATGATTGTTCGGGACGGTGTCAATGACAATCGTTTTTTTCAAATGCCTGGCGTAATTACGAAGCGTTTGTTCGCTGCCGGGCAGCCTCTCGTACTCTCCCGTGCTTGCAAATCGCTCTTCCAACATGTCGTATACGGAACTAATGTTGTACTTCCCTTTGCAGTTCCGAATAATCTTGATGATGACTTCGCGGAGCATGGGTTGATCGAAAGCTTTGTCTTTTGCCAGTTTCGCGACTAGATCTTCAGGAACCGCATTCATTTGGCAATATTTGCGCAGTGTGGGCCTTGACGGGGCTTTGAGCCCTTTACCCTCGAAGTGGGCGATAACCTCTTGAATTGAATGCCCGCTTTCCTTCAAGGCTAAAATTTCTTCCATAATCATCGGCTTTACCATCAAAATCCTCCTTTTTCTGATATTTATTTCAATTATCAGTATAAAGGATTTTGATGTTTGCCTCCTTCTGAATCTTACTCATGGGTGGCTTGGTGAATTTCATTCCTACTCCTTTCGCCCGTAGCAGGAAAATTCTCCTTACCGCCGGCGGAAAATTCTCCTTACCGAACCATGGTAAAATCATCTTACCATGCACAGCGCAAAGCAGCGGGAAAGCGCAATCGCCAGATCCACAAGGCTACTATCAACAAAGGAAGCCAAGTAAGTTGAAAATCCTCATTACAAACTAAACAGCGCTCTATGTAAGAAATTATTGAGTTGCCGAACACTCCATTGCTAAGAGACGATGCATTCGCCTGTCTGATTAGCTGATTGCGCTTTACAAGCGGCATGATTTTGCGGATAAGAGCAAGCATAAATGAAGCCTGTCATCTATACATGCCGCCTTCAACTTATATTATATAATCATTCACAGTAGGTCAAGCTTTTCAAAATACTCCAGTGAATTACCGTAATGCGACTATAAGCTTAAAAAACAATTTCTGTTCTGAAAATGAGTTTTCACATGCTCGCGCCGTTATTTAAGGTGGAGTCCACCTCCAGGTCGTCAAGCGACGACTTGTAGCTGGGTGTAGATATAAAAAGCAGGCAATCCATTAAAAATGCTGAATATGGCTAAAACGTATGAGCTAAGAATAATTGCGCAGTTGGGCTTTTAAGACTATATTGGTATATCTGCCTATAATTTTTATCATAGCAGGCTGTCAATTTCTGCCTGCCTTTGGCTATTGCAAGTTGCACCCGAATGCGGTGAATCGCCTCCATCCTCATACATTCGCGCGTCATTCGGCAGGCTTGCTGAACGGCATCTTCTCGTTCGCCCCATAGGGTTTCAAAAGAAGCTTTCCCATCCCATCCCATCCATTTTCCACCCGGCATTTGGGCATTGCCAAAACCCTCGACGCTAGGATTGATTCAGTCGACGTCACTTTGGGAGGCGGATTCCCGAGACGGCTTCAAGGACTGCATCCTTGGCCGCATGATTATGAACAAGGCTTTTTTATGAATGCCGCATCGCAGTGGTTGAGCGGGCAAAGAGAGGGCGAGGGTCTTATTTGGGGCGGGTTTGCCCACATAGGATCCGGACGGGGATATCCGCGGAATTCCAAAGGGTCGACGCAGTTGGAAATAAAGTGAAACAAGCATATCAATGATATTTCGGTGTCATGATTCGGGATAAATTGTCTCTTTGCGCGCACTGCATGTAATATATTTTGGCAATATGCAATATTTTCGTTCCCATTGATAATCATTGAAAGACATCCAATTATTCTTAATTACTTGTAGAATGGTAGCAATAATGATATAAACATGTCTAAAATAGAAAAAGATCATTTGCAATAATATCTAAGAAGCAAAGATTTATTTTTGCATTAATGGTTTTTGTTGGCAAATAGATGAAGAAGTGATTAAAATTCAACAAATAAAGTGTTGATATTGCAGGATTTGCTTAAGCGATTAATTGAAGGCTCCAATAAAGGAAAAACAAAAATATAGAGTCAATTGAAGGGAGCCATTTGGCAAAACAGAAAAAAATTTAAAAATTGTTGTCGACAAATGAACGGGTATGGTGTATACTATCTCTATGCAGCAATTCTAATTCTGGAATACCTCATGTACATGGCTGCTGGGCGGACATTTGCCGCTTTCTGCTATGCAGATCTCTTGCTTTTCAAGCTTGCGGATTTTGCCGCTCTGTGCATGCCTGAGCGCGAAGCAAGCAAGATATCGTAGCAGTCCGTGCGATTTTAGTAACCAAGACTTGAACTTATGACAAGCTAGTAAACTTATTTTGAATTGGGGTGATAATTTCTTCTATGTTTCGCTTGTCTGCAGCCAATATTTCCTATTGGATAGCATTTTACTAAACGCCTTATCTCAGCTGACGCAGGTTGCTGGAATTTTAGGGCGCAGCGCATAGGCGTCGTCCATACATGCGCTCCCGCTTGCTATGCTGCTTTGCACTGGATAGTTCCGATTTTGACGTCGGATTATGCAAGTAGTGCCTAAATGCGGATATAGTCATTTCGCACCTTTCGCTGGGTAATCAGGCATCAAAATCGGTACATTTGACGGCGAAGCGGTATATCTGCGAAACGGAGATGGCATTGAGTGAATTTAATGCTATATTTGGCGCGGCAAGGAGCGCCTCCTCCTTTGGAATGAAGCTGAACTGCCCAGTGAGATGCGTCTTCCGGCGCGTTTTGAGATGCAGCTGAAGCGCATCTAGGACTGCAGCTTTTTGGAGGCGTTTATTATCATACGAATTCGCTTGCGTCTTGAAAGATGCTCGCGCTTTCACACACTAGATATTTCTTGCCGCCGCTTCCTGCAAAGCATGGGCGAAGCGGAGGCCGGCTGGATTCGGCATGAATGGGCTAGAAAGAGAATTTAGAAGGCAGGGGAAGCATTTAAAGCTGCGATTGGCTGCTGATTCTCAGATGCGCAGAAAGCTAGTCCTGAAGATGGAGCAGCAGCTCGGGAAGACGGCACAGAGAATGTTGGAAGTTCAGCAAGACATATATGGAAAGAGCTTTGACCTTATGATAAGCAATTGAAGCGCTGAACGGAGCCTTCACCATTCACCCAAGAAATTTGGCGGAAAGCCTTTGCCAGTAAAAAAGCCAGGCAGAGAGCTTCCAAAGGCCATTGAGCCGCAAGCCCAAGCCTTTTCGCTCTGCACTGGGGCGGACAAGCTCAGGCGAGCCTATGCTCTGCTCAGCGCTGCGGCTCGCATTGAAAATTGCAGTTCGGGCATTGCCTTTTGCCGAGGTTAATCTTATGGGGCTCCGCCATCTTAAAGTTTTCATTTGCTTGTCGAATTGCATTTCGATGCGGTATTGCGATTAATGTTAAAATAGGAGTGATTTTTAGAATGTTAAAGAATCGTAAAGCAATGGCGGCTTTGACCGCTGTGGCGCTTACAGCGCTCATCATCACCGGAACGTTTGCATGGACGAATTTCAACGCCAGCATGAAAAATGAATGGGCTGGCAAAGGATCTCAAGCTGGCGGCACCCTGCATGATGACTTCCAAGATCCCAATAAAGACATATACATTGAAAACTGGGGCACAAAGCCCATTCTGGTCAGAATCCGCCTTGATGAGTACATGGAAGTCGGAGAAAAGGCCGGACTCAAGGGTGATCCGGTAGCAAACACTTCGCTTTCCCTTGTAGACGGAAAGAACATCAATGATAAGGGAGAATGGTCCCCTCACATTCCTAAGTCGAAAGACACCCCCGAGATCGGCGTGGATCCGTTTGACGCTTATTGGGAGTGGGACATGGGCGGCACTAAGTGGTATCTTCCCGCATTAAAGAGCGTAAGGGCGAATGCTGATGGAACAGCAAACAGCTATGTGGATCAGAATAATGACGCAGTCGACTCCACTTCAGTAAATGCGGATGGCGTCCTTGCCAAACAGACTCCTGACGCTGATGTGATTACATATGAGAAATGGGAAGAGCTGGGCGCTCCTATTGGCGATTACTGGGTCATTGACACAGACGGATGGGCGTATTATGCAAAGCCTGTCGCCCCTGGCGAAGCTACCGGGCTTCTGCTTGATAGCGTGCAGCTAAAGAAGAAGCCCATCGACAACTATTACTACGGCATCAATGTCCTAGCTCAGATGGCTACCAAAGACGGCGTAGACGCTCAAAACAACCCTGACAACTACACTAATTTCGGAGATCCTGAGCGCGGCGGTTGGAGCGCTGGCGGACAGAAGATTTTAGGGTTGGTTGCCGCGTTTATAGATGTGCCGGTTCCGTCCATGGCAGTTCCCAGCGAGCCTGTTGCAGAAGAAGAATTGTTAGTCACCCCTCCAGCTGAGGAGGCCACATCGGCGCCGTCTGAAGCTCCCGCAGAGGAACCTGCAGCTGATGAAGATCAGACTGTAGAAGGCGCATCTGGAGATGCAACTGAAGGTGCATCTCAAGATGCAACTGAAGGTGCATCTCCAGATGCAACTGAAGGTGCATCTCAAGATGAGACTCCCGCAACCGAGGCGATTCCTGCCGACGGGACGGAGACTTCCTCAGCGACTGAATAAGTTTCTTGCATTTTAATTGAAATGCCATGCTTTTATCTTAATATGGACAGTATAATAGCAGTTAATAAATGCTTTGAATTTTCAGAAGCCGGCAGGATTATCTTGCCGGCTTTTTGCTAAGCGGAAGAAGCTTCTGATCTTTTATCCATTTTGCGAGAATGGCTATTGATTTTCAGCATTGGCAGTGGCAAATGTTAAATTGTCAGGATTGGACATGCGTTAAATGTCGAAAATGTCTTTTAATTTGCGAATGTCATTTATTCTCTTGATTTTTCGTCCAAATTCGATATAATCTTATAGGAAGGGCTTTTCAATCAAGCTTGATTTTGTGCGACAGCATGAAATAGAATAGAGCTTTTGATGCTTAAAAACAGCGGAACTGCAGATTTGGTATTTTAGTTAAACTCAAAGTTAGCTTAAATCAAGAAATGCAAATCACAGCCAGCCAGAGGGAAAGCCTCGTTAAGATTGAATCCATCCTGGCAAAATGGCAATGATAATCTTAACATGTACTGCCAAGCGCTGAAGGAGCCTAAAAATTACCAATGACTACGAAGGCCGGCCATTGTATAATTGTTTCATACTGCATAGCATGATGGAGCAATTCTGCATTTCTCAATCATAATAATATCATCATGAAGGCCTCAGCCTGCAGGATTCCTTGAAAGCGGCTTCTGACGCCCAAGGACATTCTGATCACGAATTACGCGTTATTTTCCTGGCTTCAATGTTTGATTCTCCTTTCACGCGCTTAGACATGCCGCTTAATTATACTGCTTTTCATATAAAGATACCTTTTTTGGAGCTTGATATACAGCGAATGCAAAATGCCGATTTCGGCATTTCTCGCCATTCAATGGATAATCATCAAAAAAAGGAGCATTTGATGAAAAGCGGCATATCCGCTGCGTCTTGCTCTCGGGCGGGGCTTAACCCTACTAAGGGAGTGCTTGTGGATCTATAAAGCATAAGCCTATTGCCTTAACTTGAAGAGCCGATTGACGCGAAAATGATTGCTTTTAATGCCAAATGAAACATTACTGCTGATTTTACGCTGTTTTTGCCTTGCCTGACGCTTAGCGGGCATGAATCAAGTTAAAAGTTTTTGCTGAACTTGCCGATATATAAATTGCATGGATGATGAACAGATTGCAGCTATGTTTCACGCTGGATAGATGCAGCCAGGGGTTAAGTCGAAGGCGATTTGAACAGCGGCTCTCCCCAATCGAAAAGTGCAAGCCGGCGAGCGAAGATCGGCATGAAGCCTGATCGGAAGCGATGTATGTGATAGGAGGCTGACGCAGCATGCAAGACGGAGGCATCTCATTTTCTGAGAAGCCTATGGGCTATGACAAGCAGCAGGTAGATAGCTATATAGCCAAGGTTACGTACGAATATCAGACTATGCATAACGAATATATGGCGCTGGTTACAAAATGCAATAATCTTTCAGAGACATGCATACGATTATCTGATGAAAAGAACAGAGCCATTGATATGATGAATCAACAGCGCGCCGCAGCGCTGCCAAACGACGCCGAGGCTATAGCGCGCGCTCTCATAGATGCCGAGATATTAGCGAAGCAGATAGTTGACAAGGCCAATGAAGAGGCTACCAAAATTCAAGAGTCAGCCAGGATTGCCAGGGAAGAGATGAAGCATATCCAATCGTGGAAGGACAAGGCCTTAGTAGAAATTACAGATATGAAACGAAAGATAAACACTCTGTTTCCTGAGTGAGAAATTGGAGGGCGCTGTACATGGCCAAGCCGCTTAACGAGCTCAATCTGGAGTTCCAGATGCTCAACGATTCGGACGGAAGCGAATTCTTTGCTCCTTCTCCCGATAGAGCTCATTATACACCTAAAAACCAGGGCAGCGCTGACCCAGCCAGGCCTGATTCATTGCGTCAAGCTTCACGGCTATCCGAGGCTCAGACCGAGCTGACGCCATTTAGCCAAGCCCCAAAGACCGCTCCTTTTAACCATGCGCAAATGCCTTCGAAGCAGGCGCCTTATGCGTTCTCGGAATCCGAGCGCTTCACGGCGCAAAGGCAAGATGGCCTAAGCTCCATGCGGCAGCCGGCAAGAAGCGCTCATCCGCAAGCCAGCCGAATTTCGGCAGGACAGGATGCCAATATGCCGGTGAAAAACGCTTTGGAGAAGATAGCGCCTCATCTGGAGCCGACCGCCGCATCCAAGAAAGAGATATCCGAATCGGCGAAAAAGAAGCAGACAGGCCTCAAGGCGAGAAAATCCTCTTCTTCGGCGCGCAGGCCCGTTTCCGCAATCAAGGAGCGAGGCCGGCAAGGAGCACATGGACAGGAAGCTCCCAGGCAGCGGGATGAAACAAGAATTTGGGATCTTTCGGCTCTTGAAGATGAAGAACTTATAAAGGATATAGAGCAAGCCCTGAAAATAGCCCCTATTAGGTATGATCTGGATCATTCCATGAGAAAAGGCGTTAAAAAGAAGCGAAATTATGACATTCTCGACCTGGTCAGTGAAGAACCCGCCAAGAGCAGGCAAACTCGCGCAAAGTCGACTCCGAGCAAGGGGAAGCCCAGAAAAAAGGGCAAGCCCGAGCCGGCTCAAAAGGGAAGGGACTCTCAGCCTCATCCCCAGAAAAAAAGCCTCAGGAAGAATTTGGCGGATGCTCTGTTTTATGCGGGAATTCTAAGCATGGTAGTAGCTACTATATATTATCAGACCAAAACTAAAGGCCCTATCATGATATTTGACCATTCCATAATGACAGTGCTTACAACCAGCATGCAGAGCGTGATACCTAAGGGATCCCTCGTTTTGGTGCAGAAAGTAGACCCAAAGTCCCTGAAAATTGGCGATGATATAACATACATGAAAAATGCCAATACATCCATTACCCACCGAATCATCGACATATTTGAAGATTTCGAAGCGACAGGGGAGCGAGGGTTCCAGACCAAGGGCGTAAACAACAGCCTGCCTGACAGCGGGGTGGTATACGCTGGCCACGTGGTGGGAAAGGTGAAGCTCCATGTTCCCAAATTAGGCGCCGCGCTCTCGTTCGTCAGCCAGAATCTTTACGTGGTATTCATAATGTTTGGACTGCTGATGGTGCTGTCATTTTCATTGAGGGGCCTTTTATCGCCTTCGGAGCCTGAACTGGCGCAGCCAAAGCGCAAGAAGAAGCGCAAAGCTTCCAATGGAAAGCTTAGAATTTCAGTGCTTTTGGCGGCGCTTGCTGTTGCGAGCCATTGACTGAGGCGCAAATAATCGAAGGAGATTTTCAGATAGTTCCAGTCCAGAGGGGATCATTAGAAAATATGGCTTATACGCGAAAAACGTCGGATTTGATGAAAGGCCTGCGGCTGCAGGCCTGGAATCGCACAATGAAGATCCTTCTGGAGTCCGCGCCGACGGCGCTCACATTCATTAGGAGGGAAATTCATGAAGCCATTCAACAAGAAAGGCATGGCAGCAGCCTGCGCTTCAGCATGCGTAGGACTGATGATTACAGGTACATTCGCATGGAATTCAGTTACATTCAAAACAAACGAGTTCATTGGAACAAGGGGAATCGTGCTGCACGATGACTTTGACCCTGATTACGGAAAAAAGGACGTGTACGTTGAGAACGTCAGCAATAGATACTTATTCGTGCGCGTAAAGCTCGGCGAGTACATGGATCTCACAACGAAGAATAAGCCCGAAGGCATAGACGACCTTGAAAGATATAACGAATTCTACGAAAATCACTTCAACCCCAGCATGATTGCTGATAATGACTGTACGCTTGCAAACGCCCTGGGCGAGAAATTCCATGATTATTTCATCTGGAACATGGGTGGATCTAAGTTTTACTACCCGGCGACAGCGCAGGATCACGAGCTTGTAGACTCAGATCCGTACGGAGACGTCTTTACCGACAAAAATGATTACGATGCCGCGGACGGCATAATCAAAGAGACTCCGAACGCCGCTATGATATTAATGGCCGACTACATGGCTAAGAGTGACAATCCCAGCGACGAAAACTCCAAGCAGAACTTTGTCGGCTGGATATATGATCCGAAAAGCGGTGATCCGTATGCTTACTGGTCCCAGCCTTTAGGCGCTCCCATACCGGAAACCAAAGTATCCACAGTGACCGGGCTGCTCCTTAACGGCGTCAAGACAAACCCGTTCATCCTCAATTCAGACTATTACTATGCGATAAGAGTTGTAGCCGAAGCGGTGGACAATGCAGATCTTCCCATGTGGACTGAAGAGGATTCTGAAGCCCCGGGCATGGGCCAGCAATCTATCGATAAGTCAGGCCTCCGCTATCAGCTGGCGTCCAGAGATATGATAGCAGTCTTGAAAGACATCATCGCGCCAATCGCCAACGCCGCCCCTGCCCCTACGATTCCCGCCGCAAGCGAGACTCCTTAAATTTATGAATTCAGAGCATTTAACGAGCAAGTAATGGTGTAAAGCTCGCATCGGTAAATTCCTAGATATGCTTGACGCTTTAAAGGCTTTTTTGCGCCATTTTCAGCTGCGGCAATTAGTTAATATATTTGCGTATAAGCATATCTTGGAAATTCCGATGCTGAAACTTAAGTCAAAATTGGTTTCTGCGTCTTCAGTTGCCTAAAAAAGTTTAAGGTATAGGTGATAACATGAGTACATCAATAAAGGCAGGCAGAAAGAGGGGGTATGGCATCTTCTATAAATCCCTTTGCTTTGCGTTGAGCGCTGTTTTGTTTCTGTCTGCTTTCATGACCGGTACCTTTGCATGGCAAGCTCTGGTATCAAAGAATAACGAGTTCATCGGGGGCGCATCGCGAAACTATGCTGCTTTAATGATCAAAAAGACGGTTTTAAATGCGGACGACGCTGAACTGACTGATACGCAGAGAGAGGCTTTCTTTGATTTTGCTGTAAGCATGCCAAGCCTCAAGGAAACTGAGTTTTCCTATCACATAATCAAGACTGAGAATAAAGAGCTCGTCTCAGAAGGCACTCTTCTACCCAATGGCGGAGAGACTCCCGAGAGCATAATCAGCTTGAGAAGCGGAGAGGTGGCTGTAATACCCCGCGTTCCCATTGGAACATGGTACGAGGTCATAGAAGTTCCGGCAGAAGGCTATGAGATTGAGAGCAGCTTCCATATGGGCAATGTCCCTGGCAAGGGCGCGGCGGCCGACTTCGTGAACTACGCGGGGATTGCTGACACTGCAGCTTCAAGCGGATCATTGGAGATAACAAAGGACTCCAATGTTTATGGCATGGGATTCGACTTTCAAGTTAGCTTCGAGTCGAATGGCGTCGAAGCTTTCAGCGAGGAAGTCGTGTACGCTATTGACGGTGGAAGCGACATAGGCTTTAGAAGCGGCGGCGTTATAACGCTTAGCCCTGGGCAGACTGCAAAATTCAAGGGCATTCCTGTGGGAGTCCGCTACAGGGTGGAGGAAATGGACTATACGAGCTTAGATATCCAGTCCTCCGCCAATGTGCATGAGGGGTTCATTATAAAAGATGAAGAGGATGCCGCTGGCGTCCGCCTGCATGTGTTCAATAGCTATGAAGAGCAAGAAGATGGAGTTGGCGAAATATCCTTCGAGAAGCTGGCGACGGGAAAATCCATCGACCCGCTTCAAGGGTTTTCATTTCTTGTCAGATTCGACGACTTTTCTTCTGGATCAAGCCTTTACCCCGAGTTTTCCACAAGCGGCTCCGCCATATCAGTCGATATGGGAGGCGGAGAATTCAAAGTCGAAATGAAAAGCGGCGAAAGGGCTTATTTCAGGAACCTTCCCGTCGGGACAAGCTATCAGATAGAAGAGCTCCCCTTGGAAGGGTACCTTCCCGCGCTTGAATCTGTAACAGGCAAGGCAGTCAAGGATTATGACCGCCCGATCCTCTTCCTCAATCAGAAGATTGAGGATGGACGCGAAACATTCGTGACAATCAGGAAAGATGTAGTAAACGACGCTTCTCCGCCCGCGAGGGAAGAATTCACCGTTTGGCTCTATTTGAACGATGTCAGGCAGGAAGAGCCCATCATTTTAAGAGACGGGCAATCATACGGACCCATATCAATACCATACGGGACTATTTACAGATTCGTTGAAGAAGACTATTATGAAGATGGATACTATGCATATATAACTCATGGCCAAGGCACAGCGTTCAAGCCTGAAGTCGAAGCGCTTCTTACAAACGTCTACGAGGATGAAGCTGCCGCAACGCCGACGCCAAGCGCATCTCCTGAGCCGACTTCCGCTCCGGAAAAAACAACGCCGGCGCCGACAGCGGCTCCTACCTCGGTTCCGACAGCGGCTCCTACCTCGGTTCCAACAGCGGCTCCTACCTCGGTTCCGACAGCGGCTCCTACTTCAGCGCCGACAGCGGCTCCGCCGCCTTCGCCGACAATGCCTGTGAAGGCGACTCCGACCCTAGCTCCAAAGGCTCCCGCGCCGACAAGCGCTCCCCCTCCAGCAGGCCTTCCTACTGAAGGGATAGGGGGGGAATCGAGTAAGAATCCGGGAGACGCCATTACAGATAAGACGGTTGAATGGGACAACTACGCAAACACAGCCATACCCGAGGAGCTGATGGATTTCGATCCTGATTTGCTGCCAAAAAGCTCTGCGGTTCTAGACTTTTTAAGCTTCATCAATCCTCAGACCGGCGAGTCGGGAAATCCCGCCGCATGGTTTATAATCATGATTGTCAGCGCCTTCCTGCTAAGAGCCCTACTAATCAACAAGCATAAGCTGACTGGCAGATGATTGAAATTCAACTTTGAACTTAGGCAGCGCCGGGGCGAAAGCCCCGGCTTGTGTTGCAATAGGCAATGCCTGGGCGCGCTTTATGACTAGTCTTTTTACTGCGTTCAACTGCGGTTTTTCCGGATGAAGAGATTTCTTAATTTATGTTTTTCATTCCGCCCTCTTTGCCGATGCTGGACTGATGCGCATAGAACCGGCTTGGAGCGTGATTATTTACCGCTTTTCATCAAATGTTCCTTTTTTAGTTGACTGTCCATTGAGTGGTGCGACTTATATCGGCATTTTGCACTCGCTGTATAATCAAGCTCCAAAAAAGGTAATTTTATATGAAAAGCATTATACATATATTGATTTGCATATGAAGTTCCTATTTTTGAGTTTGACTATACGTCTCAGTGGATAATCAAGGCTTCAAAATCGGAACCTTCATATGCCAATCAGTACGGCAAGCTCCAAAGCCGAGGCTTTAGGACGCATCAGCATGCGGGTTTTAGTTCAGGGCTGGATCATATCATGGCGCGCATATTTATATCCAAAGCAGATTTTACCGCGCATCGATATAATGACATCAAGGCCTTAAAACCTAAAGCCCGTCGGCTTGGCCGCCGTTTGCAAACCAGGAATTGCAGGCGGATTGGGTTGGATGAAAAATGGAAATTCCGAATTAGCCTATCCTTAAACTTAGCCGGCTTTTGTTCGCGATGCAGCGGCATCCATAGATTTTAAGTGCCGGTTGAAAATGCGCGTATCGGCTGGATCTGGCTTAAACTTGCTTAGGAGGTCTAACCGCGTGAGGGTTTTTCTATACAGAGTAGCAGTTGCCGCGATTATTGCGGCCATGCTGGTATGCGCCTACCAGCTTTACTCCATACAAAGGAAGTATGACTTGGAGGCTTCGGTTCACGACAGGCTTCTTGAGTATAAGCCTCCGACTCCGGATGAGCTTGCTGGGCTGAGAAAAGATGGAGGCTCGCTTGAAGGCGACGCCTCGACGGACTCAATGGCGGCTCTCTCAAACAGCGCAATCATAGAGGCCAGGGAGAAGATTAATCCCGACATAGTCGGATGGATAACAATTCCCGAGACAAACATAGACTATCCATTTGTTCAAGGTGCAGACAACGAGTTCTACTTAACGCACGATACTGAAAAAAAGAAGTCGGCTGCGGGCAGCATCTTCATTGACATCAGAAATGATGAGCCTTTCAAGGGCTTTAATACCATCCTTTACGGCCATCACATGAAAAACGGGAGCATGTTCGGAGCGCTGGCAAACTATGCTGAAAGCGCGTTTTTTAGAAATAATTCCAAGGGGCTGATTTATCTTGAAGAGGAAGTTTACGAGATGCTCATTTTCGCCTGCCTGGTAATCCATCCTGATGACGGCATGATATACAATTCATTGAATCTTGACTCAAAATCCAAGACGGAGTACTTGGACTATGTGAAAAGAAACGCAAAAAACTATCAGGACGCCGCCTTGGAGCCCAGCGACAAAATAATCACTCTCTCTACATGCGCCTATGATTTTAACGATGCCAGAATGGCAGTCCTGGCTAAAATTCAAAAGCTCTCCATATAAGAGGACTTAATGGCGATGCATGATGAAGGCAATGAACTTCGCGCCGCCCATTATCTTCGAACTTTCTTCTGAAATGCATGCTCAATCTAATGCAACGATCCCTGAGCCGAATTGCCAGCTGACTAGCTGAATAATCCGGCGCAGGGATCGGAATGAGGGCGTCAGCATCTTTGGGGATTTTCCTAAATCTGCTGCTTGCGTCCTTTTTTTTCTTGAAATTATTGGGATAAAGTGATATAATTTGCTTGTTTCATCTTCTTAACTTGCGATATTGATTTTCAATTAAAATTACCTTTGTGAGCTTGATTGTACAGCTTTGTTCGAATTGCAGACATACCGATTTTCATCAAATGTTCCTTTTTTTGTTGATTATCCATTGAGTGGTGCGAAATGCCGATATCAATTGCACTCGCTGTATAATTAAGCTCCAAAAGGCAGTTTAGTACGAAAATACATTTTATGGATAAATGCCCATAAAATGCATTTTTCTATGAAAATCAGCATGAATGCAAATTAGGCTTTTCACGCATTGAAATTGAACCCTTTGAGATGTGAAATTAATAGTGTTGCAGCATATTTCAATAAATCCAATCGATTCTCCATCTCGTATATATTTTTAGCCTGACTGCAAAGTCGTCCGGATGATTTCGCATTGCGCCAGTCTCAAGAACAACGCTTCGCCTTTAAGGAAACTCCGACATGATGGAAAAATAAATTCTAGCTGGCCTGATTTTGAAGGCCTGCTTATTTAGGGGGCAAGGGATGAAAATAAAGAGATTTTTGCTCGCAGCCATGTGCCTAGTACTGCTTCTGTGCCCTTTCTCTTTAGCTGTTGACGCTGCCGAGCCGATAAAGATAATGCTTAATGGCGAAATCTTCCCAGATTCGGTTCAGCCTCTGAATATTAGAGGCAGACTTATAATTCCGTTTGAATCTTTGGGAAGGGCGTTAGGCGCGAAATCCGATTGGAATGATGAAAAAAAGACTCTGTGGATGTATTTAAACGGCAGATACGCAGGAGTGGCCCCGGGTCTTGCCACAATGAAAACCGGCGCCTTCGGGGGAGCTGAAGAAACGGTGGCGCTTGATGTTGCTCCAATTCTTATTAGGGGCCAGCTTTACGTTCCTGTGCGAGCGCTCTCCGAGGGATTGAACTGTCCGGTGAATTGGGACAGCGATACAGGAACTGTTTTTATAACCTCTGATATCAACAAGGCGTCGATGATAGATTCAAAGGACGATTTCCTTTCCGCCATAGAAAAAAGCATCTCCAACGCCGACAAGGAATTCTCGCTTGATACTCAGCTTATCTTTAACAGCGACGAGGGCGTGGACATCAGCCGCTATTTTCTTGAAGTGAACAGCAGCAGGATGAAATGGTGGACATACAAAGCCAACGGGCGGAGCAACGCCTATGTGACGTTTAAAATAACCTATTTCATGTATGTAAATATCGGAGAGGCTCTAAAGACCGGGGACTGCTCCAAGCTGGACGTTTCCGAGCTTGAGGTGCTAAATGAAGTGAATAGAGTCATTGAGCAAATAATAAAGCCTGGAATGACTGATTTGGAAAAGGAGACGGCGGTTCATGACTATCTGGTTTCGAATACGCAGTATGACCTGGCCAAGTCTGAAACGTCAAATTCCCCCTACGGAACTTTAATTCTGCATAAGGGGCTGTGCAAAGGATATACCGACACATTCAAGATATTCATGGATGCGCTTGGCATAGAATGCAGCATCATCCTCGGCACCGTCGACTCCAGTGAAGGCGAGCTTATACATTCATGGAACAAAGTGATCTTGGACGGCCGCAGTTTCTACGTTGATGTGACTTGGGATGATCCTACGCCGGATCAAGGCGCGAAGGTCAGCCACAAGTACTTTAACATAACCGCCGAGGAAATGGCGCTGGATCATACGCCTAACGCGATAGGAGAAGCCAGGGCCAGCTTTGCGCTAAGATAGGGCTCCGCCAGCCATACTGGCTCGCATAGGAAAGCTCCGATTCTGGGGCGGGACTAAATGCTGATTTGGCATATGCCAATCATCAAATGCTCCTTTCTTTAATGATTATCCATTGAGCGGCGCGATTGATAGCGGCAGCCGCACTCGCTGTTCAGTCAAGCTAAAATAGGCGCGCATGCCTGCAAATCAGCATTTAAGCGCTTGAGGCGTAAAAAAGGATGATGAAATTATATTTCATCATCCTTTTTAGGCAAAAAAAGAATTAAATTCTGACTTTCTTCCGATCCCTGTTGATGTATCTAAGCAAGTCCTTTTCGCGATCCCTTCTTTTGAAATGGATCACGGAGCTTATGAGAAAGACCAATGTTATGAATGTGAGGACTGACGCGGCAATTATCGAATAGAAAGGATCCACAGCCAAAGGCGTCAATGAGGAGACGGCGCTTGAGAAGATTTCCCCGGCGAATCCCATGCTGAATCCCCTGACATAGGACGGCGCCTCCGTAGATTCAATAGGAGCAGACTCTTCATTCCAGACAGGCACGACCTTCTCGGCTGGATTAACGCTTCGCTGCGCGTAGAGTTTGATCTCGCCCAAAGGGACGCCCTGGTAGGATATGCTTAAAATGCCCAGGGCATCCCCTTCCTTTACAGGGGCGTAAATCTTTTCGGGCAGCGTTATTTCGACATCCACGCTATTTTCGGTGATTGAAGCAGGATACATGCCCTGAAGGACTTCTGAGGTTCTAAGCGGCACCGCCACTGAGGAATCTGGGTTTTCGGCATCCGGTATGACATAGCACGACTCTGAGAGCGAAGAGCCGTCAAAGAGGGTTGAGTTTCGGTAGGAATCAAATCCGTAGCTTAAAAGCGCATTGGTGTCGTTGTAATCCTGATTCTTGTCGGCATGCATTACTACGGTTATTAGCTTTATGTCTCCCTTGACGGCGTAATTGACTAGCGTATGCTTCGCTTCATCTGTGTATCCGGTCTTTCCTCCGATTACAAATTCATTGAAGTATTGTCCTGGCTGTATCATTTTGTTCGAGTTGTTCAAAGGCCTTATGAGGGGCTGAGTTTCAGTCGGAGGTATGTCGTAATATTTTGTGGCTATAAGTTCAAGAAACGTAGGGTTCTTAACAGCCTCACGCATGAACAGAGCCATGTCGCGGGCGCTTGTGTAGTGGTTGTCGTCATGCAGGCCGTTGGGGTTTATAAAATGGGTGTTTTTAGCCCCCAGGCTCTCCGCTTTGGAGTTCATCATGTCAATGAATTCCTCTTGCGTGCCGCCTATGCTTTCTGCCATGGCGTTTGCCACTTCATTGGCTGATGCCAGCAACAGCCCGTGCAATGACTCTTCTAGAGAGAGCGAGTCTCCCTCATTCATAGCTATGCTGCTGGAGTCGTAGGGCAGGCTGAAGATTGCGTCGCGCGAGAATGAAATCCTTTTTGAAAGATCCCCCTCGCTTGCCTCGAGCGCCACAAGCGCCGTCATCACCTTTGTGATGCTGGCTGGGAACTCTTTCTTGTCTATATTCTTTTGGTAGAGAATAATGCCGGTGCTTGCGTCCATGAGAATTGCCGCATCCCCTTCGACTTTAGGCTTAGATGCAGCTGAGTCTTGGGCGAAAGCAGGACGCGCGCAAATCATGATAATGGGCAAGAGCATGAAAACGATTATTTTTTTCATTTTTTTCTCGCGCATGCTATATCGATTTTCATCAAATGCTCCTTTTTTTGCGCTTGATTATCCACTAAAGAGGTGCGAGCTGACCATATCTGAATTTCGCGCTCCCAGTATAATCAAGCTCAAAAAAGGCAATTTTCTATGAAAATCAGTATAATAGACAGCCTACGCAGCCGCGCTTCAAGGCTTGGCTTTAATAAAGCAGACTTTTACGTTTTAGGATTTGATAGTCCAATGCTGCCTCGGAAGCTTTAACGCGCTCGCTAAAAATAGGCGAGGCGTATTCGCTTGGTGAGTGCAGGCCGTCAACGCTTCTTTGCGGAACCTTTTAAAATGCCAATGAGCATAAATCCTTCCGGTTATATAATATGAATTGGACTATATATGCTGATTTGCATATGAAATTTTCTGCTTTGCATGCAAATCAGCGCTTGTGATTTCGTTGCAGAACTTGCAAGCGCGCCGATTTGGGGGCTGATTAGCCACTGAAGGGTGCGAAATGACTATATCCACATTTCGCGCTAATTGCATAATTCGTAAAACAGGAATTATCCAATGCGCATCAGTATAACTGCTTGAGCGCCACGCAGCGGAAGCAGAATAAGCTTTGCCGGCAATCCTCAGCGCCTCGCGCACTTGTTCATTAAAGCGCTATAAGATGGCGGGAGCAGAGGAGAAATCTCATCTGGCTGGACTTTCATGCATGCCAGAGGGGATCCTCATTTATAATGATTGCCGGCGCGAAGGCGCTTCGCCCAAAACGCCGGATGCCGCTCTAGCATCGCCCCAAGCCGCCTAGCAATCCTTATTTAAAGAGCCATGAGGAGTGCCTGGAAATTTGCGCGCGGGTGGGACTTAAAGCGCGCCGGCCCGATTGAGATAAAGCTCGAAAGTTGAAATCCTAAAACTTGCCAGCCGCTTCTATAAGCCGCCTTTTTAGCGGAGGGCCGTCCGGCCTTATAAGGCATGCGCTCCGCCTTTCAGTATGAATTTGTTTTTTCGGAATTCAGGAGCATAGCCGCAAAAGCGGCTTTCCTGTTGTAAACAGCCTGATTAAGGCAGTCATTATCGAGTTTTGCTGGATGTCGAAAATATACCGATTCGCAGTCAAATGCACTCTGCTTTGAAGTTTGATTATCAAGTCTGCTGTACAGCCAAGCTCCAAATATGCTGATTTGCAGTCAATGAGCCTATTTTGCAATCGCTACAAAACCGGACTCTCACACGCAAATCAGCATAGGAAATTACATGAGCAAATCAGTATTTCAAGCCTGATGAAAGGTTATGTATACCAATGCATGCCAGCTTTTTCTGGATTTTGGGCTTATATACAAAGATCTAATCCGCAATAAAGCCAAACGCCTTAAAATAGAGATTTCTAAAATCACATATGCTTAGGAATAAACCTTTTCTATTAATTGCAGATAAGATCAAAGCGCTTGAGCATATGCAGATAATCGCACCGATTTTGGAGACAGATTATCCACTGAGAATCAGAGCAATCAAGCTGCAAAATCAGAGCTTTCAAGTTGCAAAATCGCAACTCTCAAGTTGCAAAATCGCAACTCTCCTGAGTGCATCTGCACTAAAGAGCCCATATAGAAGTCTAGTTGGCGGAGCTTTGGCATATGGGTTGAGTTTCAAGCGGATTCATAAATTCCTAATGGGCTGCGCCTCTATGCCGCAGAGTGATTGCATCATTTTTATTTTAACATATAAAAAGGCGCAATTCAAATCAAAATAATGCATTTGGCGCAAAAATTCTATTATGAGAAGATTTGCCTTTTTTCATATGTTTCTTCCAAGGGACTCTCGGATAGACGCTGAACGAACTCTATACAATAAATTCGCGCTAATGATAAGGATTTCCAAACTAAGCGCCTAATAAACATTATTTAGTGAAAAATCATTGGACTATCACAACGCTATTGGGATTTCATCCTTAAAAATCGCACTTGGCATGATTAGCGCCAAGGCTTGATGATGCCCGGCCAATCATCTTTTCCGCGCCCTTGGGGCTGGGCGAGAGGCGCCTTAAAGCTGCGGCGTCCAAAGCGCTGGAGACTGAGCGTCTATTCATGATTATGGACTTCTTTGACTGGCATGCGCTCTTAAAGCTTGAGAGTTGACAAAAAGCTTTTATAAGTTCAAAATAATAATGGCCTTGTTTTTCCGCTAGCGATGGGCCTTGCCGGCAAGCCTCCAATCTTTTTTCGCAGGACTTGTTAAATTCTAAACTTGATTTTGCTCTTTTTTTTTGAAATAATAGAATATGAAAATGACGGCTCGCTTAAAATAGCGAGGCGCTTAATATACTGACGCGCGCAGAAAAGTTCCGATATTCAGGTCGGATTATTCAATGAGTGAGAAAAGCCGATATCAGCCGGTCCTTGAACGCGGATAATCCGATCTGAAAATCGATACGTTTGATTGCGTCAGTATAAATGAACGGAGGGCTTTGGCCTTAGGCTCGAACTCTTAAAATCCCGAGCCGAGCTATACTGATTTGCAGTCAAGGCGCCGAAACGGATCACATGCAAATCAGTATAATTACACGCAAACGGAGGCAAATGCTATGGCGAATCGCATATTGGTAGTGGATGACGAAAAGTCGATTGTTAAGGGAATAAAATTTAGCTTGGAGCAGGATGAAATGCTGGTGGACGTCGCCTATGACGGTGAAGAGGCGTTGCGGCTGGCCAAGGCGAATGAGTACAATTTGATCTTGCTTGATGTGATGCTGCCAAAGATAGACGGTTTGTCTGTGTGCCAGCAGATCAGAGAGTTCAGTTCTGTTCCTATAATAATGGTTACAGCCAAGGGCGAGGACATGGATAAGATAATGGGACTGGAATACGGGGCTGACGACTATCTGACCAAGCCTTTTAACATATTGGAGCTTAAGGCGAGAATCAGGGCTATACTGCGCAGGAGCGGCAAAAAAGGGGAGGAGGCCCAAGAGAAAAGCACGAAGGCCAAGATCCGGGATCTGGAAATAGACTATGTGGCCAGGCGGGTTTTTGTAGAAGGCAGAGAAACAAGCCTTACAGCCAAGGAATTTGACCTTTTGGAGCTCTTCACCGAAACCCCCGGAAAAGTCTATAGCCGAGAGGATCTTTTAAATACCGTATGGGGCTATGACTTCCCAGGAGATGCGCGCACAGTTGACGTTCATGTCCGCAGGCTCAGGGAGAAGATTGAGAAAAATCCCAGCGACCCGCGCTACATCAATACCAAATGGGGAGTTGGTTACTATTTCAATTAAAAGGCCGCGCTACTACTCCATTCGCTGGAAGCTTCTGCTGGTGTTCCTCTTCATAAGCTACGTGCCTTTGATGTTTCATTTCAACACAATTCTTACTTCAATACGGGACTACTTCCAGGATGATAGGGAAAGGAAGCTTTTAAGCTCCGCCAATATAATCGCGGGGACGATTATGAAAGGCAATCACTTCATGTCTCTTGAGGATGAATCCAAATGGACGATTCTTGACGGAGAGCTGTTCTCTAAAAGCCAAGCCGGAGGGTACAGGATTTTGCTATTCGATGACAGGTGCTATGTGGTAAGCGACTCCAACAGCACGGATGTCGGAAAAACCATGTTGATACCAGAGGTCATAAAGGCGTTGTCAACCAACAGGAATGCGTCGTCCACCCACCTTAAGCAGCGTGCGGTGTATGCTGCTGTCCCTATTGCAAACGTTGATTCCGAGGCCATCGGCGCGGTGCTTATAGTCAATTCTATAGATGACATACATCAGCTCGTCTCTGACATACAGCAGAAGCTTATACTTTACACAGTGCTAACCAGCTTCATAATGGGAGTTTTGGTTTTAATAGTCTCTCAAGTGCTCATAGACCCGCTGAGCAACATCTTAAAGGTCGTCCAAAAGATGTCGGAAGGGCATTTGAACCAGCGGATTTCTGTAAACAGCCGCGATGAATACGCCAGGCTTGGCGCGGCATTCAATGAGATGGCTGAGAAGCTTGAAAAAGTGGATAAAATCCGCCGGGAATTCGTATCAAATGTTTCCCATGAGCTGAAGACGCCGCTTAGCTCAATGAAAGTGCTTTCAGAGTCTATTCTTTTGCAGGAGCAGCTCCCAGAGGAAACTTGCAGGGAATTCCTGCAGGATATAAACTCCGAGGTTGACAGGCTGACTTCCATTGTAAATGATCTGCTGCAGATGGTTAAGCTTGATCAGCAGGAGCTGGGCATGAATGCGTCCCTTATAAGCCTGAACAAAATGGTATCGGACATTGTAAAGCGCTTGGCGCCTCTGGCTGAACAGAAATCCATAGAAATCCTCTGCGATTTCGTAAAGGACGTGGCGGCTGAGGTTGACGAGGTAAAGATGAGCTCGGCTATTTCAAATCTGATAGACAACGCCATAAAGTACACTCCTGACGGGGGATCTGTGAAGGTAGTAATAGACGCGGATCATCAAAATGCCTTTGTGACGGTTTCTGATACGGGCTTAGGCATTGCCGAGGAAGATCAGGGAAAAGTATTCGACAGGTTCTACAGGGTGGACAAGACAAGGGACAGAGAAACCGGAGGAACAGGTCTGGGGCTGTCCATAACATACCAGACGATGCTCCTGCATAATGGGGCGATAAAGCTTACCAGCAAGGAGAATGAAGGCAGCTCATTCATGCTTAGGATTCCACTCCATTACAGCAAAGCCTGAGATTGCTGGGGTTCGCCTAATCAGCGCGCATTTTTGCCCTTGGTTGCGCTTAAATGCCGCGCACATGCTCGGGAGCCGCCTTCAGGAAAGGGGAGCGAAATCCATTGGCATCTAAGCGAATTACCAAGCGCAATGGAACGTTGTTTATAGGCATCGGCTTGGCTGCCATAGCGGCTGCGGTATTTGTCGCCGCGCTCGCTGACAGAGGCGATGAGCCGACTGTAAGGCTCTACTTCTACAATCCCGCGTCTGCGGCTGTGGAGCCGGAAGAGCGTCCCATAACGCCAAGCGATGAAGCGTCTATGACACAGAGCGTTTTGAATATGTTTCTTGAAGGCTCGAAAAACCAGCTCATACCCAAGCCTCTTCCTGAGAATGTAAAAATTCTCGGCGACTCGAAGCTCATCACAGATCCCTTCACGAACGAGACGTCATTTCAAGTGGAATTTTCCGAAGAGTACAACGCTATGCCGCATCTGGAAGAGGCTTTCTTCAGAACGTCGTTTGTATGGACGATGACGGATTTGAAGTTCATAAAGAGCGTCAACATCTATGTAGGCGGAAAAAAGCTTGTTTCCAGCAGGGGAGAGCCTCTGGAATTTTTGAACAGGCAGTCAGTAGACATAAATCCAGAAGTATCCGCCATCATAAGCAAGGAAGTAATACTCTATTTCGCGACTGAAAGCGGAGACCAGCTGGTTTTTGAGAGGAGAAACATAGAAATCAATCCGGATCTCCATGTGGAGCCATTCATAGTGGAGCAGATAATAAAGGGGCCGAATGTTCCTGGTCACTACCCGACCATCTCTTCTGATGTGAAGGTCAGGGAGGTGAAAACTGAGGAAGGAATCTGCTATGTAAACCTAAGCGCGGATTTTTTGGTGAAATCCCCGAATTCCTCCGCTTCTGAGGAAGTGATGATCTACTCAATTGTAAATTCTTTGCTGGAGGTTTCAGGCGTCAAGAAAGTAAAGTTTCTTGTGGAGTCTGAAAATATCTCCCAGTTCAGGACATCGGTAGATCTGTCCAAGCAATTTGAGAGGGACGACTCAATCATTATGCAACTCTACGATTAAGAGCGTATCCTTAAGTATTGCTCAATGCCTAAAAATAGGATTATGCGAATTTGCAAGCGCCAAGGAACAGCCCTTTCTCCTGTTTTCGGATCTAAAGATGATGCTCGTTTGAAGCTCCGATTGGCCTGCGCATGCAATGCTCCAGCGGATATTCGTTTCTCGAAGCCGGTATAATTTGGCTGCTCGCCAGCCTAATTATACTGATTTGCATATGAAAGCTCCTGGCGTGGATCTTGACTTATATGAAAGGTCAAGCCCCAAAATCTACTGCTTTCATATAAAATAACCTTTTTTGGAGCTTGATTATACGGCGAGTGCGAAATGCCGATATCAATCGCACCACTCAATGGACAGTCAACAAAAAAAGGAACATTTGATGAAAAGCGGTACAGTCGCATTTGACTGTTTCTAGAGTTTATAATTTTGGCGGTGAATATGAAAAATCTGAAAGCTGACTTGAAGTCTGGCAAATTTAAAGGCGCCTATCTGTTTTATGGCCCTGAGAAGTACCTTTCATCAATGTATGAGGCGATAATGAGAGAAAAGCTGGTTCCTAGCGATGCCACCGCGATGAACCTGGATGTCTTTGAAGGAAAGGACATAAATCCCGGGCGAATTATTGACGCTGCTGAAACCGCCCCTTTCCTGAATGAATACAGGCTGGTTGAAGTTAGGGATTCCAAGCTTTTTACAAGCGGAAGAAAGGTCGACTCTGAAAGAATGTCAGAGTTTCTGGGCGACGCGCCTGAGTCTACGATACTTCTCTTCATAGAGGGCGAAGCGGATAAGCGCTTGAAGATATTTAAGAAGATAGCGGAAGTCGGACGCGCTGTAGAGTTCAAGCCGCCCACTGAAAAAGAGCTTCTTGATTGGATAATCAATATGTTCAAGAAACGCGGAAAGTCCATAAGCTTAAATAACGCGCTTTTTCTTTTGAAGCGGACGTGCAGGGCAATGGAGGATATGGAGACTGAGATTGAGAAGGCGGCGGCGTTTGCCGCTGCAAAATCTGAAATAAGCCAGTCGGACATTGAAGCGGTATGCACGCCTTCCCTGGAAGCCAGAGTTTTCGATTTGGTTGATGCGGTGGGCGGAAAAAATACAGAAGCGGCCCTTGACATATTCAGCAATATGATGCTTATGAAAGAGCAGCCTATAGTTGTTCTGGCAATGATATCCCGGCAGCTTAGGCTCATACTTCAGAGCAAGGCTCTCATGGAGAAGGGGCTGTCGTCGAACGACATAGCCAATTATCTTAAAGTTCGCGGATTTGTCGCGTCAGAGTGCCTGAAGCAGGGCAGAAACTATAAAAAGGATGAGTTGCTTAACGCGCTGGCGGATTGCCTTGAGGCGGATATAAATATCAAAACGGGAAAAATCAACGATAAAATCGCAATAGAAACATTAATTGTCAAATTCGCGTCATAGATTGCAAAGCGCCGCTGCCCGTGCTATAATATCCCTTGGCTTCTGGAGAAATAGCTTCTAGCTTCGCCCCTCGATTTCAAGGGATAGAGCTGCAATCGCCGGCAGTCCTGGAGGTGGTACGTTGATTTGCAAAAAATGCAAGGCCTCAATTTCCAAAGGCATGAAAAAATGCCCGAATTGCGGCGCCTTGCTTGGTTCCGGCGCCAATCGTCGCAATGTGGGGCTTGCCTCTGCCGCCATAGTCGTTGCTCTCTTGGCAGCCGTCATACTCATGGTCAGAGCGTATTTCGCCGCGCCTATAGAAGAGCTGGATCTGCCGATAAGCACTGTTGCTCCTACTGAATTTTTCGTTGACGATCCTGAAGCAATCCAAACCTTGCCTGCTCTTCCGGAAGAGGGCGAAATCTATGAGTCGGCGAATACAGAGCAGCCTCTGCCCGTAATGGAGGCGGATTTGTCTATGCCTTATGAAGAGGCTGAGAAGATGGTGCTCAATGTTTCAGACGCGGCAGCCAGATATTTTGAGAGCTACAGAAGCAATGTGGACTATGTAACGAAAAACGGGCTGCTGTATGAGAACCCGTCTCAAATATACATTACGCCGGCTCACCTTGCTGAAATCGAGGGCTTTGATCCTCAATACAAAAATGAGCGCGCGATGATTCTATACATGAAGAATCTGGAGTTCGCCTCTTTTATAGATATGGGCGCCTCCGACCCGGAGGAGCTCTATGTATATGCGGCCTATGAAACGGAAAATGGCTGCTTGGTTGCTGGAAACGGCCAAGCGGCGGTCATAACGAAGGGCCTCTTCGATAAGATCTTCGCGTCTTATTCAAGCGTTCATGGCCAGATTTCCCGCATAAGCAGCAATAGCGAGGAATTTTACAAGGTGCTTTCTACAGTGGAGTCTGAGGCCGGCGTTTCGGGTCCATTCGATGTCAGGAGCATGCAGACGGACGGAAAATATGTTTCTCTTGTTCTCTCCCCTCAAAACAGCCCGCTTGCCTTGAAAGAATTCATCTTGGAAAATCGCGAGTCGTCGTATATAATAAGAATGGATCTAATAGAAGAGCTTGAAGGCAAAATAGTAAGCATCAACCAAAAGATCCCAGACTGCAATCTTCAGATCATACCTCCTTATGAATTGTCGTCAAATAGAAGGTATCTGGTCTCGAACTTCACCCATTTCGTAGAATCTCTGAGAAGCTCAGGGATGATTAGCGACACTGAGGGAAATGTGGTATTCATTTCAGGCAATGACGAGTTCGTGTTCATTGAGTTCGAGCATGGCCTGCACATTTTGGGCAACTGCAGCGCAGAAGGTGAATGGAAGATATACCCTGTAATGACTTACGATGAAGCTGTCAATAGGATGAAAGAGCTTTCCAAATTCAACCCGCCCCCATATTTTTTAATAAAGCAGGGCTGATTCAGACACAATAAAGCTAAGCGGGCATGCTTTGAATCTCTCCGTTTCGGAAGCCTTCACGCAGATTTTAGAATAAAATCCGAGTTTTTCTGCGCTTGCCAACGCTCGTCGCCTGAAGGGCCAAGAACACGGCAAAAAAGTTGCGCCTGGCTGCTTTAAGACTAATAGCGTTTGCCTTCTGAGCATGCAAGCGCAAATCATTCAAGCATATATTGTCTAAAGGAAGCGGCATAGCTGGTTTAAGTCCAGCGCATCCATAGCCGTTTAAAGCATTAAGCGCTGCGTCGCAAGAGACGCCCATAAGCGTCTCTCAAGACGCTATAACTAGCTGCGAGGAGGTAATTATGGGATTAGAATTGTTAGATGCCAATAATTTCAAAGAAACTATCAGCAACGCCAGCCTTCCTGTTATAGTCGACTTCTATGCCGACTGGTGCGGGCCGTGCAAGCGCTTGTCCCCTCTATTGGAGGAGATAGCAACTGAAAACAAGGACAAAGTCAAAGTATACAAAGTAAATACCGACCAGAATCCTGATCTCGCCATGGAATTTCAGGTAATGGGCATTCCTAATGTCGTATCTTTCAAGGACGGCAAGATGTACAAAAGAGTCGTAGGGGTGGCTCCGAAAGCTGAGCTTATGGACTTGATAAATTAAAGGGCGGCGTTTGGGCGCTGGATGGGCAAGGCATGAAGATTGGCGCAGGATAAGGATTGGATGTTCCCTGTCCTTTCTAAAGGGCGCTAATCAGCCTCTCCAGCGCTTTAGATTTGCAAATGAAACTGCCTGTTAGGGAAGCTTGATTATACAGCTCCTAAATAGGCTAATATGACTGCGAATCAGTTTATTATACGATAAGGAAACCAGTTTGTTCAGAACATAATTATTAATTGTAAAATTTAAAACATGAAAACATTTTAAAAATATGCTTTTTGAGGTATAATTTAGAAGCAGTCAAAAGCGCAAAAGACAAACAACTGGAGGGATTTTCATGCCTGAATTGAAAGGCACCAAAACGGAAAAGAACTTGGAGGAAGCGTTCGCCGGAGAATCAATGGCTAGGAACAAGTACACCTTCTTCGCGTCTAAGGCGAAGAAGGACGGATACGAGCAAATTGCAAACTTCTTCACTTCCACAGCCAACAACGAGAAGGAGCATGCCGAGATATGGTTCAAGCTTCTTCACAACAACGGCATACCCGACACTGAGGAGAATCTTCAGATAGGCATAGACGGCGAGCACTATGAGTGGTCGGACATGTATGCCAGAATGGCTCAGGAGGCTCGTGAAGAGGGCTTCATTCAGATTGGGTTCCTCTTTGACGGAGTAGCCAAGATTGAGAATGAGCATGAGCAGAGGTATGCCGCTCTCTTGGAAAATATCAAAAACGGCGAAGTTTTTGCCAGGAAAGAAGAGACAGTATGGATCTGCTTGAACTGCGGGCATGTCCATCGCGGAGCGGCTGCGCCAAAGCTGTGTCCGGTATGCTCGCATCCCCAGGCGTACTTCCAGTTGCAGTCTCGCGACTATTGAGATGGATATCTCCGCGCTATTTACAATATCGTACGGCTTGTATGTCCTTTCTGCAAAGGATACTGACGGCAGATATGTAGGATGCGTCATAAACGCCGCCATGCAGTCCTCTGCTGAACCGCCGTCCATGGTTGTATGCAGCAACAAGGAAAACTATACGACTGACGCGATTTTAAGGAGCGGCAAATTCGTCGTCTCAGTATTCTCGCAGGACGCCGACATGGCGACTATAGGCAGGTTCGGATTCAGAACCTCAAAGGACATCGAGAAATTCGAAGGAATGCCTATGCGGCTGACTGAATCTGGTCTGCCCGCGCTAGAGAAATTCGTATGCTCGTTTATGGAATGCGAGGTCAAGAACTATATTGACATCCATACGCATATGCTTATTCAAGGAGACATCCTTCAAACGGAACGCGTCTCAGATGCAGCACCCCTGACTTATGACTATTACCATAAAGTCATAAAGGGGCTTACGCCAAAGAAAGCCGTGTCGTATGTCAAGCCTGACTGATTTCTCTATTAAGGGCTCCCGATTTTACCGGGAGCCCTTTTGTCATGCCTGCGCGCGAGCCGCCGATAATGTTTTGAATATTAAACTGCCTGTTTCAGAGCTTGACTGAACAGAGGGCGCGATTGATATCGTCGTTTAGCGAATTGAAAGCGGATAAATTCCGCAGGATAGGCATGCTGATTTGCTGGATGTTTCTGATTATTAGGCCGGGTTATATCAGAAAATGGATGTTTAGATCATTTAATCAGTCGTTTGGCTGCAAATCAGCATGCATGATGCAGTAAATTCTCATATCCTATTTTCAGGCCGGATTATGGCGCTTGCAAGATGCGGCCGGCCTAAAAACGACTATTTTTAGAAAGGCCATGCTCTCGACGATAATCTGTTAATATATAAACTGGCAAATTAAGTTATTTTGTGCATTTAAACATTAAATTAAGCGTCGATTTTACTGTCATTAAATAGAGAAACAAACTAATATTGACCTAAGCGCAAGAGAAGGGGCAAGGATTTTATATTAAGGCCAAATGATCTTGCTGGCATAAACGCCTTATCATTCCTATTAAGCCATTATTTCATCCATAGCAAACTGTTGCTTTGAAACTGGAAATGGTATAAAATAAGAGAAGATAAAATTCATCTAAAATGTACACCCTATCCCATAAACTGAGTATTTTCTGGAACAAAAGGAGACTATGCTCAAGCATGCTTTTATATGGTTTTTCCAGTGCGGGGAACGCTTGAATAGGTTGCCGACGCTTTGACACGCACTGACGCGCATAGGAAAGTTTCGAGATTAGCTTGGATGTACGGCGATTGATAAGCGCTGAATTCACACATTTAAGATTATCAGCGCCAGCGGGCAGTCAAGCTGCAAATTCGCTGCATTTGGCTGCGCATCGGCATAATTGATTGCAATGCTTTATAAATGATGGCGCCGCTTGCCGCGCCGAAAACCCCTTCCGAGGAGGCAAGATGACATTGTTAAAATAATAGCAGCGGGTGACATGATTTCGGGGATTAGCGAAATTTCGATCGAAAATGATTGATATTATATTAGCTGAAATAAAGTAATATTTCATGTTTGTTACGAATTATGCACAGCGCTCATTAATCATTAAAAAAACTTTATCCTTTGACGGATTGATGTTATAATAATTTATTGATGAAGAGACGCTATCCAAATGTTGATTTTTTAATTTACCTATTAATTATTTTGATATATTAGTCGAGTGATAGCGAAGCTTGGAGGCTAATCCGGTTGCCATAAACAGAAATCTGCATTTATAACCTTAGACGACTGAAATCGGCAAGTGATAGGATGCGCATGAAAAGACACAAGCGCCTGGTTATAAGGCATAAATTTAAAATTTTAAGGATATATTGCCAGTTGGTGCGAAGCTCAGATGTTTCTGAGCTTCGCGTCAATACATGTTTAATAGTGTGAGTCGGCTGCGGCCGCCGGCGCATGTTTTTTCCTACCAAACATTTTCTTTCAGGCTTGCCCTCCCATAACCGAGAAAGCGGCTTCACTGCTGACTGAGCCTTCTCAGGAGCCGCCTGTCTAGGTCATTGGGACGCCGGCATTCCATTTTAGAATAGCTGTATTGTTTTTTGCTTTCGTTTAATTCTAGTTTGATGCATATTTAATGCAAAACGCAATATACGCTTTCATGGCTGACGGCGTTGTGAAGCTGTGCATTTGCGCTGCGGGTTGGAAGCGCCCCTTCAGCATATGCGCGCTTACGCGCCGGATCCTTGAAATGGGATGTTCCGTTTAGGCCAAGTGCCTAGCGGAGAATATGAGGGCTTGACAATCCCGCTTGTTGAGATTATGTTTTTCACATATTGACGTACCTTAGCATATGATCGTGCTTGACCTGCCTGACGGCGCATAAAAGAATTTGATGCCTTAATAGCGAAAATCGCTCAGTTCATTCTTCACATGAACAAGCCTCCCAAGGCCTGAGCGTAAGCTGTCTCTCTTCATCTGAAAAATGCTTATTAGGGCAAATACACATAATAAGAGGTGTTGAAATGGATCGGATTGTGATCAATGGCCAAAAAAAATTATCAGGCGTTGTTCATATAAATGGAGCAAAAAATGCTGCTGTAGCAATCATCCCAGCGGCTATAGCCGCCAACGGCGTTTGCGTTATTGAAAACCTCCCGAAGATTGAGGATGTTTCTATACTTGCGGACGCGCTTCGTTCTATTGGCATGGTCTGTGAATTTCAAGACTCGGACTCTCATATACTTAGAATCGACAGCACAAATCTCACCAAGTATGAAATGACATATGACCTTGCCAGAAATATGCGGGCGTCTTACTATCTTTTGGGAGCTCTTTTGGGACGCTTCAAAAAAGCTGTAGTGCCGCTTCCAGGAGGCTGCAATTTCGGAGCGAGGCCAATAGACCAGCACATCAAGGGCTTTGAGGCGCTGGGAGCGCATATCAGGCAGGAGCACGGCATGCTTATAGCCGAGGCTGACAGGCTGACCGGCAGCAACATCTATTTGGATATGGCATCTGTCGGAGCCACCATCAACATCATGATAGCCGCTGTTTTCGCGGAAGGCACAACGGTGATTGAAAACTCGGCAAAGGAGCCTCATGTCGTAGACACCGCCAATTTTCTCAATATGCTCGGCGCCAACATAAAAGGCGCGGGGACTGACACCATTCGCATACAGGGGATTCACAGCCTCCATGGATGCGAATATCAGATCATACCTGATCAGATTGAGGCTGGTACATACATGATCGCCTCCGCCATAACCGGCGGGGATGTGACTATACAAAACATCATTCCCAAGCACATGGATTCGCTTTCCGCGAAGCTCATTGAAATGAACTGCATCATTGAAGAAGGCGATGATTACATCAAAGTCATAGGAGATCGGCCTCTTCATGGCGTAAACATAAAGACTATGGTTTACCCTGGCTTTCCTACAGATCTCCAGCCGCAGATGACGGCGCTTCTGTGTTGCGCTAAGGGCACAAGCGTAATAACGGAAACGGTTTTTGACAACAGGTTTCAATACATGACGGAGCTTAAGAGGCTTGGATGCGATGTTACTGTTGAAGGCAGGGTTGCGGTGATAGAAGGCGAATCATGCCTTACCGGCGCGGAAGTCAGGGCTACGGATTTGAGGGCCGGCGCGGCTCTTGTAATAGCCGGCCTAGCCGCCAGGGGCACAACAACCATCAGCAACGTCAAATATATCGACCGCGGGTATGAGAACATAGAGTCCAAGCTCAAGGATCTCGGCGCGGACGTGAGTCGAATCACTGTTCCGGACGACGTACGGGGGTAAATTGATGGGCATCGCATTGCGTCCGATATTGAGCGGATCTTCAGGAAATTGCATATATGCCTGCTCGGGCGGCACGCATATATTGGTCGACGCCGGTCAGAGCGGCAAGGCCATCGAAGCCGGGCTGTCAGCCATTGGCATCCCAGGAGAACGCATTAGCGCAATACTGGTCACTCATGAGCACTCAGATCACATAATGGGTGTGGGAGTGCTCTCAAGGCGCTATCGCATACCGGTATACGCCACTGGCAATACATGGCGTTTTTTTGAGCGTCATGGCTCAGTCGGCAGAATCAGCAAAGAGCTTAAGAACATAGTCGAGCCGGGAGTTAGATTCGCGGTTGGAGAGCTGGAGGCGGTAGGCTTCGATATACCCCATGACGCGTCGCAGCCGGTAGGCTACAGCCTATTTGCAGGCGGGCGAAAGGCGACTGTGGCGACAGACATAGGCTGCGTGACAGACTCTGTGAGGGAGAACCTGCGGGGGTCTGACATACTGGTCCTGGAGAGCAACCATGACTTGGAGATGCTAAAAAACGGGCGATATCCGCAAGTCCTTAAAGATCGCATCATGGGCAGCCGCGGGCATCTTTCCAATGAGTCAGCGGGAACCGTACTGGCGCAGATTATGGCGCCGAACCTGAAATATGTATTCTTAGGACATTTGAGCGAGGAGAACAACATGCCCCTTTTGGCCGCCGGCACAGTTGAGGGCATATTGATGGAAAACAATATAAACCCTCAGCTTGATCTGAAAATCATGCTAGCCGACAGGCATGGGCCAAGCGATGCAGCTCTTGTAGAATGAAGCTTGAAACTCCTGTTCGCGTCTGAAGCGCGACAAGGCGCAGATGGGCGCAAAGCGGTGTTTCAAATTTACGCTTGTATTTATTGCCGTGAAGTTGTATAGTGTGAAATATACTGATTTGCATATGCAAGTTGCTGTTTTGAAGCTTGACTGTACAGTCGGTGCGATTGACATCGTCATTTCTCCCCGTGAAAGTGGACAGCCATGCTTCAAAATAGACGCATTTGGTGAATCAGCATAAGCTTATTTGCATATGAAATTACATCGCCGCATATTCGGCATGAACGTGTCATATAGCGCATTAATTGCTTCGAAACAGAAATTTTTTGGTATTTTGGCATAGAGGCAGCCCGTTGCGCTGGAAATTGCATGTCTCCTATAAGAAGTTCAATCTATGCCGATGCGCTGTCAAATGCTCCTTTTTTGTCCGCGCGCCATCCATAGAACCGTTGAAGGATGCGTCGGCGAAATCGAATCTATGCCGATGATTTGCAGTCAAATGAGACATTTTTTGCGTTTGATAGAAGCTAAAAAAAGGAATGGCAAATAGACGTCCTTAATGCGCATCAGCATATTCGCCTGCGCATCTAAAGAAAAAGCGGTGTGGGCATGAAGATTAAAATAATTGCTGTAGGTTGCCTCAAAGAGCCTTATTACCGCGAAGGACAAAAGCTATTTATGCGCGAGATAAATAAGCGCGTTCAGATTGAAGTGGTGGAGGCGCCTCAAGAGAAATCCCCTGAAAGCCTTTCTGAGGCGCTTAGAAATTCTGTCAAGCAGACTGAGGGAAGAGGCGTTCTGCGGCATATTCATAGTATAGATAAAGTCGTAGCGCTGGAGATAAAGGGAAAGCCTCTTGATTCCAGCGCCCTTCGCGATATGCTTGACGTTGCATGTGAAGGCGCTTTGACATTTGTTATAGGCGGGAGTCTTGGCTTGGGGGAAAATGTTCTCAAAAGAGCCGACTTCAAAGCTAGCTTTTCCAGCCTGACTTTTCCCCACCAGCTGATGAGAATTATGTTGCTTGAGGCTATAAGCCTAGCGCTTGGGGTCTGAAAATCGGTATAAAAGCCGCCTCTTGCGCTGATTCGCATATAAAACAGCCTATGCCGATTTGCCCGCAAATCTGTATGAATTTGACTGAAAGCGATAAACCGAGAAGCTATACCCTATGAGCATCTTAATGCTCCGATTTTAGAGGTTGCTCTAATTTGCGCATGAAAATCCCTATTTAGAGGCTGTACAGCGTCTATGGATAATCAAGCTTCAAAATAGGTAGATTTTACTGCAAAACGGCGTATTCATTGCGCTTAATAATAAACCTCCGGCATCGGAGCTTTTCTATGCCCATCAGTATACATAAAAGAAAGGAGTACGCCGCGCGCGCTTTCTGCTAGACTGATTTGCAGCCCGATATATCGATAGGTCGAATTATCGCTTTCAATGAGCGGCTGATATCTGCAGTTCTCACTAATTGTATAATCTGACCTCAATATCGATTTTTTTGATTGCTAATCGGTATATCGCGTCTTCATGGCAGCTTGAAAAAGAGCAATGCCGACGCGCATGCGAGTTTGACCACGCGTCATGCCAAGGCGTTAGCGCGGCTGTGGCCACAATGCCATTAATCAATGAGTTTTCCATCCAGCTTTATTCTGTTAGGGAAGAAATGGCTAGAGATTATGTGGGAGTTTTGAAAAAACTCAGCAAAATCGGCTATACGGGAGTCGAATTCGCCGGATATGGCGGGCTTTCGGCGAATGAGATGAAAAAGATCTTGGATGATCTGAACTTGAAGGCCATAGGAACCCATGTGGGTCCGCAAATACTCAAGGAGAATTTGGATGAGGAACTGGAATACAGCAGCGCAATAGGCGTTTCGTACATTATTCTCCCGCACTACTCAGGCCTTAAAGATAGGGACAGCATTCTGCGCATGGCTGATTTCGTCGCTCCAGTCGCTGAAAAGATAACCAAAGCAGGCATGAGGTTCGCTTATCACAATCACAACATGGAATTCTTAAAAGATAATGGCGAATATCTTCTCGACATATTTTACGCGAATACGGATCCCAGCACTGTTTACGCCGAGCTCGATCTGTTCTGGATAGCCTTTGCTGGAGTAGATCCTTTGGCTTACATGAAAAAGCACGCAAAGCGCACTAAGCTTCTTCATATTAAGCAGATTAAGGATTATGAAAGCAAGAAATGCGTAGATCTAAACGAAGGAGTCATAGACTTCAAGGAAATAATAGAAATAGGCAAGGAAATCGGAGTAGAGCATTATATACTGGAACAGGAAGAATTTGAAATTGATCCGTTCATCAGCGTTAAAAATGGGATAGACTATATATTGAGCCTCTGATCGCTCTCTTAAGAAAAAGAGCCGAGCTTGGCATAATGCCTTTGCCGGAGAACATTTGCCGAGGCTAGACGGCGTTTCCATTCATAGTGGTGATGCGCGGCCAAATGAACCTTTCTTGGGGTTGCCTCATCAATTTAAACCACGAAGCTATCCAATGCGCGTATCGGCATATGAGCGATATGAAAGCCTTCAAAAATGATATGTGTTTGTGGTAACTGGCGCTTAAGCTTCTTCTTCGCCCGCTCCATCGCTTCCAGCAAGTTTCTCCCCTTCATTCGTTAGGGGGCGTCTCCTTCCGACTAGAGCCGTTCGTTTTGTCTGGAGTTCTTGAACACCTCCATAAAACCGGCTGAGACGGTCGTTGTCCCCTTGCTCGAACCCAAGTTGCAAATGTGCCTGTAAATGCGCAAACCTAACCTGCGACACGCACACTTGCTTAAATATGCCCGATGGCCGCTTCATTTCGTTTGGAGCGGCTTTTTGCTCGGAGTTGCAACCATTTGCCCCTGTTTTAGCTTGCCAGATAGACTCTGTACAGATATGCCGGGAGTGGAATCGGCGTTTGATGATATAAAAAGCGTATCTACGACGGTTGGCGGAGAGGCGCTTGACGCCTGCTTAATGGAATAGGTATATGCATTTGCTTCTCATGCATGGGAGAAGTTTCGGAAAATCAATATTTGGGTCAACTGCTCACTCACTCAAAACTAATGGCGCGTTTACTGATATGCTTGGCACAAACTTCTCAAATGCACTTA
The DNA here is from genome assembly GCA_031269465.1 of Clostridiales bacterium. GTDB lineage: Bacteria > Bacillota > Clostridia > Lachnospirales > WQUN01 > JAISWZ01. The sequence continues at coordinate 8,848 of JAISZB010000120.1, read as the reverse complement.
TGATATTCTTTGCCATATACAATCTAAGCATTTAGAATCTGGCGTCTGTTATCAGCGGTGAGGCTATGTTTAAGATAATTGCGGTTGGCGCCGTAATGCTGGCTGGGTGGATTTTTCCTCCGCGACATAGCCGAATGCGCCTAAGGGAACTATAGCTCTGGAGCCTCATATGCTTGAGCTTAGCTTCACAACGAATGTCTGTATTGAAGACTCAACGCCTTCGGCGCGATCTCCCGTATGATAAGTTCCATATTCAAGGCAGTCAGGAATGAGCATAGAGATTAAGAGTCCGTTTGCAGAGGTCATGGCACTGGATATCACATGCAATGCTAGAAACAATGGAAATTTCCATACCTAATAAAGCAGCGCGCAAAGCAGAGAATCGCCTTTTAGACGTTCATGCGCAAAAATAGATAGTATTTATTCGCCTTTTTAAGCGCAGCAGGACTGCGCTAAACGTAATCTGGCTGATTATCGCGGTATTTGTAGGGATTGGAACTTTTATTGCATGCGCTCTTCTTATAATGTACAAAATTAGCGGGAAGGACGGTCAAGTCATGGCGCAGTACAACAACCGCAAGATTATGAAAGCGTATGCGGAGAAGGTTCTGGCCAAGAGATACGGAGCCGCCGCCAATTTGGCGCCGGCAGATGCATTGCAGCCAATGTCGTTTGGAGCTTGATTATACAGAGAGTGCGATTGATATCGGCGTTTTGCGCCGCTTTATGGATAATCAAGCTCCAAATCGCATTTGACTGCGAATCGGTATATCATAAAAAAGGCAAATCGGAATTGCAAATAAATATGACAGGAGAATGCGCAGTGGAATATTTTGAAGGCAAGCGGTTCGGCAAGGTGTATACGATAAGGATAAATCCGGGAGAGGATTTTTTAGAGGAGGTGGAAAAGTTCATAGAGAAATCGGGCGTGAAGTATGGGGCTGTCGTCTCGGGAATCGCTACGTTCAGCAACTGCGTATTGCACATGGTTACCACTACGTCATATCCGCCCGTTGAGCATTTTGAGAGGATGGAGAACAAAGCGCTTGAGCTTTCCGCTGCATCGGGAACGATTGCTGACGGGAAGCCTCATATACATCTGGTGGTGTCGGATGAGAAATATGCGTATTCAGGGCACTGCGAGCGTGGATGCACGGTTTTGTATCTATGCGAGCTTGTCATCGCCGAAATAATAGATGGGAATTTCAAGCGCCATCCAGACGAACACGGCGTAAATCAACTGGTTTCCATTGACGGGAAAGAAGGCGTCTAAAGCAAAGCGCTGCGATATGATAGGATTAGCGTCCTTAAGGGTTTTAAATAATATGCGGATTTGCAGTCATTGATTTTAAATATGAAAATCATCATGACTAATGGGAGGCAAGAAATGAAGCCTGCGACACAGGTAGATGCAGTCGGAGAAGACGCAGTGATCTTCCCGAGAAAAATAGCCTTCTGCAACGAAATACGCAAGGCGGGAACTGGATAACTACAAACAACTTAGAAGGAAGTTTTATGAAGAGCTGAACATGGAACTCGTCAGCACAGTTTTGTAAAAGAAAAATCTTGTCACTGCTGCGGTACGTTTCGCAGCAGTTTTTTTAGGGCGAAAATCATGAAAGGAGCTGTTTCTAGTCCGATTTTTGGCAAGCAGCCAATGAACACGAAACAAAACGATTCCATCAATCAACAACTCAAAAACAGAGGGGAATTTTGCCAATGGCATGTACCTCGCTTCGCACTTTCTTCACTTTCGAATTGATTTTACGGAAGTTGCTTTTATCTGATTCATATAGAAATTTGTCGATTCTCAGCTTGAACTCGAATAAGGTGTCTGTATATGCGCCATTCAGCATCTCGGACTTCGCATATCCAGAATCTTTCAATTAAGTTCAAGCTAGGCGAGTACGGGAGAAGATAGAAAAGCTTGATTGACGGAAGAATGGCGATATATTCTGAAATCTCCTTGCATTTTTGATATTTCGCGTTGTCCGGCTCAAGGGAGCGTGAGGCGTCAAATTTGCCGGTTATGAACGCTATGCCCCAGGCCATCAGCAAAGCGACGGCGGCGCGAATTGCGTAAGCCGCGTCATCCTTGATAAAGTTGGCGCAGTCGCGCGGGAACGCCATTCGTCGAATTTGCTTCCCATGATAGACCGGTCTTTTTCAAACTCAAACGAACCCGAGCGGATAAAATCCTTAAAGTTGCCCATAGTCGCTTGCGTACACCCTGTCTTCGAACACGTCGTATGTCTGGGGATTGTTGAGCCCGCTCAGCATGCCCTCGTGCGAAACGCGCATTACGCCCGTGAGAAGGCCTTTCTCCAGGCACATGTTGCCCTTCATCGCGGCTGACGGCACCTGTGTAAGATAATCCCTGACGTCAGCGTACTCCTTGGTGTTGATGCTGTCGATGATGAGCTTGTCATACTCGTCAATGAGAACATACGACCTTTTGCCTGTCACAGCGCGCGCCATTTCAGTGAGGTGCTGAATGCAATCAGGAGTGGACTCGCCTTCCGGGCTGTATTCTTTGTAGAGGTTCAAATAGTATTGGGGGCATATGGGATCCGAGGCGTAAACAGATGCGTATTTATTCACCATAAGCTGAATCTGCCTCTTGTACTTTTTTACATTAAGGCCCTTGAAATCGAACAGAAAGGATGGCGCCTCATGGGCTTTTACCCAAACCTGGCTTTGGCGAATACGCAAATTTTCAAACAGAGGCCGATAATCCACGCTGTCAGTCAAAAAGCAGTGGAGCATCATCAAGTTCATGCTTTTGCCCAGGCGCCTAGGATGGGCTATGATCTGAACCTGTTGCCTCTCATTAAGGAAATGCTCAATGAAAAGGCTCTTGTCCACAAAAAGCAAGTTGTTTTCCATTACGAAAGAGAAGTCTGATGTCGTCAAATCGATCCAATCTAAATTCCCAATGTGCACTTCATCACATCCTTTTTCTTTTCAAGCCTATATTGACTAGAAGCTTGCCGTTCCATTACAAAGCCACGTTCCATTACGAAGCCGCCAACGCACGGCATCAAGTTTTTTCCTCTCTTTCTATGCTTTTAGAGCCAATTCATGTTGCCAGAGACAACCAGAATTTTCAATCTGAAATCGGCGATCAACTAATAGTTTATAAACTTGTGAGTGCAGAGTTCTCTGGATAGGTTCTTGATATCCTTTAGAAGCTGCATATTAAGTTTTAGGCCCAACTGAATAATTCGAAGAGGAACTGGCTTGAGGTCAATAACAATCGGTAATATCAAAAGGAAGCGCTCTCTAGTATAAAGAACCACCAGAATCTATCATTACAATAACACAATTGCGAGAGCCTTTCAACTTACTGTTGCAAATGCATGGGCATAGATACCGATTGATTCTCTGAAGATTCGGTTTAAGGCTGCATGGCAGCAGAGGAGTCTAATCTGCAGAAAATGTACTTTCCCATAAAAGTCTCTTCCTATTTTACTTGAATTCCTCTTGCAGGTTCATGGCCATGCCGCAGTCCGCCGCTGAGATCCACTCTTTTCATGAACTTGTTGATCGGACGCGTTCGATAGCTTCGCGCCGTGGAGAACTACTGAAAAATAATCAGACTTTTAATGAATAATTTGTAAAAATGCTTCATTCTTTTTGAATTGTATTTGTCATTGCTGAAACAAATCCAGCATAAGATGATGATGAAGGCGATTAGCTGAGCGTTGTTATTTTGGCAAAGCCTTCATCAACCGGCGTTAAGTCCGGTTGTCTGCCAAGATGCCGAAGAATCGGCAGTCAGGAGAAAATATGATATCAGAAAGAAAAGCGGGACAAGCCAATTGCGTTGTTTGGGATGGAACCATCGCCACATCATACGCCGGAGGCACAGGGATCCAGGCTGATCCCTACTTGATCGGCAACGGCAGCCAGCTGGCTTACCTGGCTGCAAATGTAAACGCAGGAATGAATTACAACGGGCAATTCTTTGAATTGACGTCCTGCATTGACTTGAACTCGCTGCAATGGACTCCCATCGGAGGAATGGCGGGAAACAGCATACGCGCTTTCAACGGCTCTTTTGAAGGAAAGGGCTATGCCGTAAAGAACCTTTACGTGAATGTCGCAACGAATTATGCAGGGCTTTTTGGGTATGCGTCAAAAATATCGAATCTAGACTTGCATAACGCCAACGTGTCCGGATCAAATTACTCCGGAGGGATTGCGGGAAGTCTGAGCGGCCCTGTAGACAACTGCAACTCATCGGGAACCGTGTCCGGAGCCACCTACGTCGGGGGGATCGCGGGAAGGGTCTCGGGCGGCGTGGCCGGATGCGCCTCCACCGCGGCGGTCAGTTCGGGAGGATCCTATACAGGCGGGATAGTTGGATACTGCGCAGGATCGGTAAGGGGCTGCGAGAACGGGGGGGACGTGGCCTGCAGCGGAGGCATCAGCGGAGGCAACGGGATCGGCGGCGTAGCGGGGCTCGTTGCTGGATCGGCGAGCGAGGCGGCGACGATAGAGGGCTGCTTCAACACGGGCGATGTCAGCGCCGCCAACTATGAGGCGGGGGGAATCGCCGGCAAGGCGGCCTGGGTGTCGGCCATCTCCGGTTGCGTGAACGAGGGCGACGTGAGCGCGCGGAATGACTGCGGCGGCGTCGTCGGCGTCGTTGGCAGCGGGGAGACGGCGATATCCGGCTGCCGGAACGCCGGAACCGTGACATCCAGCATGGAGTACAGGGGCGGGTACGCGGGCGGCATAGCCGGGCGCCAGGATGGGAGCGCCAAAATAAACGTGCTCGGGTGCGAGAGCGAGGGAGGCGTCTCGGGATATACCTACGTGGGCGGAGCCGTGGGCCTTGGAAACTCCGTGTCGGATTTATGGATCTCGGTGGACGTCACGGCTGCAGACAATTATGCCGGGGGAGTCGCCGGACGCGCAACCGGCTCGATTGAGGTCTGCGGCTTTACCGGGTCGGTTTCAGGAGCCTCTTATGTTGGCGGGATAGCGGGCAGGGGCGAATCCATAATTAACTGTTTAAACGGTGGAGAAATAGCCGGTGGGAACTACACTGGCGGGATAGCGGGCAGCGCCGGAACGGTCAGCAAATGCGCCAATGTGGTCGATATAAGCTCAACAGGATCAAGCATCGGAGGCATAGCCGGCAGCGCAACCTCGGCGACGTTTTGCTATAACACTGCCAGCATCTCTGGAGGCAGCAACACAGGCGGCATAGCCGGGAGCGCATCCGGGCTTGTGGACGACTGCTTCAACATCGGTGCGGTCGCGGGGAACCAAAATGTAGGCGGCGTGATTGGCTCCGGCAGCGGGCCGCAGAACTGCTTCAACACTGGCCATGTCAGCGGCGCCGACAGGGTCGGAGGCGTTGTCGGCAACACCAGCGCCAACATCAAAGGCAGCTACAACATCGGCGTTGTGTCAGGCGTTGCGTCATATGCTGGAAGCCTGGCAGGGTACAAGACATCAGGCGGGGCGGACGGAACGCCATGCTACTGGCTTGATGGCACGGCTCTTAAGGCGGTGGGATATGGGGCGCTGACGCCTGAGCCGGTGATGGACGACAGCGAGGCGCTTAAGTCCAGGGCGGCGGATCTGGGCGACGCCTGGACAGACGCGCGCGGCGATGAAAACGGAGGTTATCCGGTTCTCAAGGCGTTCTCCCTCGCCTTTGGCTTCAGCTTAAGCGCTCCATGGGTTGAAACGGGGGATGCAATTGACGAGTATAAAAATGATCCAATAAATGTCGTTGACGGAAGCTTCACTTGGGAGTGCGCGGACATATGCGCGTTCGGGGGAGCGGATCTCAAATTCACGCGGCGCTATGACTCCCGGAACAAATCGGATGGGATCCTTGGCATTGGCTGGAGCGCTGATTTCAGCTACACGCTAGCGGTTGACTATCTGAGGGCCTTGGTCAGCGTGCCTTCAGGCTACATCTACGAATTCACCCAGAACGCCGATGGGACGTACAGTCATAAGGACATTGACAGGGCTGGATTTAAAGCCGTCCCAGGCGGGTACGAGTTCACCGAGCCGAAGGGGGAGATCTGCTTCTTCAGCGATGATCTTCTGCTGAAGTCGATCTCATTTCCAGGTGTGGACACATTCACGCTCACCTGGGCGGACGGTTTGATGGCCTCTGTTTCAGGCAAGGCCGGCTGGCTGGAGTGCTCCTATATGGATGGCAGGATAGCGCAGATCACGGCCGCTGGCGGGAAAAGCGTAAGCTATCAGTACGATCCTGCCGGAAACCTGGTTGGATTCACAAATCAGGACGGAGACAGCATGCAATACGCCTACGATGCCGGTTCGAATCTTCTCGTTATCAGGGATTTCAATGGGAACGCCTATATTGAGAACGCCTACGCCGACGGCAGGGTGGCATCGCAGAGCCTTCTGGGCCAGGGTTCGGTTCATCTGGAGTATTTCCCGGAGGAAGGCAGGACGGCGTACACAGACGCCAAGGGGAATATCGCGAACGTATTCTATGACGAAAACCAGCAGATAACCAAAATAATCGACGGCGACGGAGAATCCACCCAGATCATGGAGAACGGGCGCCTGGATCAGAGAACCGATTATCTTGGCAATGCAACAGGATACGAATACAGCGCTAGCGGCGACATCATAAAGAAAACATACGCCGACGGCGCATTCGAGAGCTTTGAGTACAATTCCTTCCATCAGGTGACGAAATTGGTCTCCCGAGACGGAGGCACCATGCTGTTCGAGTACGACTGCGCTGGCAACATGACCAAAAAGACCGATCCGAAGGGCAATGCGACAGGATTCGAATACGACTCCGACAACAACATGACTAAGCTCATCGGCCCATCGGGGGCGGAAACGCTGTTCACCTATGATCAGAGCGGCAACCGCCTCACTATGGAGGATGCGCTGGGCAATGTGTCGAGCTGGGCCTATGACGCCCAAGGCAGGCTTGTGGAGAAGCGCACCCCTTTAGGCGCGGCCGCGTCCTATGAGTACACTGACGCTGGAAAGCTGGTCAAGGAGACCGACGCGCTTGGGAACTCGAAGCTCTTTGAGGTCGACGCCAACGGAAATCGGACGAAGGAATGGGACGAGGACGGAAACCAAGCGTCGATCACCTACGACGCGATGGGCAAGCCTGTCTTGATGACCGACAGGGAAGGAAACCAGACCGAGTTCGGCTATGACGCCAGCGGGAACATGGCTTCCGCCACAGACGCTCTCGGCAGCGCCACGGAATACTCCTATGACAGCGGCAACAGGATCCTCACGATGACGGACGCCAACGGGAACGAATGGGCATACGCATACGATGGCGACGGACGGATGATCGGAATCACAGACCCGCTCGGCAATATCTCGACGACGGAATATGACTGCGTTGGGCGTCCGGTCAAGAGGACGAACGCCAGGAGCGCGGAAACGGCGTACGGCTATGACAGCGCAGGCAGAGTGACAGAGATCACAGACGCCCTTGGCAACAACTCAAGCGCTCTCTATGATTTAAACGGCAACAAGATCTCGGAAACCGACTGGAACGGGAATGTGACCCTATTTGAGTACGATTCCGAAAATCGGATGGTCAAGCGGACAGACGCGCTTGGAAACGAGGCGGCATATGAGTACGACGCGCTGGGCAGGCTGGTGAAATCCACATCGGCCATGGGATCAACGTTTGAGGCGGCTTACGACGGGGATGGAAGGCTCGTTGAGGAAATAAACCCCGTCGGCGGCTCGACCACTTACGTTTACGACGCCATGGGGCGCGCGGTTGAGCGCGTGGACGCGAACGGCGCGAGCGCCTCCAATGAATACGGGAACACAGGCCTTTTGCTGAGGAAAACCGATGAGGGCGGACACGAGACCGCATACACATACAACAAGAACGGCTTGGTCCTTACAATGACTGATCCTATGGGCGGAGTAACGGCATTCGAATACGATGCGGCCGGCCGGGTCGCCTCCATCACGGACGCTATTGGAGGACTGACGCGATACGCGTATGACGCGGCGGGAAACATCCTTTCGGTGACAGACCCCGCAGGAGGGATTGCCTCCTATCAGTACGACAGCCTCAACAGGGTGGTCGGGATCACGGATCCGAACGGCGGCGAGCGGACGCTGGCCTACGACGAGGCCGGCAATCTCATGGAGGCGGTCGACGCCGAGGGAAACATCGCAGCTTATGCATACGACCCGCTTGATCGCCTGGTTTCTTATACGGATCCGGAAGGAAACACTTTCGAGACGGCTTACGACGCGAACGGGAACAGGATCCAGGAGACGGACGCCAGAGGGAACTTCATCTCCTATGGTTATGACGCGCTGAACCGCCTCGTGCGCATCACGGATCAAGCCGGAGGAATCACCCTGAGGGAATACGACAGCGACGGCAGGATGATCAAGTCGACCAACCAGGAGGGGGCGGAGACCTCATACGAATACGACTTGGCTGGCCGGGTCGTGAAAATAGCGGACGCCCTTGGCGGTGAGACTATCCTTGGATACGACCCGATGGGCAGGGTCGTGCAGTCCACCGACGCGAACGGGGAGATCACCGCGTACGCCTACACCCTAACAGGGAATGTGGAGAGCGTGACCTATCCAGACGGAGGCGTCATCCAATACGAGTACAACGCGCTCGGGAAGGTCGCATCCGAGACGGATCAGAGCGGCGGGGAAACAGTTTACGGCTATGACGCCCTTGGCCGGATCGTCTCCGTGACTGATCCGCTTGGGGGCGGCGACTCGTTCGAATACGACGCGAACGGGAGGATAGCCTCAGCGGAGGACAAGAACGGGAACGTGACGTCTTACGCGCGCGACGGGAACGGCAACATCGTGGAGGCCATAG
>JAISZB010000158.1 GCA_031269465.1 Clostridiales bacterium | reverse complement strand
TTTGAGCCGGCAGTTCACTTATCCCGTCCAGTTTTGCCGCCATTCAACCGCCTATCCCTGGGCATGGCGGATGCGTCCCTTGGCCGGGGCCCATTTGCGCGCCGTCCTTTCCTATTCTGGCATTGCCCGGCATCATCGGTACTACGGCGGCATCCGACTCCCAAGTCGTCTTTTGGCTTCCTCCGTTTGCAGCGCTGTACGCCATGCTTCCAATTGTGGAAGAACAATTTGGGCCTCCCGAGCTGCCACCCGCACATTGTACATCATGCCTGGCTCTCCGGCCCCGGGCTGCCGCCGCCCGCTTGCCTTATCGCTTTGCGGCGCATTGCCTTCCGGCTGGGCAAAGCCGCCGGCGCGCTCCGCACTCAATTTTTTCGGGGCTCCATCACTTTCAGGCCTAATGCCCAGCTGCCGACGCTTAAAATGCTCCATTGCTGAAGCACTTCCACGGCTCGCTGCCAGTGGCATGCCTCCGCCTTCCTGGACGGGGTTCCCGCCCGTTAATGTGTGCGGCATTGCTCGGTCGCCCTGCCTATGTATTCTTGGACAGCGCAGCTTCTCGATGGAAGCTTAGGCTAGCCGATCAGGACTTATTGCCAGGCCCCTAGCTTTAGCTATGGGGTGATTGACATTATTCCACTCAATGCTTGCGAGCTGCAAAAACTCAACCCTTTTGAACCTAATTATACTCTTTTAGCGCTGATAATCAACCACGCAGTCTAAATCGGTACATAGGCATACACAGAAGGCTTGATTATGCCAGTGCAAGCAGATATGAAACAGCGCCCATGCAGCAAGCTGCAAGGGAGCTGTTTCATATCTGCTTAAAACTAGTTTTAGACTTTGAGCGAGTAGATGAAATATCTTTATTAGGCAGTTTTTCGAGAAGCCGCAGCTGAGCTTCACTTAATCTCAGCTTGAAAGTTGAGGTTTTACTATAGCAATCTCAAATTTAACTATATATTTAACAACTCACGCAAATCAATATTTGAGCGAGTGGTACAGTTATATTTTCAACTTGCCCGAGAAAGAACCAAAAACTCGTTGACAAATGGCGGCAAGGGGGCAAATGAGAGCGCGCTTGACGGCGCGTTTGCATGGCTCGCGGCAGCAGCGTTGCGATAATTATCGAAGCGTTCGTCGTGGTCAAATTCACGTATGAACACGTCGCCAAAGACGCGGAAAATGTACGCGCTCTGGCGCGAAAACATGACATGACCGCACGAACGCTCGTCATCCTTGACAGGTGGGTTACTAAAAAGAGCGGAACACTTTTCTTGAAACCGCTCTGGAAAGTCTGCACTGCGCGGATTACGAAAGCTCCAGGAAGGCGTCGACGCGAAAAGGCGATGGAACTCCGGAGAAAATCGTCATCGGCGCATGCTTATGCCTTTATAATATACTGTCCAATACAAGTTGAATGTCAACGTCAAGCACATCCGCCAAACTGCAGAGCGTTTTCAGCGTTGGGGTGTTTTCGCGCTTTTCGAGCTACAGTATCGCCTGTTGCTTGTTTCGTGATTTTTCCGCAAACTCTGTCTGCGTCAGCCCGCTCTTGAGACGCAGTTTTACAAGTTCTCCCATTATCTTAAGTCCGGATTCCGTCCCACAGCTTTCCATGATGAGAGAACCGGGCCTGAACCCATAATTATGCTGAAATTCTTCAAAATCTTCACCTTTTCGCGTTGAGAAGCCAGTCAGGAATGACTTTCCAACGCGCTGGCGAAAAATGCCGTCTGTTTGCGCAATGGAAAACGCATCCCTGTCGGCGGCGGTGCCGCAACCTGCCAAGAGGAAAGGAAGATTCCCGAAGTGGCTTGGATCAGCTTTGAATAAAACTGTATTTTGGTTTATTATCATATATTCATCAATGCATATTATTTAGAATATATAAATCCTTTCAATCTATTTCGAATATTAATTTGATTTTCGGAAGTCTAAATTATAGGAACTAGAAGGCTGGCCGTCGAATAATCGGCTCAAGTCGACTCAGCCCAGATCTTTGGAAATTCTTATAAAAATCCAGATATTTGCTGTACATCCTTCCAATTTGCGCTATAATGATGCGGAAATCAGGCGTATATTGGACGGAGGATGCATTTACGGGCGAGCAAAGGCATGAAAGCGGCATGGCTGTCGGATCAAATGAATCTCAAAACCCGCAAGCCGATGCAGTTGAACCTTCAGATGCAGTTTCGGCACAGGGGGAAGACAAGAATAAAAAATCCAGGAAATCTAGGCAGACCAGCAAAAAGGTAACTTATGCCATAAAAGGCAGGGAACTCATTTGCTAAATTTGCTTTCATTCATAATAAGGCGCTTTTTCCAACGCTTATAGAAAACATGAAAAATATAATCGATCCATTGGATTCATCGCTTGAAAAAAATTTGCATATATCGGCGGGGATTTTAGCCGCAGTTTGCCATATTGAGTTCCTCAGGGCGATGAATCAAGCCTTGAACGCTCCCGTAGCCGCGCCTTTGGATTTGGATCCGAATTCCGACGGAACCTGCAGCTCGGCTCCCAGGCTTTGAACAACATGCCCGGAGCCGCTGAAACGAAAGACTCGGCGTATATTGCGGGAAAAATGCGCAGGCGGTTCATGTCCACGCCCGTTTTCCAAGGCGGCGGGATCAAAGGGGCGGGGCGATCCCGCTGAAGGGCGTGGAGGCCGCTGAGGAGCTCGCCTGCGACTGTCCCTTCCAAACCTTAAAAAACGCGGCTCCAAGAAAAAAGAGGCGGCTTCCATGGAATTCGAAGCCGCAGCGCTTGAAGCCGAGCCGCTTTTGCAAGGCGGAGCCGCAGCTTCCATTTGCGCAGGATTCATGCAGGGCGGGGGCAGTTTGCAGCTTCTCCGCAACCTCCCGCCCAAAGGCGAGGATGAAAGCGGCACCCGGCAAAAGCAGGGGTGCGGGTTCGAGGCTTTCGGCAAGTCGGCGGGCAAGCTGGGGAAATCGCTCCCTGGAGAGTCTTTCGGCGCCGCGATGGACAGCCCTGCGCCTGCGAGGCTGCGATTAATAAACGCATCGACTGCGGCTGGCTTTCCGCAACCGGATTCAAAGGCGGCAACGGCGACCCCGCCTGTCGGATCGGCATCCTTACTGGCATGCGACGAATAGGAAAGGCCGGTATATTAACTGATCTTGATGAATACTTTCGGGAACACGAACACAGAGATGCAAAGTATGTGGATTTCAGAAAGGATCCGCCTAAAGCGCGCCAATCGTGCCTGGAATATATACAAGACTGTGATAAGGGTTTCTTGCTGATTGACGAAATTACGGACTACCATGGTCACGAAGATTTGATTGATTATATACTAACGGCAGTCTACAACCAAAAGCCCGGGTTGCGTGTGATATTTGCCGGTTCCTCTTCACTGCATTTACTGGCCTTGCATTACGGCCTGCTTGGTGGAAGCCGCAGCAAACTGTTCAGGCTGTCATTCTTAAGCTTTGCAGAATATCTTGTGTTTACTAATAAGCATAACGTTGAAGCATATGAGTTTGCAGGGCAGGTTAATATCACAAAGGCCGATTTCATAGATTACCTTCAACTGAAAGGGTTGGAGACGTCTGGCTTTAACTTAATCTTCGACGATGATTACATGCGGGGCGTTTACCGGGATATTTCAAACGTAACGCGGGCTTCGGTAAAGAAAAGTGTTTTGGCTGAGCTAACGCAGGACGACTTGAATTGTGTGCTTGATTTAGTGGCATATACTTTAGCAAACGTTGTCCCATGGGCTGGTTTTGTCCATCCAAAGGCAACGCGGGAACTGGATAGGCTGGGTGTGCCTGATATAGATGTAACAGGTATGCGTTTATGCTTATCAGTGGAGCAGCTTTCTGATATGCGGCCTGGAAATATCGCAAAGGCATTATATTTCTTATTGGAAGCAAACTTAGCCTACGTGGAAACAAGGTACGAAGACGATTCCATATTGACCGCTGATAAACTGGCCGAGAAAATAGGGTCTTTAAACTTAACCGGGTAAAATGTTAAATAAAGTAAAATAAATCCCATGAAATCCACTTATAATGAAATGGACGCAGAGTTAACCCCGCTTAAGTTTAAAGACCCAGAAAATATTGATTCTCGCTTCGAGGTCTGATTTGGAAAAGGTATTTGAGCAGTACAACATCTGTCTTGTTAGCCCGCTTTGGTACACAAAATTGGCGAAAGAAATACTTGACCGTCATAATATTTCGTTGGATTCCCTCTTTGAATCATCAATTCTTGGGGAGATTATAGAAAACTATGTTAAAGGTTCATATTTCCGGTTTAATCCAGGTGTAAACTATCACTTATATAAAATTGGCAACGTGTCGGATAAGCGGACAAATCTCGCTAGATTAACCAGCCAAGAGGTGGATTTATTCGATCCCAAGCATAAATTGCTTTGTGAATTGTCTAAGGGTAATAATAAGCGGCAACACAATTTGATGAAACATTATTCAAATATACCGTATATCCGAATCTTATCATCAGAAGATGAAGAAAGTACAAAATGGGGCATAAACAAAATTGCGTTCCCAAGGCTTTGCGCAATGGTCGATACGGGAGAAATATTTTCGCTGGAGAAGACTGTAAATACTTCACAGAAAGATAAGCGGGCAGAATCAATCTCTAACGATCAATCTTCTACGATTAGCGTAGACCCATACGAGTAAACCAAAGTTCGGTGGGGCAAGTCTTTTAAGCGGCGATTAGTAAACAAAATAGTTCAATAATAGATTAAAGCCAAGATGCTAAGCAACATAATATCTCGGCTTTTTTATATGCGCTAAAACCCTTTGTACCGGCATGCAACGGAGACAATATACCTTATGGTTGCATTTTCGCCATCCACTCCAGAAAATATAAATGATAAGAGCGAGGCAAATGGGAGCTAGCGCTTTTAAGATATTATGAGTAGCAAACGGTATCAGGGTACTGAGCAAGCTGTTTGATGGCTTGCTGGAAAATTTTGCGCTATCAGTGTCCAACACAGATGCATTGGACTTAAAAGATTTGGCGGAACTTCAGGTATTACTGGAGAGGATAAAGGGGGTATCCAGGAATGAAAAATGATTTAATATGGACAATATTCAACATATCCCTAACAACATCCGTTGTCATTTGCCTGCTCCTCTTATTGACGCCGCTGTTGAACAAACGATATTCTTCCGGATGGCGGTATTATGTCTGTATAATTATGGCAGTGCAGTTGTTAGTCCCAGTCAGTATTACCTTGCCCCAACCGGCGGTCAGCATCCATATGCCATTGGCCACCACGCCCTTTACACCGCAAAACGAGGAGCCTGCGATTACTGTACCCTAGGACAAAGGATCAGAAGACACCGTGTCGACGGATGAAAAATATTCCCTCGCCTTTGCCTTAATCTTTATTGACAAAACCCTCTAATGAAAGTAGAAAGAATTAAGCGGTAAATTCCTCTGAAGTTCCACGCCGAGTGTTATAAACCTATTAGCCCCGCTAATTTCTCCACAGAGTATTAACATCAGCAAGTGTAAAGCTAATGGCAACAAATAAAGAGGCCAAGCAGCCCTTTTTAATTTTGTATAATCAAAAAAGAAGAAGCCCGCCATAATCGCGATTCCTAATATGGCGCCAACCTAAATACCTTTCGAAATGCACCGCTTGAGCGAGGTTGAAAAAGCGGCTTGAGCGTACGCGCCAGTCGCCTTTTCAAAATGGCTGCTTCCATGCATTATAATACACCCTATGCCGGCGATAATAGCGATAAGCATGAGTGTCCATTCTGTTTGGGGTTTGTGCCGTTTGTTAAGCTGTTTACCAATTTCATCGCAGTCGCCCATTTCCGTTATTGCCATATCAAGAGCGGCTTCTTCATTCTTTGTTTCTTTTTTAAAATTTCTTCTTTAAGCTTATTGACATGAATAGCCAGCTCGTTGTGTATGTTTTGAGATAGGTTTGTACTTGATATGAGTGCATACGGTATCTAAAAACCGATAAATTTTTCCATGGAAAGCAAACGCCACCAATCACCGAATTTACGGCATTAGTGTAAAACTGCCATTCGGTTTTTTTCTGCTTTAGCAGCTTCTTGCCTTCCGCTGTTATTTTTTCAGTGGCGCTATCTGACCTCTCTTTAGGCGACTGTGAAATCTATCCATACATATCTTCATTTCAAGTAAGGAAAGGATAAGTATTGCCGAACTGCCTTTCATAAGCTCTTCATTAATTTTCATCTCTCCCTCCTGCATTAGCGCAGACAGTCTTAAATGCGCAGCAGTCCTATTTGACTGTAATTAAGCATTGTACAGGCCAAAAGCATATGACGCAATTAAGAGCGACAGCACTAGTTCTGAACATTTATGTATGAGATATACTAAAACTCTTTATTTGTCAATATATTTTGTTGATGGTGCATCCTTTCTGAAATACACTAACGGAGTTCTTGGTTACCCAAACCCGCCGCTAATGTTATTCAGGCTACTCACTAATAATGAAATCCGCCGCTTTCGTTGGAACGTATTCCTCGCCATGCGGTGATATATTAGAATATATTTGAATTGAATCCTGTTCAACCTCTCCTGAAGCCGTGAGTGACATAGTTACTTTCATATCAATGCTTCCGCTTTTCGGCATATTATATTCTTCATACATCTGCTGATAACCGAGTGAGCCATTCTCCTTTGCTTCTTTTATATAACCGACTGTATCGGGGTCTTTGTGAAAATTCTGAGTAACCAAAGTCAAAATGAGCTTTAGCTCCGCCGAGTTTTCGGTTTCCATGTAGTTGACGTTATTGGCATAAAACCCCAATACCTGATAATGCTTGCTGAATGTTTCCGTCCACTCCTCAACGATTGCATTACTGACTGCTTCACGTATATAAATCGGCACATTTTCATCATTATGAAACAAAGGCGGGAGTGCGGTCAAATCTCTAACCTGATGCATTCTGTTGTTCTCGTCAAACCAACATTCAACAGACCATATACCGCCGTCGCCTTTTTCTGCCGGCTGAAACAAATCAATATAAATCTCGCCGTCGCTTTGCTTTGTAAAGATAACTCTGGCATATTCCGAACCATCATTACGGTGTAAGGCTGTAGTGCCTTGAAAGTTCAAAACCTGAGCCGCATGCCGTGCAGCAACTTCTTCTGGGTTAAGCCTCCAAATCTCATTGCCATTATTAGCGTTTTGCTGGATTTCGTTGTAATCTACTTGAAGAGTATCGGCAACAAGGCTATTGTCAATTGGCTCGCTTGGTAAATCTCCGCTTAACGAAGCCGCACCTGTGAACGCGAACCACGTGCCATCGCTATAGGTGTAAACCGCGCCGGTTCTTTTCCCAACGGCAATAAACCTTCCGTCCGCATCCCTAAACAATTCACAAGTTTCGTCAAGACTATCCATCGATTTGCTCAACTCCCGCTTAAATGGATCCGTGCTGTTGTTGGGGAACTCGTCGGCATACTCCCACCAATCCACATCGATGAGTTCCACGTCTTTGCCTGCGTATTCCCGAGCGATAGCCAAGGCTTCATCGACAACCACAGCCGGATGGGATGGGTGCGTCCTAACAAACTCGTCCACATCACCATATCGTATGTCGATACCGCTGCCGCCGCTATCCCATATACTCTCAAAGTCCGCTCTGCCCGGCTTGCCGCCGGAGGCATCCGCGCTAACAATAAGCCTGTAGCCGCCCTCTACACCGTAGACCATGAGATAACTGGCGAAGATGGAACTGACGTTCCCGCCTTTATATTCACGCAAGTCCTCAAACAACAAGTCGTCTCCCTTTTCGGCAAGAACGCGAACATCCTCCAGCGTCATATCTTTACCGTTTATGTCGTCGTTCCAAAAATCAGAAATTGACATTTTTTCATCGTTTAAATACTCATTATAGATCGAATAAGCAAAATTAAACTTCGCCTTTGAGCGGTAAATTGCGAGATACGGCTCTTCAATATAATCCACGCCCTCAGTGTAAAGGTATAACGTTCTCATTTCATTTTGCAGATATAGGCGCACTACTAGATATTCGCTACTCACAGGATTGTCATTGATAGATGTTTTCCAAGTTTTCGTCGCGCCGGATAGCGCATTCAATAGTTGATTGATTTCAATTTTGCCTGTCACAGCTACCTCGCCAATTGGCTGATATTCGTTGTACCGGTTCATTGTGACCGATAACACATCCTCCGCGACAGGCAACTCTATTTTCGCCGCCCTATTCACCGCGAACCCCGCACTCAACACCGCAACGAACGCCACTGCCAACATAATAATCACCCGTGAGGGTTTCTTGAAATTCAGCACATTCTTAATGCGCTGCTTCAACCCACCTTCACTGAACGCTAGTGGCCTGCCGCCAAACATGCGTCGATTTGCCGCAAGAGACAACAGTGACAGCGAATAATCCTTCTTTGCTTCCATTCCCATTTCTCTTAAAACACGCTCGTCGCAGGACATTTCCATATCAATGCCCATCAAATGGAAAGCGACCCAGGCCAATGGATTGAACCAATGCAGACATAGGATGAAGTACGCCGCGAATTTAACAACATGATCGCCACGCCTGATATGTGTCCGTTCATGCAGTATGATGTACTCTCGCTCTGCTCCAGATAAATCGAGGGGAATATAAATCTTAGGTTTGAGAACTCCAAGCACAAAAGGCGACTGGACGGAATCGGATTCGTAGATGCCTTCCTCAACCCGGATTGCCGACAGCATTTTACGTTTGAGCAAGGCATAGGAGATTATGCCATATATAAGCATAACTGCGGCGCCGGCAATCCAAACATAAGGCAGAAACAGCAGGTATGCCTGAGAATGATATGCTTCGGTTGTTATAGGATATCCGTCTATTGTAGGTCCTAGGTAGACAGTAACAGTGCCAAGCCCGCCATTAGCCGCATCACCAATTTCTTGATACGCTATGCTTGCCGCAGAGCCAAAAGAAACACTTTCATTCAAGAGCGACCTTTGCGGAATAGGCTGCGCTCCCCACGGTATCAAGCTAAATGCACTCTCAATCGAAAACGGGATTAAGAGCCGGAACCCCGCCACCGCCCACAGGCAGTATGAGATAATCTTAGGCGCTTTTTTTAACGGTAGGCGGGCAAGGCATATCGCCGCTATGACGAACGCTCCTGTTATGCTCATGTTTAATACTGTCAGGAACACTTTATCCATTGCAGCCGCCCCCTTCCTCATTGGTTTCAATTAAACGCTTCAACTCTGCAATCTGCTCCGGCGCCAGTTTCCGGCTCGACGTGAACGACGCTATGAACAGAGGCAGGGAACCGCCGAAGGTATCGTCTACATAACGGCAACTCTGTTCTGCGATGATTTTTTCATGGTTATACAACATAGTCACTGACGAGTTTTCGTTCTTAGCTAGACCTTTATCAATGAGAAACTTCAAATTTGTAAACGACGTGGACTTCTTCCAGCCAAACTCGCACTCTGCGAGCTTTACAAGCTCCATCGACGCAATCGGCTCGTTGTTCCATATAATCTCCGCGAGTTTTGATTCCGCATTAGTCAATCTGAATACCGGCTTCATACCGAAACCCTCCTAAAAGTCGAAATGGATTAGACCTTATTTTAAGTCTAACCCATTTCGACCTCCCTTGTCAAGAGGGGAATATTCACAAAACATGGAATGACATGCCATAATACTAGTTGCCTGTTGTTTTATCCTTATAAAAGCCTCAGTTCTTTCGCCCAAGTACGGTGGTCAACGGACAGTTTCTTGCGGATGACCCGATGCCAATGCAGGTCGAACAGCAGGAGGCAACGTGCTCTGTCGAGCGAGACCACCAGTTTTGCCCAGTCGCCGGAAAGCGGCAGGTCGCGCTTCTGGTCGTCGTACAAAGTATCCATGACCGCTGCATCCCACCAGTCATTGCCCAGTTCGCGGGCGATGCAGGGAGCGAAGCTCCCAAGCAAAACCCTCAACCCCTGTGAAAGCTTGCGCGTGATTGTTTTCCATCTTGCATTATCCTAACTGACCAAATTGAATTCTTTTGCCAAAGCATACGGTATTACCGCCTCATTATCCGGAATACCAAGATTCCAGATGTTGATGAAGCTTTGTGAAAAGCGTTTGCACAGAGCTTGTGTAAATGTGTCGAGCGCTTGTTCAGCAAACTCAAAATCCAGTCTATTCACTGCCAAGTAGAAACGAATGGGCACATCCGATAAATCTGTTGGCGCAAGTCAAAGTCGGCATACCGATTTCGTTTTGCGGCAAAATAGATGTATTTGTTCAGTAAATCGAACACTATATCGCTCGTTTCGTTAAAGTACTCCAGAAGTTTTTCCGGCAATGTCGAAGCTGGTGAAACTTTTCTCGCGGGGGCGAATTCAGCCGGAAAGCGAGGACGGGGAGCTGGCGGGGAATTGCCTGCCGCAGCCGTCGAAGCGCTGGATAAAGGCATGGGCGGCGTAGGAATGCGCAATATAGCTAATGCATCAGCTAAATCGCTCATCGATTTGTTGGGACGCTGTTGAGTACGACTCAAATAAGGTGCAAACGTTTTGATACCGAGTCTGCTTTTTTTATTCTCAACGACCCCTGCCCTCCGAAACTGCTTCTGATGCCGGGCCGCTTTCCGGAATATTCGCATCCGCTTGGAAGCTTTGCGGTTCATTTGAACCGGTATTAGCAAGCTATACCGCTTTTCATAAAATGCTCCTTTTTTGGAGCTTGATTATACAGCGAGTGCGAAATCCCGATTCGGCATTTCGCATTCGCTGTATAATCAAGCTCTAAAAAAGTAATTTTATATGGAAAGCAGTATATCTCAAACTTAAATAACTGCAAATCTGTATGCGGATGACTTCAAATCAGTGTGTCTATTTTACAGCGGCAATGTCAATTCTTCTGAAGGATTCAAAATAAGTGCCGTCGTTGCAAGCGGTTTTCCTAAGCATTTCAGAGACGACATCATTTCGGAATAGTATTTTTGCGTCATCGTTTTTAATATGCTCAAGAAAAGGTACAAGGCAAGGCTGATCAATCCATTTTTCCATCGCTGAGGCATCAGGATAATGGCAATCAGCATTTTGCAAAACAGCTTTTATGCCTTTGAAGCCTGCTCTTGTCAATAGTTCTGAATAAAAGTCCGGAGCAGGCATAAACCATGGCCACTCGAAACCGTCAAAGAATGCTTTGCATTTCTCTGAGCTCATGCAATTCATCAGAACCTGAATCAAATTTGAGCAGTTTCCCCTGCCTCCGAAATTCCATCTGATAACTCCGTTTTTCTTTAGGGCTCTTTTTGCGCTTAATACCAGTCTTTCATGATCTTTCACCCAGTGTAGAGCGGCATTGGAAAATATCAGATCAAATTCTTCTTCAAAGCTAATATCGCAAATGTCCATGCATTCAAACTCCAGGTTTCGGAGCAGGCTTTTCCTGGCTGTTTGAATCATTCCCTTAGAAGCGTCAATGCCCAGAACGCGACCCTCTGGAACCAATTTCGCTAGCTGTTCAGTAACCGCTCCGTCTCCGCATCCCAAATCCAGAATGTTCTCGTTTCCTCGAAGGGCCAAGCTCGCAATGACATTTTCCCCTATCGTTCTTTGATGAGTTGCAGCTATTTTATATTTTTCACCGTCAAATTCATAAGCCACAAATAGATCTCCGTTCTATTCTGATTTTCGTACTAAACGGCCTTTTCGGGAGCGATTATACAGCGAGTGAGAAATGCCGATATCAGTCGCACCACTCAATGGACAGTCAACAAAAAAGGAGCATTTGATGAAAATCGGTATATTCTGGTGAGTGCAGGAAGGTTTTGCGGAAAGATTATTAAAGGCGGGCGCGTAGAATCCAGCCCTAAAACAGGCAGTTTCAGACTCAAATCAGCATAGATATGCTGATTTGAGTCTGAAATCCCCGGTGCATTTGGCTGCGAATCGGTGCATTTCAAAACAGCGGCCTTTTCAAAAGATCCAGGCAGAGCCTTATATTCTCTTCCGACTTCTCGCGAGCCTTTAATCCCGCCGCCATTATATTGCCGCTGATCGCTTCCTTGTCCGCAAGTATGTCGTCGGCGTACCCCTTCAGCTCTTCCCATTTGAAGTCTTCCACAGGCCGGTAAAATTTTTGATCCAAGGCATCCATCATCACCTCTACCTTTTTATCGTATACCAGACCTATAACCGGAGTTCCGCTTTTCGCCGCATATATGAGAGTATGAAGCCTCATCCCCACCATAAGCTCCGCCATGCCCACCGCCCCTATTACCTGGTTGGTGGTGTACTTCTCCCCAAAGAACAATCCCGGCGTCTTCATGAGCCCGATTATCCGCTTGGATATGTCTGAATCCTCCACCGGCCTCATCGGTATAAAAAGAGCGGCGAAGCCGTACTCTTCTTGAATGTAGTCCGCGAACCTCGCAAGCTCTTCTTCAAATCCAGGCTTGTTGAACTTCCAGCTACGCACCGCCACGCCGAAGTACTTTTTGCTCAGCCCCAGGCTTTTCAGATAGTCTTCAGCCTCCCTCATATCCACATGCTTAAGGCTGAAAGCGGCGTCTGCCGTAACATGCATCTCAGGCTTTGAGACCCCAAAGCGGGCAAGCGTCTCAAGAGACTGCTCGTCCCTCAAGGTGATGAGTTCGACGCGGTTTAGGCTTTTGCGCACGTTCGCTATATTCCTCGGCTTTTTCACAGGCCCTATCCCATTAGCGTAAAGCATGTTGCGCGCGCCAAATCTACTCGCGGTTCCTATAAGCCACAGATAATATATGAGCGACTTCGTGCTTGTTATATCCTGAATCAACCCGCCGCCTCCGGTTATGAGAAGCTTCGTCTTTTTCATCATGCTCAGTATCTGGGGAAAGTGATACCTGTTTATAGCCTTGACTCCATATATAGCCTTGGTTTCCCTCGGCCTCATCGACAGAACCGCGATATCGGCGTTAGGAATATCCTCTTTCAAGCCGTCTATCACAGACTTCAGAACTATGTCATCCCCATTGTTGTTAAAGCCGTAGTAGCCTGAGATAAGCGCATCCATCGGCCTGTCAGAGTACCTCACTGATTCATAGAGAGATATAGCATCCTGGCACATGCGATCCACAGAATACAAATGGCAGACCATGTTTCTGCAGTACTCGCCCATAGATTCAAGCTCTTGCCCGCTTTTTCGCAATAGGCCCCTGAGCTCTGCCGCAATTGCGTTAACCGTCGGCTCGCCGCATAGCCTGCATGTGAAATTGGTGTCTACGCATTTTTGCAGAGTCTTCTCCTCAAAGGCGCCAATGTATCCTGGATCTCCCGCAAGTATGACTGGAAGTCCGACCGACATGGCTTCGAGGGCTGCCCTGCTTATTCCCACGAATATTTTCCCCAGCCTTAAAAAGCTGACGACATCCACTCTCTTTCCTACTGCCAAGATGTATTCCTCTTTGGCTTCGGCATTTCGCCTTTGGGCTTCGCTGAAGACATTCTCCTCATCATCGCCCCCGCCCACAACAATAAGCTCCAAGCCTGGAAACTCAGATCTAAGGGTTGAGACCGCCTCCATAATTTTGTAGGATGTACGGTTGGCCTTCCTGTCCATTCTGCTTACATGAATTATCCTCGTCTTGCCTGGCGCCAGGCCAAGCTCTTCAATTACGCTCTCCGGCGGAGCCGCCGGAGAGAACTTTTCTGTGTCTATGCCGTTAATCGTGACGAGGATGTCTCGCTCAGGCACCTTGTAGCTCTTAATTAGGTACTGCTTCAAATCTTCACTGACGGCAAGGCTTCTGTCTCCCCATTGGGACAGGATGTTCCATGGAAAGCTCAGCGTGAAGTCCCAGTGCACAGTAGTCACGAACCTGAAATTCAGCTTCCTTCTCAAAATGTTGCAGATGAAAGCCGGGATTCTGGCATGCGCGTGAACCAAGCGGATTCCATTCTCCTCAATTATCTTTTCAAGTATCTTATAAGACTTGTAAATGCTGGTGATCCTTTTGTTGTGAAGAGGGGCTTTGAAGTGCTTTATTCCGAACTCCACAAGCTCCGCTTCATATGAACCGCCATTCGACGCGACATAGACATCGGCGCCTCTGCGCTTTAAAGCTTTGCAAAGCTCAAGCACATGCGTCTCAGCCCCTCCTATGTCCATGCTCATAAGAGTCATTAATACTTTATAGTTTGCCTCACTCATTTGCGCCACCTCTTCCGGACAAGGGTTTTTAGCATATTATAAGCCTCAAGCGCTTCGTCCACGCGAAAAATAAGCGTCAAGGCTATGTAGGCGGCGCAGCCGCATGCAATCGGCGCTCCAATTGCGGCCATCCGGCTTAAAAGGCTGTCGGGAAGAGCGGAAGTCAAGGCGTCTCTTGTCCAGACTGAGCAGATAAACATGACGGCGCCTGCAAATGCCATCTTCAAAATGTCTGCCCACATCTTCCCGATAAATATCCCTTTGACTTTTCCAGCCATAACCGCAAGCATGATAAGAGCCGCTAGAGTTATCGAGACAGAAGACGCAAGGGCCGGGCCTCCGACCCCAAGCACAGGGACAAGGGCGAAGCTCAATGCGGCATTCGCCGCTATCGCCGCAAACCCCGAGAGCATCGGAGCCTTTCCTTCCTGAAAAGCATAAAACGCTCTGGTCATTATAGTTTGAATTCCAAAGCCGGGGATGCCGATTGAGAAAAATATCATGGCAGAGCTTGTAAGCCTGGTCGAAAGAGAGGTAAAATTCCCCCGTTCATATACAAAGCGGACAATAGGGCTGGATACTGCGATAATGCCAAGCGCCATAGGAATCATCACATACATCATAGCCCTTATGCAACTTGACAGGGCAGCGCCGAATTCACCGGCATCCTCCCTTGCCGCTAGAGCAGAAAGCTTGGGGAACATTATATTCGAAACTGAAAGGACGAATACTCCGCTTATAACAGAATACAAAGTGTTTGCGTATATGATTGCGTTATATGACTCAAGCCCGTATATGTCAAATAGCGCCGCCTTGCCATTTGCCAGAGCGTTTACAGGCGCTACCCAGGTGCTTACCATGACGGGAAGCATCAGCCTTCCTATTCGCGCGATAGCCTCATCTTTGAGATTTATACGGAACCGGAATCCAAAATTCCTTTTCCAAAGATATGGCAGCTGAATCAGAAGCTGAGCCGACCATCCTGCCAGATACGCAAAGCAGAGTCCATAGACTCCGAATTTTTTCATAAAAAAGAAGTAATAGAAAAGTATCGCGGCATTGCAAGCCAGTCCCATGGCGGCCGGGAGATTGAACTCTCCTAGAGTCTGCAACACCCCTGTAAGGGAGAATGCCAGGCAGCTTACTAGTATAATTGGGAAAAGCACCCTTATATACTTGACCGCAAGAGGAGCAGCCTCGTTGTTTGAACCGACATAAAGCATGATGATTGGCTCTGCGAATATTATGCATAAGACGGTGACCGCCAAGGACGCGGCAAGTATTATTGATATGAAATTATGGCTTATCTTGAAGGCTTTTTCCTTGCCATCCCGCTCCAGCGCTTGGCTGAAGACGGGAATGAATGACGCGGAGATTGCGGACGCGAACATGAAATCAAGCAGATTTCTAGGCAAGGTGCTGGCGAAGTTGAATGCTGCGCCTTCAATGGAGTCTGTTCCAAAATACGATCCCACCAGGCTGTCACGAAGAAGGCCGAGCATCTTCCCGAACAATGTGATGATCATCATGATGGTTACGGTTTTCAACTCGCTGCCTTTCTTGGGCATGTGGTCACATCCTCTGGATTCTATCCTCTGCGCAGTTCATATCTTAAATTGTTGCCGTTAAATCTCATTCTTAGCTGCCCGAATGCTGGATTGAACTGGCCCTCCCGCCAAAGCCTGCCCAAGTTTATATACCTGATGCCGTCTTTGACTAAGGATGTAGTCTCATATCCTTGCACTGATATCACTGCAACTTCTCTTCCCTTTTCATAAAATTGAAGAAGAGCCTTGTGGAACAATTCAAACTCCTTCGCATTTGTGAAATTTAAAGGGTTCAAGTCCAGCTCCACTATGACGGCAGACGGATTCATCTCTTCTACATCTGGGGAAAATCTCCGCCACTGCTCCGGATTAGCAGAAAACAGCCCTCCGTTTGACGCAGTCAGCTGCAGGATCGCAATCCCGCTTTGCCGGTGCGCGGCATAGCCTTTTTCCCATTTATATACGCCTACCCCTATATCCAGCGGAAATTCCGTTTGTCCTATGTATAGCACTCTAGTTGCATTCGCTTTTAAATTTGATATGATGTTATCTTGGATGCTTGAGTAGTTTTCAGGTTTTTCATCGCCTTCAGCCTTAGGCATCCACATGGTGTTCCCGACAGCCGTTATATCGAACTCGCCTTCTGCGGGTGCGTCACCAAGGGCGCTTTGCCACGGATCCGAATACTTCTGCCCGACGGGCACCGGTTCTAGCATTTCAGGAAATACTGATTCGCCGCTTTCTGGGGAATCAGATTTGCGGCCTACATAAACAGGGATGTAAGCATTCACTCCGCCAACGGAGCAGCTTATGAAACCCGATCCTTCCCTTGACGCTACAAAGTCGCTTCCTTCCATATAACCCAGCTCGGACGAGCTTACGGATGCCGAAACGCCATAAGGTATCTCGAATTTTCGGCCTTCAGAGCCCTTGGCTGAAAAGCTGATGGAAACGCGTTCTCCCGGCAGCGCCTTTATCTCGCTGACGCTTGGGGCAAGCTCGTATATCCCTTCAACAAAGACCCTGCCATTCGCCGCAAGTCCATTGTAAGTTGCGGTATAGTCGATGTATCCGGTTCCGAATGGGATGTATAAGCCATTTTCCCATCTGCCGGGATCATCGAAGAATATATTCACCTCATCCTCATTCAAATCTACCTTCCTGCCATATTCATCCAGACCATATACGGCCAATTTAAAGGGATATTGGGATATAACCGCTGATGCTGGACTCACTGCTTCAATACTGTACAGCGGCCCTATGGGCGCTGCGGCGTAGATTCCCACAGCGTCTATAACCTTTCTTGCCGTGCCTTCCGAAGGGGTGTTTACAGTTTTATACTCTCCGCTTATGCTGTCCTTTACGACCATGGTTGAAGAGCCGCCTCCATCCAGATGCATGGCTTGATATGATCCCAGCCGCTTCATGATGGAAGCCGCCTCCCAGTGGGTGACTCCCACGGAATGGCTTCTGCCGTCTATGACGGCGAGAATCAGCTCTGTCTTGTCATAGTTTATTCCAATGGCTGAGCGAGGCTGCCTTCCAGACACTGCGGTTCCCTCTGAAACCGGCTCTCCGTTTAGAAGGAGAAGCCCCCCTCCTCCAAAGGAAGCCAGCACTTTATTGTAATCAATGCCGCTTGGAGAGATTGAAAGGGAAGCGCTCTGCCCCGCTTTAAAAAACTGTGAAAAATAGTCTGCAGACGCCTCCTGGATTAATACTGCGTATCCGTCCTCGGGAACCTGAACAGTTTCTCCCTTTGCGGAAACATATGATATTTGGCCGTTTCTGACTACAACTTTGAGCATTCCGGGAAATCTCGCGTCTAGCTGCTTTGTGTCAGGCATAGCCGCTGTCGTCAGCACTATAGGATAAACCATGTCAGTAACTTTGTTTATTGAATGGACTTTTATATTCTCCACCCCGTCATTGTAAAAGTGAATTTCCGTATCAATGAAAGAGATGTAAGGACTCATTCCTTCATTTATGACAAGGGTCGCGAATTCATTCTTTTCGATGTTTGTGTCAGCGGAAGCCGACACCAATTTTCTCTCTTTGACTATAGTTCCGAATGAAGCGGAATAGGAGCTGTTCATTCCAAAGAAGGAGCCGTTAGTTCCAGCTATTGCGCCTGTGCCCTCAAGAAGTTGAGACACGGTCTCCCTCAGTCCGTATTCTTTTACAGACTCAGCGGGAAGCATTTTAATATTGGGATCTTCTAGCGTGACGCGAAGCACATAAGTATCCAATAAGCCGGCGTCAGTCATCGCTTGCGACGCCTCGTAAACTACGCCTTTGGAAAGAGTCGTTTTTGTTTTGATCTCATAGTAGACATCTGCCGCCTCCACCTGATGGGCGAAGGCAAAGCCCGAAAAAAGAGTTAGGATTGCTCCTAAAAGGATTTTCCTTCCATTCAAATGAATTCCTCCTAAGTAATGAAATTTATTAAGTTAATCTCCTATTGTCCTCAAGGCCGCTTTCCTATTCCAGAGCTTGACTGTCCACTGGCGCTTATTCTTATAAGCGTGAATTCAGCGCTTTCAAGGTGAGAAATGCCGATATCAATCGCATTCGCTCTGCAGTCAAGCTTCAAAACAGGCAGTTTCAAATGCGAATCAGTATATATGCTGGCGCGCTCTGAAATCATCCGATTTTGGAGCCGGATTATGCAATGCGCAGTGGACGCTCCAGATCAAAGATCGGCGCGTTGGACCGCGCATCAGAATAAATGCGCAACGCCCTAGGCCGGAAGGCATGACGCGCCAATAAGCGGTTGAAATTGCTTCTCCAGGGAAAGCAGATATAGCTTTACCTGGAAAAGCCGCTCACTTATCAGTTTATCGCTACATATCCGGCCTAAGGCACGCTTAATTATACCGATGCGCATTTATCAGTATAATATATCCTGATTCGCATATGAATGATCCAAAACTGGCGCGCTTGATTGCAAATCATAGGTACGCACGCCAATGCTCAAGCGCATAGGCTTACTATCTTGATAGAGAGAGACCAACCACCCTTGCGGTGCATATGACTTTGTTGGACTGTATGCGCAAATCGCTTCCTATTGCTATCTGGGAGTTGCCATTTACGTAATATCCGTTATCGCCGACATTTCCGGTGCATTCCAGGGTAGCGTAAAGATTGAACTTCTGCTCCATGGGAACGTAAGATATCGTCCCGTCGGGCTTCTTCAAGACTTCCTTTGACTGCTCCGTCTCAGTTGCGACTATTTTGCCGAACGGCTGCTGCGCGTACTGCTCATAGATGATATCGCCTTCATCTATGGCCTCCAGGCTAAAATCGCGAATGCGCTCCACCACAAGGGTGACATAGAACTTTGTATCGGCATTTACAATAACTGCCGCTTTGCTTGACAGCCTCCTATAGCCCAAGCCGATCAGAAGGCCAATGATGACCACGAGCACGGCTATGTCTATTATGCTTAATTTACCGAAAAGCCTACCCTGCTTGTCTATCACCACTGGCTTCACTCCTTCTCCACCGCCACAATATAGCCGAAAGCGGCAAAATCTTTGTTCTTTATATAAACTTCCTTGCCGACCAGTATCTCGAAAGCTCCAACCGCTGTAGTCATGTCAGTTATCTGGGCGGTTGCCTCTATCTGAACATAAACCGCTTCAAATCCAGGAATCGGAGCCCTGCGAATTATCTCCGCGTCTATATCCCCGACATCCTCAAGGTACGGCATTGTCGAAACCCCTAGAATCTTTCCGATGAGGTAGCCTTTTTGACTGTCATATACATCAGCGCCCTCGTGAATGGATTCCTTGAAATTCGGAAGCTTTTTCTGTATCTCCACTGTATATTTGATCTTGACATCCCCGGGTTTCGCGCTTGCGACCTGGGGCGCCGACAAGCGCAGCGCCAGGAAGACAAACAGCACGAAAACAGCTGCCATCCCTATGTCCACTATGCTCACCAAGCCGAACAGGCGATACTTTTTATCAATAAACATCAGCGATCACCTCCTAAACTTCATCAGATTTGGCGCAGGAGGCTCCCGCCTCAAATTCCATTAGGCGGGAGAGGAATGCGCCCCGTTAATTCTGCATTGCTGCAGCTGGCCGCCCTTCGCCAATGCCATTCCAAGGTTTTGCATGCTTGCAGCGCTATCCCTACCCATCAGGATTGTTCAGCCGCAAGCCGCAGGATCCAGAGCTGGAGCAAAGCTCCGGAGTACCTATATATTCTTGGACAGCGTAGCTTCTCGATGGAAACTTAGGCTAGCCGATCAGGACTTGCAATTGCAAGCCCCCGCCTCGAATATCAAGGGTTTTAACCTTGAAATATTAGGCGGTGGGTTACTGACTCTTTTCTACGCGCCGATTATTGCGCCTTAAAATCCAGGCTCCAAGGATGAGCCAGCACATCATAGATGAGCCAGCACATCATAAGGACGCTTTTGAGCGTCCTAAGCCTCAGGAATATTTCTTCGCCCTCTCAGGTTTTTGCAGCACTTCCCTGTACAGCTCTAAAGTGCTGGAGCCCATCGCATCAAGCGTAAATCGCTTGGAGTAGATTTCCATGGCCTTTGCGCTCATCATAGAGTAGAGGTCAGGATTGCTTTTTATATCAAGTATGGCTTTCGTCAGGGCGGGGCCGTTTTTCATCTGAAAGATGATGCCATTGGCCCCGTCTTCAATAACATATGGATTTCCGCCATAATCGCTAGCTATGGCAGGAATTCCTAGGCTCATGCCGCTAAGAAGCGCCATGGAAGTGGCTTCAGTGCCGTAGGACGCATTTATTTGCAGATCCGTTATATTTTCAATCAAATATATTTCTTTTACAAAGCCGGTGAACGTGACATTAGAGAGGCCTTCGCCTTCGACTCTTTCCTCCAGATGCCGCCTGGCCGGCCCCTCTCCCGCTATCAGGAATCGGATGCTGGAATCCAGGTTCTTAATCATCCTGGCTGCGTCAAGGATGGTGTCATGACCTTTTACATCAACCAGCCTTGCCATAATGGAGACTATGAAATCCTCTCTATTGAATCCGTAGCTTCGCCTTAAATAGTCTCTGTCTTCCTGCGCCAGAAAAGGCGATGGAGCGACTCCGTTGAAAATGACCCGAATCTTTTGCTGCGGCGCGCCCAGCAACTTTAAATTTTCAGCAGCCGCTGGAGACACTGCTATGAATGCGTCGGCAAGCAACGAGTTTGCGGCTTTGCTCGCGACATTAAAGGGGAAGCGCGTTTGCTTCCTGCCTATGTCGAAGACGCTATGCCTGGTAGCGACCACCTTGGCGCCGCAAATCCTGCCTGCCAGCCTTCCAGATAAAGCCGCATGGGTATGGACGATATCCGGTTTCTCTCTTCTGACTATCTTTATAAGAGGAACAACCGCCCTTCTGTCAAAGGATTCTTCCGACAGAAAAGGAGCTTCAAATACTTTGATTCTTCTTCTTCCCATTTCAGGCATGAGGTCGCTTCCTTCAGGAAGGACGACATGTATTTTAATGCCGGCATTTGCGCTTTGCGCCCAATCAATCAGTGAAAGAACGCAAATGCCGGCTCCGCCGATGTTTGTATCTGTCAGAATATGAAGTATCTTCAACAGAAATCCCCTTTCAGGCGAATATTGACCAAAGCGTTTGCCAATCCTAAAAACAGGAAGAATATGAGCATTACACGGTAATTGTAGAAGACATAGTCAAAGATTCCTTGCACCAAAAAAGCTGCAACTGCGGACATGAAAGCGGCGGACATCATTTTCGATTTCAGTTTTCTTGTCTTGGTGAAGAACGGCACCTGGATCTTGAAGAAAGATAGTATAAGCGCGATGAACACTAAAAATCCAAATATTCCAGTCTCCGCAAAAATCTGAAGGTACAAGCTGTGCGAATGAGGCGCCGTGACATTGCTAAATCCGTAACGGGGATATACTACATTATAGGCTTCTATGCCCTGGCCCAAGCCGGATATCCAAAAATCCTTCAGGATCCTCAGCGTAGCCTGCCATATGGAAATCCTGTACGTCGTCGAGGAATCACCCTGCCCCATATTCAAAATGCTGGCCATGCGGTTTATCATAGATGTCGGGAGCATGAACAAAATAACGGGCAAACCCGCGAAGAACAGGGTCACAAGACGCTTATTCATAAAGAGTATGAACACCAAAACCCCAAATCCCAAAGCCAAGTAGCACCCCCTGGAGTACGTATATCCAAGGTTGTAGATTAAGAGAGCGCTGATTGCGAAGTAGTAGATCTTCGCAAACCATTTGCTCGCTGCGAACGCCATTACAAGGCATATCGGAATGGCTAGCAGAAGGTAAGTTCCGTACACGTTAGGATTGTCGAAAGTGGAGTAAATCCTCAGCGATACATCGCTAAAGAGTGATTTGTCGACCCAGGTTGTATCCACTTTTCCAGATAGTTTCTGATAGAGTCCGTAAACGCCAGTGGCGGCGGCTGATGAGCAAAACGTGAAAATGCACAGATCAAGCTTCTGCTTGGCGTTTATCAAAGTAACAGCTACCAGGTATGAAAGCATGAGCAGAACTGAAAGCAGCGCAATTTTCAAGCTGCTGGCAGGCGCCAAGGACGTAAAGCCGTAAAAAAGGCTTATCGCCGAATAAAATATGACCAAAAGCCCGGTAATGTCTATGACGGGCGAATATCTGAAATCAATCAGGAGCTTTACTAAAAAGCATATGGCTATGTATCCAAGCATAGCAGCAAGAACCATGGTAGGCAGAAATGGCGCAGACGCAGCCACCGCCACCACTCCCGCCTCCGGGAATGAAAACGCCGCGGCAGCCCCTGTCACTGTTATAACGCCCATGAACGCATAAAGTGGGGGGAAAAGCGCGAAAGCGGCAATTATAGCAATAGCGGCTGGAATCAGAAGAATCAGCGCATGCCACGAACTCTTCTTCGGAGGTTCATAGTCAATTCCCATAGCTTTGCAAAACAGCTTGGCTATAACAGAGCCGCGAGCTAAAACCCCAAGATTTTCCATCAGGAAGCAAAACAGGCTGTTCTCATAAGCAATAGAGCATACGCGCCGCCATCTTTCAAGAAGGCTGAAAAACCAGAGGATCACCCTTACAGATATGCTGGCTTTAAGCTTGTTTTCATCGACTGGGGTTGTTATCAGCTTAACCGCAGCGCTTTCGGAAAAAAGGCGGCCGATGAAGCTGAAGATGGCGTCAAAGGCCTTGAAGAAATAACTATGGTCCATTATTATCTGTGTCTTGCTCCATATCGAATGCATAATATTTGTCATAAGCACAACCCTCAAAGAAGAATATAATTCGACTATCATCTATAATGCGGCAAAAACAAAGGATTGTCAATCCATTTTTTGTTTTGCGGGGCTTTCTTGACGAAAGCTGTTAGATTTAATTAAATATGTAGGCAAAAACATCTTTCAGGCGATTTCTTGGAGATTCATCCCCTAAGTTCTTGCAATCGAGCGCGTTCATCGGTTTATAAAGTATAGCACATGATTTAGGTGAATAAAAGGGCATGCTGATGTGAATTGGAAATTTCCGATTTTATATCCGAATTTAATAACGCTTAATCGGACGATCCTGACGAGGAATAGGCGCCCTATATAGGATGAAAAAATGCGCCGATGATTGCATTGCGGGCATCGGCGCAGCATCAGCAATCATTTCTTCAGGTCAGCAATCAGACCTTCATTTTCCCAAAGCTTAGCCAAAATATCCAGGCTCTTCTCTGAAGGGATCTCCTTTAGCACCTTTCCATTTTCCTTGTCCATCAGCTTTACGATCAACTTCTTTGTCAGGTCGTGAGTGCTGTAGCTCGCTTCTATATGAGCTCCAAATAGCTTTTGGTTCATTCTTTCCAGCACTAATATTGCATTCTTTTCATCTTCGGGCGCTTTCTTCAGCAAATCAGCAGCTATCGGCTTATCAAATCTTGGCTTATACGAATGCTTCCTTTCCGCTGCGCCAGGCAGCTTTTCGAGTCTAATGGCAGGCATGTCATTTTGTTGAGTCATACTCGCAATATTCACTCATGCTCCCCCTTTTCAGGAATGATTTCTCTTATAGGTTTAATCATATAAAGCTCAAAGCTCTGAGGCTTAGAGATATGCCGATTTGCATATGAACGTTCAGATTTTAGAACTTATTCAGACAATCAATTTCCAAAATCAGTACATTTGACTGCAAATCGGTCTATGACCGCATTAATGCATCTTTAACAACCGATTGCCAAGAAGCCGCCTTCCTCTTTAGGGGTGCGATGAATTGGCAAGGCCTTAAAGATTGCGCGAACGCGCTGCTTTCTCGCAAGATATACTGCTTCTCATATAAAATCACTTTTTTGAAGATAGATTATCCATTGAGTGGCGCAAAATGTCTATATCGGCATTTCGCACCACTCAATGGATAATCAAGCTCCAAAATAGAAACTTTCATATGCAAATCAGTATATATGGCAGGCGCACAAAAATAATCCTGCTAAGCTATAATCAATTGAAAAATTGCGAGACGCACTGAGCTGGCTCGCGGACTTCCCGAGCAGATATGGCGCGAGAAGCCTCAGCCTCAAGCGCTTTGCGCTGCATCTGTTGAGAGCTTGGAGATGTTTGTCACTATATGCCATATTTAGAATCATGCCAAAGCAAGAATTTACTCAGTATATATATCGTCTATTTCAAGAAATAACTTTGGAGCGTTTTTATGGAAAAGAATGATGAGAGGCTTTTAAGAGTTAACAAGAAACTCTTGAAAACAGCATTCCTATCAGGAGTCAACGCAAGCCTTTGGTTAAGGAGAAGATCATTTAGTAGAAATAACTGAAAAAGACATGAGTGGATAATATTCGAAGAGTCTGTCTCGACAATATAATGATTTTCATAGAAATCTGTCTTTTTTAGAGCTTGATTATACGAGTGAGAAATGACCATATGGGCATTTCGTACCACTCAATGGATAATCAACAAAAAAAGGGACATTTGATGAAGATCGGTATAGTCAATCTTAAAATAGAGATGTTTGATGACTTAACAGTATATATATTGAAATGGAATTGACCAGCAACTATAATGTAATGGCAAGGGAATGCATTCAAATGTAGAATAGGAGGAGGCGCTTAAATCCATCATGATCCAGGTGCTTTTATGCGCCGCGCATTTATGAGCGCATCATTTCCCAGAACTACAGTAGCAGGAGTGTCGCTTCCAAGGATGCTTATAGGAACTAATTGGTTCCTTGGCTGGAGCCACACATCTTCCGCAGCCGATAAGATGATCAATTCCAGGAACAGAAACGCTGATGCCATTGCAGAGATTATCGAGGCGTATTTGGAATACGACATAAATGCGATTATGGCGCCTATTGCGGATAATCCTGTTATTGTCGAAGCAGTCAAAATTGCAGAGGATCATACCGGAAAGAAAATGATTTTGATAGACACTCCTGTCATAAATGTAGACGACAGCAGTGAAGCCCGTAAAGAAGCTGAAGAAAAAATAGAAGCGTGCAAGAAGATAGGCGCGACTTTCTGTTTGCCCCATCACAGCAGCGTAGAGCAGCTTGTGCTTAAAAACACTCAAACGATAAACCGGCTTCAGGACTATTTGTACATGGTAAGGGACAAAGGAATGATCCCCGGCCTTTCAGCCCACATGCCAGAGCTCATCCTCTACTCTGACGCCCAGTGCTATGACGTCGAAACATATATACAGATTTACAACTGCCTTGGGTTTATGATGCAAATCGAAGTAGAATCGGTGCATAAAACAATATGGGGCGCCAAGAAGCCCGTCATGACGATAAAGCCGATGGCGGCTGGCCGAGTCAGCCCGTTTGTGGGAATCACCTTCTCCTACTCCACCCTTCGCCCCGTCGATATGGTGACTGTCGGCACCCTAACGCCCGATGAAGCCTATGAAGACATCGAAATAGGATTGGCGGCCTTAGAGAGGCGTCCTCCTCAGCTTGAAGGCAGAAGCAGCCCAAACAAGACTTCAATAATTAAGTAAAAAGATCCATAAACTTAGTCGCCGAAAAGAAAAAATGCACTTGAAAAGCCTTTCAAAACATTTGAGTAAACGCCGCCTGGCGATTCCCTCTAGAGTTTAGAGACCCAATAAAAACAGGCCATGGATTGAATCCATGGCCTGTTTTGCTACTTTTTCGCCAATGACATCGCCTGTTTCCAAGTATCCCGCATTTCGCGGAGCATGTCTCTGACTTCTATAAGGATATTAACGTCTTTTTTCATATTTGCATCTATTAAACGCCAGTACATATAGTCATATAATGAATTTAACTGCTTGGCGACATCATATTTGTAATTTAGAGTTATTTGAAATTCCTGTATTATTCTTTCCACTTTTTGAATAAGGTTGCTGGATTTCTCGATTTCTTTATTCTCTACAGCAACTATCGCCTGGTTTATGAATTTCAAGGCTCCATCATAAAGCATTAAAGTCAAGTCTTCTTTTGTGGCAGTAAATATGGAATGATCCTCATATTTGCTGTAAGGATTACGAGCGGCTAAAGACATAACGCCACCTCTCTTTAAAGCGATGAGCATCGATTCAGTTTTTCATGTCGTACCAGCCGCCAAGACCTTCCAACATGCCCCCGCCATAAGCTTGGCTTACAATTCTGCTTTTCTTTGCCTGCTTTATGCCTTCTCTTAGCTCGTCCATTTTTTTTGGCAGGATTTCCTTAAACCTTTCCTCTAAAGTCAAGATTCTTTCTATCGACGCCTTAATCTCATCAGACACTTCGGTCAATCCGCCAGAGATTCCAAGAGCAAATATTTCAGAATCAATGCTCTTTATCTTTTTTATCAAGCTTTCTCGTTCATTTACCAAATCAATATACTTGGCATTGAAATCTTCATCATTCAAATCAATAGATTCTGTAAGGCCATTTATTATATTTATCCATTTCAGCTTCTTGCAAAGCAGTTCTTCGACGCCAGCCACATGATCACCTCTTGAATGAATGACAAAGCTTTATCCTAGCTGAGCCTGCAAATAAGCCATTTGCGAGTTGGCGGCAGTAATCGCCTGCTCCATCTTGGAAAACATAGTGTAGTAGTCCGTTTCCTTTTGCTGAAGATATGCGAGCATATCTGAGATCCGCTTGTTTTGGTCCGTCAAGGTTTTATACATCGAACTAGACATGTCTGACAGGTGATCTCCAGGAGTACCCGCCTTAATCGTAATTGATCCGCTGGAGCCCACTGCGCTGTTAATGATGTCGTTTATCCTTTCAGAAAATCCCTCTTCCTTTAGCCTGGCGCTGTTGATACTCCCTGAGCCTGAGGAAATAGATGAGGTTTTGGTAAAAACATTGGCAATGTCCTCGCCGTACTCATCTATGGCTGCCTTGAGCTTCTCTTCGTCTATTTCGAGTTTGCCTTGATCAGAAAAAGTCTTTGAAAAAGTGATGCCTAGGTTGAACAGGTTTATTTCTTTCCCATCAGCCATTTTTACAGGCTGATATAGATAAGTCCTCAAATTGGAAGTGACGTCCCTAAGCAGTTGATCGTTGTACAATAAACCAGTTTTGGCCTTAGCCTCCCAATTGACGATGTCTGTATCCTTCATAGCTTCTTTTTCTTCGTCAGTCAAGGGCTGGTAGTAATTATACGAATCCTTTTTAGGCCTGTTTGTATTAAGCTCTTTATTTATGCCGTCTATCATTGAGTTGTAATTTTCTATGAATTTTTTTATGAACTCTAAGGTATTGGTTGTATCCTTAGAAACGTTGATGTTTAGCGAGCCTTCTTCAGCAGTTGTGACTTCCTTCAGTTCAAGGGTCAGTCCGCTGATAGAAACCTTGTTTGAATCACGGGTGGTAGTAACTCCGTTGAACTCAAAAATAGAGTCTTTAGCCTTTTTTGCGCCTTGCAAATTTTCATCATTAGAAAAGCCTATTGCTCCCTGAAGAAAATTGCTGGAGTCATCGCTTATCTTTATTGAATTGGCCAAGCCTGTTGATGTAGACTCAAGCTTGAACTGCTGGCCAGAAGAGTCATAGGAGAATTTTACCCCCGCGTTCTTCTTGTTTATAGTCTCCATCATGTCTTGAACTTTAACATCTGAATCAAATGAAAATTTTACCCCGTTTATTGAAAATGATACTTCACCGCTTATATTAAACGCTTCAGCCAATGTCTGCTTTAAGTTAAAGCTAGTGGAAGAGCCGGATGATACGCCCATTTTCCCCAGAGTGTCAGCGTTTCCTCCTATTGTAGCAGTATGTCCCTTTTTGGCTGTAAAAGTTAGTTTTCCTCCATCCACTCCAACCGTAACTTTATGAGGGGAACTTGGATCCGAGGAGATTTCGCTTCCAAATGCCTGATCGATTTTGTCTTGAATGATGCCAGCCAGCGTAGACGAATTGTCTTGCGCAGGATTAGCTTTAAGATTTGCAATGTCGCTGGCATTTAGAGATATTGTTTTAGAGAGTCCGTCCAAGTTGACAGTGAAACTGTCTCCTTCAGCAAGGCTTTCTATATTGCTTTGAATTGAAAAATCAACGCTCCCCGTTATCTTCCCTATATTCGAAGAGCTGGTTCCAACATATGAATCGCTTTGCGCCAGCTGCATGACTTTAACGCTGTAGCTGCCTTGATTAGCCCCAGAAGAGCTTGTAATGGCAATTCCGCTTGATTCTTTCCCAGTACTGCTGGACTTAATAGAGACGGCGTTTCTAAGAAAGCTTGAGTTCAACCTTGCGCTTGTTGAAGAAGTTAAATTTAAAAAGCTGGTTTGGAATCCCTTCATGACATTCGTTACATTATGATAAGCCGACTGAGTCCACTGCGTAATTTGATTCGTTGCCTTCAGCCTGTCCAATTTCATGCCTTCAGCCTTCATCATCGCAGTTACCATCGATTCAGTATCGATTCCGGACAATCCAGTCATTCGCATTGCACTTGTATATGTTGCCATAGACATCCTCCTCACAAATGTTAAATAAATGGCAATTCAACAGCATCCGCAATCCTAAAGCCTTCGAATAAGAAACCGAGTCATAAATCGGCGGAAGTTAGAAAAGCCTCAAAGGAAGCAACTCAAGCATACAGCCATATAATCAAGCGTAAAGCGAAATTTTCTGAAATTCGGCGATTTATATATGCATGAAGAATTCCAAGCTTATTATACCCAAATGAACAAGAATACACCTGTAAAGTATAGGCTTTTTTGTAAGATAAAAAACAAAGTGTGACAAAATCCATATCGAAGCTGAGGGTTTTCAAGCTTTAAATTGAAGCAGTCATAGTACCTATACTGCTTTTCATATAAATTACCTTTTTTGGAGCTTGATTATACAGCGAGTGCAAAATGCCGAACTCGGCATTTCACACCACTCAACGGACAGTCAAGCTCCAAAAAAGTAACATTTGATGAAAAGAGGTATATTTAAGCTTGATTATCCATTGAGGGTACGAAATGCAGAATCGGCATTTCGCACTACCTATATAATCAAGCTTAAAATAAGCACTTATGCAAATCATTCCTTTCTTCTTCTCTAAATTTAAATTTGCAATGTAAAGCCACGATTTTGATGCTGGATAATATTATCAGTTCAAAATTCAGATAACGTCATTTGCACCTTGAAAGTGAATAATCAGGCTTCAAAATCGGTGCAGTTGATTGCAAATCAGCATATTGATGTATACTGATGCATACTGATGTATACTATAGAGCCTGTTCATTTAGGATTTCGAACTTGTTTGCCAGCTTCAGGCTCTTCGTACTTGGAGTTGAAGAATTCCATCCTTCGAGTTTTTGCTCCTATTTTTCCAGCTTCAAGCATCTCAACTATAACCTGCAACCTGTCAATAGCAAAAAAAGGGATAACTGCTGAAGTTTCACCTAACTTTGCATCAGCATCCATAAACTTAACAATATAGTCAGCCTCACCGCGGGCTAACACTTTATCGCTTCTTGGAGTCGAGCCTCTTTTGTTCTTAACTTCAATAAGCAGCCTTTTATTCACGGGTGAAACGAATTTGATGAAATCAGCCTCTTCATATATTCCATTCAAACCTTTGGAATCGTATTTCCAAACTTCTTGATCTCTAAACAAATGCTTCAGATTTCTCAAAGCCAAAAACGCAAAATTTTCTGCCATAAACCCCTTTGCATCGCTTTCTAATACCAAACCTGGAGTTTTTGATATAACATGTTGCAGAAATCCTAGATCTGTGAAAAACAATTTCACATAAGGAGAAGTGAGGCTTCTAACAAACGGAGTAGTTGTTATGAATGAATGATCGATCATTTTTGTAACAGTAAACCACTTTACAATGCGATCAATTTCTTCAGCTGATCTTCCAGAAATACCTTTGAAAGGAAAAGGTTGATTCTCAGACTCCAAGACCTTTGTCCATTCCTTGTCATTTACTACGGCGTAAGCTATTCTTCCGAGTATTTCATCCCAGTCTTTTAGTTCCGGCAATTTTTCTATTTTCTTATTGCATTCGTCGTAAAAATCTTTCACGATTAGATTTCTGATGTTAATGCATTTTTCCATTGGAGCGCCATGCAGATATGAAGAAATGACCTCAGGATAACCGCCCATTTGACAATAATCATAAAAACCTCTTCTTAATGCCGTTTTCAGCTCGCTGCCCCTTTGGCTGCGAAACGCTTGGCTATCAAATACATCTACTGTTTTGTATTCCTCATAAAAAGATCTGTTTTTTAGAAATTCCAAATAACTGACAGTTTCTAAATCCAGTCTCACAAGATCGCCTGCAGACTCTCTGACATCCGACTTGAAAATGAAATCTCCTAAATAGCTGCCTGTAAAAGCTACTTTGCATTTTAGGCACCTCACAAAATACCTTATCTTGCCGTATACATAAGGCGATTCTTGGATTTCATCGACAATCAGCAACGTATCGGGGCTATCCACCATGTCTTTGCGCATTTCATTAAGAGTATCAATTATAAAGTCTCCGTTGTTTGAAGGATAGCCATGCTCGGCGAATTTTGCTTTGCTCAAGGACTCAAATCTTATTCTAGACTCCTCATCAGCCAAATCCAAATAGACTGTTTTTTTAAAATTTTCCTGGCCAAAAGCCTTCAACAATAGAGTTTTACCGGCCTGACGTGGACCATGAAGCAATATTCCTCGATTATAGCCTCTCCAATAAACAAGCTCTTCGCTCAGACTTCTATTTATCCATGGATTTATATCGGTTGCATCTATTATTTTATTCACTGGTTCACCTCCAATAAGCCGTTCTCCACCCCGTTTTTGTTCTAAACAGGCTTTTGACAGCCGAATCATCATCAGAGTTGTTATGCGGCGGATACCCCCGCCTTTAGGCATGGGGAGGAAGCCGCATGCTCCTTTCCGTCAATATTGTTTTGCGCTTCTCTAAAGGCTTGAGTTTTTTGCGGCC
>JAISZB010000108.1 GCA_031269465.1 Clostridiales bacterium | reverse complement strand
GTATTTCCTGGCCGGCGAAAGCCCCTTCTCTTTCAAAAGCTTTCTTGCGGCCTTCAATTTGCGGTGTTCATAGTGCCAATGTATGATATCGTGGCAGGCGAAATTTACGGCGTCCTCCTCGGCCTTCCTTGCGGCGTCCTCCTCGGCCTGCCTGGCTGCATCCATGATGTCCATCGTGTTTTCGGCTCCTCCGCGCAACTTCATCTGGTTCGGCGGCAATCTGCAATGCAAATTATAGTGCAATGCAAATCAAATTATAGCAAGTTTTGGGTTAATTGCAGACAGCTCTAGCCTCCAAATCCGTGTCGATTTTTCTTAACCTGATAGTATTGGGCAATCGCCCCCTACACCGTCCTCTACGCTGTTATGGCTCGCTCAAGTGTAGGTATACCGCTTTTCATCAAATGTTCTTTTTTTGGAGCTTGACTGTCCATTGAGTGGTGCGAAATGCCGATATCGGCATTTTGCACTCGCTGGATAATCAAGCGCCAAAAAAGGTAATTTTCTTCTAATGTGCATTTTGAAAAATTACAAAATATCTCCAATATAAGCGTGACTTTTGAAATCAAACTTAAAATTAATTGTGAAAAATGTATAACAATCCAAGTAGCAAAGTCTGAATTATAGTTGCAATTCAGTTCATTATACTTAAAAAGCATGAACTATTGAAAATATTTCTGCAAGATCGAAGAATGCACATTAGGAGTAATTTTATATGAAAAGCAGTATAGAACCTGACTTGGGAAGCTTGATCCAGATGATTGAAAAAGGGGAGAGATGGAGGGAGCCGTAAATTCCCCTGGCAGACGCAGCCCGTTTTTCTCTGCGAAACATAGTTTGAACAGTTAATGGAAACTGCTTAAAAGCAAGCCTCTAGATTTACTGCTATTCTCTCTTAAACGCTGCTGATCATTGCCATCTCATTTGCAAAGTTAACTTTAGCGCTCAGAAGTCTTTTGCGGTCGATTAAAAAAACAGCCAGGCGCTATAAATGCCGCTTATTCAGGATGTGTTCAAAAGCGTTGCCGGCGCGAACAGCCCAAGACGCCACTAAAGAGCCCTAACGGAACTGATGCATAAATCTTTCCATATAATATGTAAACACCTGATTGTAATATCCCGGCGTATAAGCATCGCTTCCGTGAGTGGCAAAGGTCATCCATAGCAAAGCGCAAGGCGCCTTGCTTTTATCTGCGTAAGCCTTTTGGAAAATGCGAGTGTATTCAGGATAGACGATTCCATCGCGAGTACCCTGATAAATCAGGCATGGAGGACTATCTTCGCCGACAAGTGAGATCGGATCAACCAAATCGGAGGCGCCCCCGATTCCGACATTGCCAGGAAGGCCGTTTGCCGGATAGAAAGGTATCAGCCCTTTGATGTTTAGACGCGGGTCTAGGATATCTATATACTTTCCACTTGTTATTCCAAGTGCCAAAGCAGTTGCCAGCTGGCCGCCCGCTGAAGAGCCGCTTATAAAAACAGAGCCTAGATTTGCATTGTATTGACCGGCGTGCTCCGCTAAATATGTTGTGAAAATGCCGATATGGCGAACCATATCGTCAATGTCGAAATCTCCCTTGACGTTTTTCGGCGCCAGCGAAGCGACAAATGACTCATTGCCGCCATTTAGTCCGTACTGGATATCGAAAACGGAATAGCCCTGGCTTGCGAAATGCTTGTTCTCTGCTGAATAGTTTGAAGCTCCCTTGTCGCCCATAGTCCATGAGCCGCCGTGAATCCTGATTAATACCGAATTTCCGTCCGGTTGGCTGGCGTTGCCCTCTATGGGCGCATATGCGTCAAAATATAGCTTGATTCCTGCGTCTGCTCCTGCGGCGCCCTCATAATAGAGGATGTTTTCCTCTACTTCGTAATCAAGCGTGCGCATTCCAAAAAAATAATCTTGCATCGAAAAAGGCGTCTTCATAAAGCCGTATTGCTCCCCATCGGAGATTTCGTCCAAACCGGAATTCCCAAAGGCATCCCTATAGGCCTTTTCAGCGTTGTCAATCATTGATGGGATCGAAGCGAGAGGGGCTAAGCAGATGGTGTAAAACAAGATCCCCGACGCTATGATTATTTTGTTTGCCAAGGAACCTTTCTTCCTCCACCGCAGCTTCGCAGCCAAAACCGAAGAGCTGAGAATTAAGAATCCTCCAAAAATTGCGTATTCTGGTATGGATCCCTCTATCATGGCGCCAATGCTTTTGATAAGCAAAATATAGGAAATAAAGAGGCCTGCCGGCCAATAGAGGAATAGAAGAACAAGAGCAAGGCGGCGCATGAAGTTTTTAATCACCCTGCCCGAAGGAATTTGAATCCTGGGTTTCATTTCAGAATCGCGAAAAGCGCCTGCCGTCCGAAACCCTGAGGATATCGCCCCTGCAAGGAAAATGAAATCAAACATGACGAGAGCCATTATGCTCTGCGATGTTTTGTTTTGAACATCTGAGGATGCCGCCGTATTCATAGTCGATATCATGAACATGCCGAGGTTATTCAGCAGTAGATAGCAATAGTCAATATACCTATGCGATCCCCCGACGCCTGCAGAGACGATGTTTGCGAGCAAAGCGGCAAAAATGAAATAACCGTATGAATTCCATAGCAAATAAGGCGTTGGGTGAATTAAGTAGGCAATGCCGCAGCAAAGAGACAAAAGATTAATGAAGATTGCAATTCCATGCAATACTGTTGCGGCCTTTGGAGACTTGTCGGCTTTGGCGCCTGCGTTTTGGTTTTTCATCTAATAATATTCCCCTTTGGATGCGCTGTCCCGACTTTCAGAAAAAACGTGGGTCGCCCAACTCCAAAATCGACGAAAAGTTGGCATGATTAGCATACTGGGAAAAAATAGCTTAGAAGCTCTCAATGCCGAGTCCGCAAGGATAGATAGATATAATTATAGATGATTAGAGTGTCAAAGGTAATATCACGAGATAATTGCTCTGCAAGAAAGCCTTAAATAGGCCATTCTCGACTGCCGTTTTTTCTCTAAGCATGCCTTTGCCACTCGAATCACAGATGCTGAAGCTCTTCGAAATTGACTCAAACTTCCTGAATAAACTTTGTCTGCTAAGGAGACGCAACGAACAAATGCCTGCGAAGCGGCGCGGGGATTCATGCCCACATGGGACGCGCCGGCCAAGAACGCAGGGAAAGGCTTCGACGCCAGGGCGCATCGGCGCGCTAAA
Source organism: Clostridiales bacterium (assembly GCA_031269465.1). Classification (GTDB taxonomy): domain Bacteria; phylum Bacillota; class Clostridia; order Lachnospirales; family WQUN01; genus JAISWZ01. The sequence goes on along the minus strand of JAISZB010000108.1, from coordinate 1,183 downwards.
GGGCGGCGCATGGCGCATTTTCGGCAATGCGGCGCCATTTTACGTCATGGTTGCTGAAATCGAGGCCGGACAGGTCGCAACCATGCATTGAAAAAGGCGCCCCGTCCATCCGCCGAAAAGAGGCGGAACCGCCGCCGCAAGGGACTATTTTGCGGCAACCGGCATTTCGAACTCCTGCAACTCGAACATGTGGGTCGGGGGCGGGCGCAATCTGCATGGAGCTTCAAGCTCAGGTTCAACAAAGCGGCGGAACTGCATATTCAATCAGGCAATTTTTGTCTTCTTCAGCTAGCACGTCAGAAATCTCAAGGGCGATAGGGTTCTCCTGGGGAGTCGGAAATGGGAGCCGTTGGCATTCAGACGCCGCATTTAACGACGACTACAGCAAAACGACGCGCAGCCCAGCTTCAAGCTTTAAAGGCGATCGCTTTCAACGCCCCGGGATTCGACCCAATTGGCATGCTTGGATCCGATGAAAACCTCGCGGCGTCGGTCTGAGGCGCAGCAGCGAGGATCCGCAAGGCGCATGCTTGCGCTGTTCTTTAAACAGCAAGACATGATATATCGCAAATATCTACGGCATCTGAACGCGCCTGCCCAATTCAAAGGATATATTAATTTGAGAGAAATATTTTCAGCTCCTAGCTTCGAGGTTTCCTTCAGGAATGATTGGTCTCTCTGCTATTCAGCTTCTGAAATAGGTTTAGTTTTCAGGTTGAAACATCGAAATTCTTGCCTCGATATTTTATTGTATTACAATTTTCTTCTGTTGGCAAAATTATACCTCTTTGCAGTCATATACCGCTTTTCATCAAATGTTCCTTTTTTGGAGCTTGATTATCCATTGAGTGGTGCGAAATGCCGATATCGGCAATTGCACTCGCTGTCTAATCAAGCTCCAAAAAAGGTAATTTTATATGAAAAGCAGTATATGTACAGATTTTGATGACTGATTATCCATTGAAGGGTGCGATATGATATATCCGCATTTCGCACTAATTGTATAATCAGACTTCAAAATCGAAACTTCCAATGCAAAGCAGTATAGCAGATCCTATTATGCTATCAGGCTCTCCACATGAAAGGAATTTTAGGCAGTCTAGCAAAGTATTTTTTGTGCAATTTTCAAAAACACTCTATAAATAAGCAGACTGCAGAATACGTCGAATTGTAGAGGCAACAT
>JAISZB010000097.1 GCA_031269465.1 Clostridiales bacterium | reverse complement strand
CGAATCGATTCCGGGCGGCGTTCTCCGGCAGGCCCCGCGCAGGCTCCGCAATGGACGCCGCGCCGCTCCAGCCAGGCCCCGTTCGCCTTCGCGAAGGCGGCGAAGCCTGAAAAGCCGCGGCATCCCCTGAAAATGGCGGCTGTGGCGATTGCGGCCATGCATGCCAGGCTGCGCCCGGCTTTCCCTTTTTGCCTTGGATCCTTCAATTCCTCGGCTTTCTCCCTAAGATCAGCCGCTGCTTCGGCGAAATCCGCGCCGTCCCGCTTGATTTCGCCGGCGTGCCTTTGCGCCAGATCCACCGGCTCGGGAACTGGAACGATATCTTTCGCCTCCTTGCCATCAATCCGCCCTGAGATTTCCAAATAGACGCCGATTCCGGCGCCTGGATCCCCCGGAAGCGCCTCCGCCTCCGCCTCTGCGGGAACCCTTCGCAGGCCTCCTCCTCGGCTTTGAAGGACCAGCCCCCGCGCTCCTTAAACATTGCCAAAGCCCCCTTTTTCCGCATGATTTTGTTGATATCATGCAAAATAGCGCGGGAAAATCAACGGAAAAATTATTGCAGGCTTCACTAAGATTCGCCATGTTCCGTCGAATCTATGCGCATTTTAGAAAACGCCCCGGGTGGAGACTCGCCGGGTGATATTCATCATTTTGCACAATTTATATGACATTCATATCATTTTTTTGTGCATTTTGAATTCGAAAATTCTTCATGTGGAGAACCTGTATGCAAATCAGTATATGTGGAGCATTTGACTAAAACAGCAATGAGGTGAAGGGATTTGGGGATTGCAATCAACACTCTTTGTGGGCACAGTCCCCAAAGGTTTTTCGCCATTCAGACTTTTGTGTATACTGATTTTCATAAGAAATTGCCTTTTTTGGAGCTTGATTATACAGCGAGTGCGAAATGCCGATTTCGGAATTTCGCACCATTCAATGGATAATCAAGCTCCAAAAAAGGAACATTGGATGAAAATCGGTATAGTTGCCTTAGCAGCTAAGACGCTGTTCAATCAAGCGTTCTCGGGAGAGCTGTCAAAGTCGGCCCTCGCTTGGAAGGCGGCGCATAAGAAATTGTGCATTCGCCATGCACAAAGCCGTGTCGGTTTAGGTTCGCGGCTAATCTGCTATTTCCCGCAATATTCCCATAGTCGCCAACAATCGGCGCGCGCAACGGTCTACCGCCCAATCGCCAATTCCGGTGATATTGGGGGACAGCACATTCATCAAGGAGATTCGACAAATCTCTTTGGAGATCCTGGGGAAAAATAAATGATCGTGGTCGAACATGCTAGTGTTGCCGCTCTTAATTGCGCCATATGCTTTTAGCCTGTAGAATGCTTAATTATAGCCAAACAGGACTGCTGCGCATTTAAGACTGTCTGCGCTAGAGGCGGAATACAATAGGGATGCGACAAGTGAGCGCGGGATTTCAAATCGCATGAATGGCTCTTTTCAAACTTGAGGGGTAATAGTGATGGAAAAGACAGCGCAAAAGAAAATCAGAAGGCGCAAGTGGAGGAGAAACGCTCCCTTTCTTGCGGTTGCTATCATATATCCCGCATTGCCGATGTTTACATTGTTTGTAATCTTTCATTTTGTGGCTTTCAATCAATTTCCTGGAAGGCAAGAGCTATATCGGTTTATTGGCTGGACTCTTATTCCTGCTTTTGCATTTTATGGTTTCTTCATAGAACTTTCCATTGTTGCCTTAATAATGGTTGTGATCGCTAAACGTCGGTTGATGCTCCTGTCCAGACTTGGTTTGATCGCGCTGAATGTCGTACTGTACTATGCTTTCTTTATGAGCTATATGCTGGCTGAGTTGTCAAGACACGAAATCAAATTTTCTTAATGGATTAAAGTCAGGTTCGTGCGATTTTGCCGCCCCAGACTCCTCTGTTGGTGCGAATTTCGCGCCGCAAGCCACTGCTGGGCGTTCATCGTTCAGGTTGGTGTGCGGACGCTCGCAGTTATAAATGCGAATGTATTCGGCAATTCCGTGCCGAAGCTCACGGGGGCTGTTGTAAGCTGAAATGTAAATTTCCTCTGTTTTCAGGCTTCTGAACCATCGCTCAATAGTCACATTGCCAACCCATCGCGCCTTGCCGTCCATGCTTTGCGTGATTCCGCGCGCCTTCAAAAATGCCGTGCATTCTGCGCTTGTGAACTGGCTGCCTTGGCCTGAATTGATGATGGAAGGCGCGCCGTACCGCTCGATTGCTTGCTCTAAAGCCGCCAGCGCCGGCGCGGCTTCCAGTGCATCGGACAACGCCCAGCCCGCGATAAAGCGGCTGTACCAGTCGATAATCGCCGTCAAATGCATATGTGATCGTCCCAAACTGATGTACGTTATGTCGATTGCCCAGACCTGATTCGGCAGCCAAATCAGCTTGTTTCGCAGCTGATATGGATATTTTTCGTGTCGCTTGCTTGCTTTGGACGAATCCGGCTTTGGATATACCGCGAAAATGCCCATTTCCTGCATATATCCGCGCGCCAACTGCCGACCGACGCCCTCAATTTCATCGTCCTGCCGGAGCTTTTCCACCAGCTTGCGCGCCAAAAATCCAGCCGCGCTTTGATGTGTTCTTCGCGCAAAATGGCGTCCTCGCTGGGTTTCTGCGGTTCGCAGTAGACACTGGCGCGGTTGGCTTCCAGCAGTTCGCACTGCCGCTTCACCGTCAGCGGCTCATCTTTTGCAGCCAAGCTGAGCTTCCCATCCGTCGCCGAGCATCTTTTCAGCCGTGCCTTTTAAAAAATCCACCTCCAGCGTCAGCTGGCCGACTTTGGCTTGATATTCGCGCTCTTTTTCCTGCATTTCCTGCACCTGCCGGGCGGCTGCCTTCTCATCCCGGCTTCGGCTGAACGCGCGGGCGGCGTTCTCCAAAAATTCACCTTTCCAGTTGCCCGGCTGCTTTACGTTGATCCCCTCCCGGGCGGCGATCTCACTTAGCGTTGTCTCCTCCCGCAAAACCTCAATGACCAGCTTTGCTTTGTACTCCGGTGTGTATTCTTTTCTCTTTCCCATGGAACGACCTCTTTCTGCGTTTTTACGCTTTTTATTCTACGTCATTCCATTAAGAATTGCAATTTCTGTGTCTTAAAACTCATGACCATTATAATGCTGTAGACATTATTAGCCTTATGTGTTAATGTAAAAAAGGCATTGTAAATATGGGGTCAATCACCCCATAGCTAAAAGCTAGGGGCTTGCATTAGCAAGTCCTGATCGGCTAGCCTAAGCTTCCATCGAGAAGCTACGCTGTCCAAGAATATATAGGCACTCCGGGGCGTTTGCTCCAGCTCCGGACACTACGGCCTGCGGCTGAACAGTCCTCTAGGGGAAGAGACAGTGCTGCAGACATACAAAACCTTGGAACAGCATTGGCGAAGGGCAACCTGCCCTGGAAACAGGGGATTATGCGCGCTATGCCTCAGCAGCGCATAGGAGGAAGATATATGGCTTATGTTCTGAATAAGAATGGAAAGCCTTTGATGCCGACAAAGCGCCGCGGGAAAGCAAGGCGCCTGCTCAAGGATGGAATGGCTAAAGTTGCAAGGCTTGAGCCTTCTGCAATCCACTTGCTGTACGATAGCGCGGAATATACCCGGCCTATAAATCTGGGAGTAGACGCGGGAAGCAAAACGATAGGCATTTCCGCGACTACTGAGAAAGAAGAATTGTACGCCGCTGAAGTAAAATTGAGGACTGATATAGTCGGCCTGCTTTCGACGAGAAGAGCATTCAGACGCGCGAGGCGCAATAGGAAAACGCGCTATAGGAAGCCTCGCTTCAATAATCGCGTCCGCTCGAAGCATAAAGGCTGGCTGGCTCCTTCTATAGAGAACAAGATCCAGACGCATATTAAAAC
>JAISZB010000085.1 GCA_031269465.1 Clostridiales bacterium | reverse complement strand
CGTTATTTTGAGGATCTCTATCTCAAACATTTCCGCAGGAGTCTTGCAACCCAGAATTTTCCTGGGAAGGTTGTTGTTCCAGTCCGCCGCCTTGGAGATCAGCTGCGCGGGCATGTCGCCCGCGCTTCCCCCCTTTTCCACGAAGCGGCGCAGAAGCCCGTTGTGGCGCTCGTTGGCCCCCTTCTCGAAGCTTGAGTAGGGATGGCAGAAATAGACGGCGCACTCCACGGCGCCGCCCCGCCCCGCGAACTCCCGGCCGTTGTCGCCCGCGGTGCTTTTGAAGACGCCGCCGGCCGCCTCGCCGAAGCTTCCGGCAACCTGCCCGGCCGCCGAGTCCACGGCGCCGCTGTCGCGCCCGCCGAGCTCCGCGGCGATCTGGATGCGCGCCTTCCTCTCGACTATCGCCGGAACCGCGGACTTGCCTGATTTCTTTCCTGCGGCCGAGTCGATTTCCCAATGGCCGAACTCCTCGCGCGCCTCCGCCGCTTCAGGCCGATCTTCGATGCTCGCCCCCAAAGCCCTCTTGCTTTGGCGGACTTTCTTGCTTTTGGGCTTGCGCCGGACCTTCAGCGCCAAATCTATATTCTTAATCGGCATAATGCCCAGATCTATGTAGTTGCATGGCGTCTTGGCGCAAAGGGCGGGCTTCCCCGAAAGCTCCGGCTCCAGCTTCGCGCGCCCCGCCACTGCGTCGGGCGACCGCCCCTCCCTCAACTTCTCGCCGGCATACGCCATAAAATCGGGGCATTCAGCAATTTTCAGGGGCTTGCGGCAATTCTTGCGGTTTTTTCCATGCGCCGCGATGGCCGGCGCGCCGAGCCCCTCCCTCAAAAGCGCCTTGATCTCCCCGCGCTCGAACGGCGACAGGCGTTGAAACGTCCGGCTTTCTGCGCTGCACTTGCATTGATCCATAGGGATTCACTCCTTCATTTTTGGTGGCAAACTAAATGATACCGTGTTTCCCTATGGATTTCTACTGGCTGTATCTGTTGCATTTCATTTTACAATGAACCTCCTGCATGTGCAGCTTCATAAACATTTAAAAGGCTTGACATGTCGGGGATGTAGAAGAACAGGCTGACGATCAGGATGAATGCCGCCAGCGGCATTGACGGTCTGCGCAAGCACATGTACGAGGAACGCCCGGATCTTGAAAATAGAGGTTGGAAGTTCATGCCCATAGAGGAAATACTCGCAATCCCCGCCTTCGGGCGGGCGATTGCGGAAAAGCTGCAAATTGTCCTCGCCCTGTATGAATTCGGTGCAAATGGAAACTGCGGCTCCGCCTTGCAAAAGCAGCTCGGCTTCAAGCGCTGCGGCTTCGAATTCCATGGAAGCCCCTTATTTTTTCTTAGAACTGCGTTTTTTAAAGGTTTGGAAGGGACAGACGCGGGCGGGCTCCTCAGCGGGCTCCACGCCCTTCAGCGGAATCGCCTTGCCGAGGAGCGGCAGGTCGTCGAATGCGTTGCGCTTCCTTCTCTAAAATCATCGTTTTACTTCGCGCCGACGCAAGATTTCGACGCAGCCTGCGTGGCCGGGATGGAAATGTGGCGCGAACAGCCCTGCAATTTGGCTCTAGCCCACGCTGCAGTCCCTAAGAGCTGACTTGATAATGAGAAATGAGCCCTGCCAGCCGCAATCGAACAATACTTAGCGGTCATCGCCCATGAGATGGATGCTCATGCGTTTGAGCGCGGCTGTCCGCATGATCATTTTTTGACGCTTTTAAGCTTCAAAGCAAGGATTCCGTCTAATTGAATGCACTGCTGAAAGAGCATAAGGCGGTTTCGCCGGGAGAGTATCTTTATAGCGGTTGATATTTCATTTGATTAGGTATATACTCAGGCTGATATTGGCGTTAAGCGTTCGATTTATACGCTTTTCATCAAATGTTCCTTTTTTAGAGCTTGATTATCCATTGAAGCTTGTATAATCAAGCACTAAAATAGGTAATTTTATGTGAAAAGCAGTATATATGGAGGAAAAGCATGGGCAGATCAGTTTTTTTGTGTTTTCTGGGAACCGGCAATTACATGGAATGCAGATACAAATACAGCCGAGAAGGCGAAGAAAAAATAAGCGACGCCGCTGTTTATGCGCAGTGCGCAATCGCGGAACTAATGGGCGCTGAGTGGACAGACGCGTATGTGTTTACAACAAAGGCAGCGTATGCGAAGCATTTTGAAAAATTAAACGCCTGCTGGCCACGCCCTGGCGTGAAATTGGAGCCTGTAGAGATTCCGGATGGAAAAGGTGAGGCGGAAATATGGAGCATTTTTGAGATTATACTTGGGAAGCTGCAAAACGGCGACGAGGTTTGGCTGGATATCACCCACGGCTTCCGCTCTCTTCCGTTTATAGCCGGATCGCTGATTCAATACGCGAAAATCATCAATAATATTGATGTTAAGGCGATATTATACGGAGCTTACGAGGCGAAGGCGCCCCTTGAGGGCGGGGCTGGCATTGCGCCGATATTTGACATGAGCGCTTTCTCGACGATATTGGATTGGTCGTCCGCAGCCAATAATTTTATTCATTTCGGCTACGGTACGCAAATAAAGGCTCTTACAGATAAATCGATTGTCCCAATACTGAAGGAGACGAGCGGCAAGGATAAAACGGCGGCGTCCCTCAATAAATTGTCGAAAAACTTAAACAGCCTCTGCCTTGAGCTTAGGACATGCAGAGGCGGAAAGCTGATCAAAGGCTCGTCGTCAGCGAATGTACTCGAAGCGATTGACTCCTTGCAAAAAGACAACGGGGTAATCCCGGCGCTTAATCCGCTGTTCGCTAAAATCAGAGAGTCAGTCGCTTCGATGGAGCAATCGCCAAATGATGTACGCAATATGCTTACTTCCGTGCAGTGGTGCTTGGATAAGCATTTGATCCAAGAAGGCTTGACGCTTTTGGATGAAGGGGTCATCTCATACTTCATGGGCGGCAGATATAATGAATATGGCCTTAGAGACTACGTTTCAGCGTATATGGCGCAATACGGCGATAAAGCCGTTCATTATGACGACTCCAGGTTTAGAAAAAAATTTGGCGATTAAAGAGTGGACTATTATAAAAACCGGATCGACGACTGGCCTGATATCAACCAATGGAGAGCGGTGTGCCAAACACTGATCGGCGTAAGAAACGACATTAACCATGCCGCTATGAATGGCTCGCCGTCCGGCTCGGAAAACATGTTGAATAATCTCGCCAAGATTTTCTCCGACATAAAGAAGCTTATCGATAAGGAAGCTTCTGGATATAATGGCAATGCGGAAATAGTTGCCCGATACTCCGACGCGGAGAAGATCATCAATGCCATAATAACCGCTGCAACTGCCCATGACGGGCAGTTTCGCAAGGGCACAGACACACCATACATATTGCATCCTTTGGAAGTTGGCGTGATCGCGTCTCAGATTATTTTCGATCCCGATTTGATTTGCGCGGCTTTCCTCCATGATGCGGCGGAAGACGCTCATATGAGCTGGGATGCGCTGGCCTACGAATTCAATGATCATGTGGCCGATTTGGTCTTTTCACAGACCGAAGATAAATCTAAGATTTGGAAAGAGCGCAAACAACATACTTTAGACGCTTTAAAAGAGGCGAACGAGGAAATGAAAATTTTGACTTTGGCGGATAAGCTGTCAAATATTCGTTCCATTGATAAAGACTATGCCCAATTTGGAGATGATCTATGGCAGCGGTTCAAGGTAAAGGAAAAAAAGGAGCATGCTTGGTATTATCACGGCATTTGTGAAAACTTGCGCGGACTGGAATCCTATGAGCAGTTTAAGGAACTGAAGCGGCTTGTTGAAAAGGTTTTTCAATAAGGCATCGCCCGCTGATTGCGCCCAGCTTTGACTCTGCCGCATGTCCCGCTGTCCAGAGTCTTTCCATTGCTGAGTCGGATGCGTGCCTTTTCGCGGGTCGATTGGCGCATAGGAGCATGCGGCTTGTAAAAGCCGGCCTTTCAGCAAGCGCGGCTGGCCCCGGGGCGCAAGCCCCGCACAGCTTTGCCTGCGCAGTCAAGGAATGCAGCGGCTTTCTGCATATGTAGATAGCTCCTCATATTGTGATGAGAATGTATCTGTTTGGCGGATGATGGCTGGCCGTAGCCAATAATTCAACGCGCCTTTGATAAAAATATGCATGCGTTTTAAATAGTTTATAAAAAAATAAGGGATAAAAGAGAAGAGAAAATAAAAGAAAAATCTTGCCATCAGCTTAATAATGCGGTATTATAAAAGACAGTTCACACATAGAAAGCATCAAGCTATATTTGCACTTCCGATGTCGATTTATGGTTCAAATCTGCAAACCACATATCCAGTCAAAAAAGCCGGGAAGTTTACATGCTGGGAATTGACATTCGACAGCTTATGCTATAATTCATGCATGAATCTTACTTGTTTTATAAGTGTTTTCCGTTTATTGACTTTGGATTTTTAAGTGGATTTTGCAAACCTCTTGCACATCAAATCGGGTAGGAGGGGGTGACTAACCCCCGACCTCCCACACCACCGTGCGTACCGTTCGGTACACGGCGGTTGAATCAGAATGAATGTACAGCTTGATGCCGATCAGCCAGACCTTTGAAACCTCTTTTCTCTAGGCGTTGATTGGCAGCCGCGGCAGACAAGATAGGGCTTTTGGATATTCTCCAACAGCCTTTTCTTGTGTTCGCAAACTCCCAAGCCTTTTCTTTGGATGCCCCAAGTTTCTGGAGGTTTTTGAACTTCGTTTCAGCCCGCTTCCACTGCTTCCATATACAGGCGCGCAGCCTCCGCCGCATCC
>JAISZB010000073.1 GCA_031269465.1 Clostridiales bacterium | reverse complement strand
GACTTGGGGCTTTCGTTGAATACGTTCGATTAATTATTTATAATTATGCAGAAATAAGAACTTAAATTTTAAAATATATAAATTAATTGCAAATCCAAAATCCGTTTTATTCAGAGCTGCATCTCTATTAACAAATGATATACCTGTACTACCATACATTTTTACTGCACCATTAAAAGTCTGATTCTTGCCCTTCTCATAAGTTCTTAGTCCAAATGGCTTTTGTGAACTGACTAATTGCGAAAAGCTCACTTTCAAAGCAATCGAAGCCTTCTTGAGAATAGATATTGCTTCGTTGTGTCGAATAAATATGTCCAAGCCGTTTTCCAACAAAGGGCGAACCATGTTTGAATATTTACCTTCAATAATCGAAATAACTTCGCAATCCCCACAATTATCTCTATCCCATAAAAAGTAACAGGCACCACCACTCAAATCAATACCCGGAAAACACTCTCCTGCATCAGGATAATCTACTATATATCTAATTCGATCATCATTAAGCATTTCTTTGCGAAACTCATCAAGACCACGTCCACCAGAAAACCAGCGTGCAGGAATAATCATTGTTAGAAAATGAGGATTGAGCTTTTTTGCTTTTTGTATAAATTTCTGATAAATCGGCGATGCGCTTGCTTTTGCGCCACCATCTCTCAACTGATACGGCGGGTTGCCGATAATCACATCGAATTTCATTTTGAAGATCTCCTCCGGCTTGGTCGTATGAATAAAATCATAAGCGTGGGTTTCGAGTGTGTCGTCGCGATCATATGCAGATTTTGAAGCGCCGCAAAAGGCGCACTTCTCTCCGCGCCAAGCGTGTTTTATCTTCTTGAAGCGGATATTGCCTTCCGCGCCGTCGAACTTGGCAATGGAATATTTGCTGTTCGGGTACTTTGAGCAGTATACGCTCCGCCGCGACAACAGCGAGGTCATCTCGGTTATCGCGATACCGAAAAGCTGTTTGTGGAAAATATGATCAATGCGCTCCTGCAAGTCGGGGATTTCGTTTTCAAGACCTACGAGCAACCGCTTGGCGATTTCGCGCAGAAACACACCGGATTTACAGGCGGGGTCAAGGAAAGTGACGCTTTTGTCGCGGAACATTTCCTGTGGCAGCATATCAAGCATCTTGTTCACGATTTCCGGCGGCGTGAATACTTCGTCGTTGCTCAAATTGGCAAGGCAGGACAGCACATCAGGATTGTATGTGTTCGTGTAGAAGTCACGCATCTTCTGCTATCCTCCTGTAATGCTTGGGAGCAAATTCGCGGAATGGAAGCAGAACGGCCGCGCCTGTTTCGTCCGAATCATATCTGCCGGCATCGCCGAATAAATCCAACTGCAAATTCGGGGCGTGATCTTCTAGCATCTGCGACAACGCAAAATCGCGGCGTTTCAGCAAGCAGCCGTTTACCGCCGACCACTCTGCAAAGAAAATCGGTTCGCCGTTCGGCGTTTTCAGCGTCAGCGCGTCGCCGCAAAGGATATTGTGCCGCAGGATATGACGCACAGCCTCCCTCGTTTCTTCGTTCGCGTCTTTGTGGCAGTTCGCCGTATACTCCTTGTTAAAAATGCCAAACATTCGGTTGCGGCACTCGCCTACATTGTCCTGCAATATATCCACGCCGTAAATGCTCGCCGCCGCTATAACAGCGTATCGTTCGTAGTCGGCGGCGTTTTTGCCGTAGCGCGACTTCACGACGGCGAGTTTGCGCCGCAGTATCTCGGCAAGAAAGTTTCCGTTGCCGCAAGCGGGTTCGAGAAAACGGCTGTCGATACGCTCGGTTTCCTGCTTTACGAGGTCAAGCATCGCGTTGACTTCGCGTTCGGCGGTGAACACCTCGCCGTGATCGGCAACGCGCTGTTTGGATTTGGTTTGTTTGCCGCCCATCGCCCATATGACCTTTCCTACTGCGGTGGCGGCTATCAGAAGGCGTACCTTTTGACAATGGCCTTTTTTACGGCGCTGTATTAGCATTGTCCGCACCTCCGCGCGCCGTTTTGCAGCAAATCTACTGCAATTTCACTTAAGTTTAAATTTTCCATTGAATTTCCGGACAGATATGGTATACTTGGAGCATCAAACAAGCGGATTTGGCGACAAATCGGTGGCTGTCAAAAAGTACACCATTTGATAGCTTATCATTTTCGGCTGGCTAATCTATACTCCCTCAAACGCCTGTAAAACGTGGCTTCTTTAAGGCTTGTCCGCTCCAAAACTTCATCAACCGTCAGTTTGCCGCGCTCCCACACTTTTACGAGTTCGGCGAAATTTCCGGGGGGTTCTTTGACAGGACGCCCGAATCTCACCCCCTTTGCCTTCGCCGCCGCTATGCCCTCGGCTTGCCGCTTCTTGATATGATCGCGCTCGGTATGCGCCGCGAACGAGAGTATTTGCAGTACGAGGTCGGCTATGAATGTACCCATTAAGTCCTTGTTCAGCCTCGTATCGAGCAGGGGCATGTCAATCACGGCAATGTCCATGCCGCGCTCTTTCGTTAGAAGGCGCCACTGGTCTTGGATTTCATTGTAATCTCGCCCTAAGCGGTCAATGCTCATGATATAAAGCAAATCGCCTGGTTTTAACCGTTTTATCAGCTTTTGATAGGCAGGTCGGTCAAAGCTTTTCCCGCTCTGCTTGTCTGTGAAAATCCGCTCGGCGGGTATGTTTAACTCGCTCATCGCGACGAGCTGCCTGTCCTCGTTCTGGTCTGCGCTCGATACCCTGACATAACCGTAGATATTTGACATAATGCCCTCCTAGTTGTCGAAATTGTGATGTTTGGTATGTCTTACAAATAAAAGAACACCTGCGGAGAAAAGAACAATCCCTTTCCTGCGGGTGTTCTGAAATATTCGTGGGAACGATCGGATTTATCTATCACAAGTGTCACAGGCCGGGATAGAATGCAGAGGCAGAGGTTTCAGCCCTAGGTTGCACGAGCTGCTGGCCGGAATGCCCTAAGCGCCCATTCAACGTCCCATACAGCATTCCATGTTTTTTTCACTGTCCGTTGCGAATAATAATGCTTAATGAGTGCAGTTAGATCAGTTTATTTCTTTCTTGAGTTTATGTAAATTAAGGTCTATAATTAAATCATCAAATATAAATCGGGAAGTAGGATATATTTGAAAGCGTTCCGACAAATATATTTACATTATTCACCAGTTTGATGAGCATAAAATCCTTGAGGAGAATTCAAAAGTTGGATAGTTTAATTTTAATATACAAAATATATTGATAATAATTAATATTTATAGAATATGTAAGTTCTTTAATAAATTTACAATTTAAATGAAATTTACATCTCAGGTCTTTGTCTAATGCAATCCCATTTCCCGACAGCAATGCTAAATTATAGCTTCCATTTTGGCTCCAAGTCATGCCTTTCTTCTTATGTAAAATCTAGCATAATAAGAATAATGCTGTTAGTTTCATTATTATTCCAAATGTGCATTTTCACATTTCGCCGTCATAATGACGAAACCTCTGGCTTTTCAATCGTCAATGCGCTAAAACAGCTGCATGCTGGACAATATTGGCGCATGCCGAGGAGGAGATGCAGGCGGACGGCAAGGCCGCCCTGCTACCCGGTTAAGTTTAAAGACCCAAAATTCCGCAAGGGTACGGAGTGTTCGCAGCAGCCGGCGGTTGAAAAAACTGCGGAGAGGGACAGCGGCCCTTACATGGCGAAGGAGCGCAACTGCTGCGTACCAGAATCAATAAAGATTGGGGAGGAATGCCTCAATGGCGGAAATGTTGCCAACAATGGAGATTTTGGTGAGAATCAAGCGAAACTCTGAAAAGAGCAAAGACGAAGCG
>JAISZB010000328.1 GCA_031269465.1 Clostridiales bacterium | reverse complement strand
GGGCAGTGCTGCGCTATCTTTTTGCCCTCGTCCTTCATCTTCTGCAGGTAGTGGATCGTCTTGCGCTTCTTCGACGCCAGCGACATCTTGGGCAGCGGGCTGTAGATTCCGCTCATTTGGTCTTCCGCCATTTCAATATACCCCTCTCTTTGTGCGGAGGCTGCGCCTCCAAGCATCATTTCCTCAATTGCCAGCGGGTTCCTCCATCCGCGACGATGTCCGAGCCATGGAAAAGCACTCCGATATCGGAAACCACCATTGCAACCACTCGGGCGACTTCATCAGGGTCTCCAAGCGGCACCGATGGGAATGAAGCCATCAATGCCTTTAAATCATCGTCCATGCTGAAATGGCCGCCTCCGACGGTTACCATGCCAGGAGGGCATACGGCGTTGATCGCAATCCCCAGCGGCTTCAATTCGCGGGAAAGGGAGCGGGTGATGCCCAGTACGCCGCTCTTCGCCGCCGTATATGGCGCCATGCAGCCAATATAGTTTTCCATCGAATAGGCGCCTACCGAAATCGTGTTGCAGATCCTGCCGCCTGTACCTTGCTTCACCATCTGATTAGCCGCAGCCTGGGTAAAGAAGAATGTTCCCTTCAGGCACACATCCACGATCAGATCCCAATCTTCTTCTGTGAAATCATAGTAGTGCTTGATTTTCCACAGCCCGGCGTTGTTGATTAAAATGTCCAGGCTGCCGAATTCCTTAACCGTAAAATCAACTGCCTCCTGAATCTGTTTCAAGTCCCGCACATCTGCTTTAAAAAACTTTACCCGGTAATTCTTCGTTGAGAGATACGCAACCGCTGACTCCGCAAACTCTACCGCCAAATCAACAATGACTACATTAGCTCCTGCTTCTGCAAGGCGATTGACGATCGCCAATCCCAAACCGCGGGATCCCCCGGTGACAATGGCAGTCTTGCCGTCAAGCCGCACAAGGTCTTTTGCCGGGGGAACGTTCTTTAGGCCTTTTGTCAAGCCCGGCACGCCGTTTAGATCCATTTCCAACAAACGCTCGTACACTTCGTCAAACTCATAGACATCCTTTGGATTAATATCACCCATCGTTCTACCTCTTCCCTGCTTGAAAAGTGAGAACCAACCGCTTTGAACAAGAAGCATTGTTAATTGTTACATCTTTATTGTTACTTATTACATGATATCTCAGTTGAAACTAACAAACAATCGTCATTCGTATAGATATGCTTTCTAAATACTCTACAAAAGTATAGAGCGCCGATTTAACTATTGATAAATTGTTGTATAGATTTCAGTATAGAAATTGATTTAAAATTGTTGAAGTTATTGGATTGATTGTGTTCTTAGGAGAAGGATTGCCGGAAGATATGCTGATTTTCATAGATATCTGCTTTTTTGGAGCTTGACTATACAAAGTGCGAAATTCAGCTATCGGCATTTCGCACCGCTCAATGGAAAATCAAAGCCCCCAAAAAGGAGCATTTGATGAAAATAGGTATATTCTTGAGAAATTTTTATTAAGGAGCGACATCACAGGTACTGAGGCTAGAATGGATGAGGAGAATAAACAGCTGGCTCTGGAAATAAATTAAGCATAAGATACTGTATTTGATGACAGGTAAATTTATATGCCAGCGCTCTTGGGATCAGCGCTGAAACATTTGAGCGGCAACCTACAAAACAGTTAAGGCCGAACTGAGGAATGGGCGTTTCAGAGCATGAAAATTCGCGTAAAAAACAGTCCTTCAAAACCATAGGCAGGTCTTTGACTGCGCATCAAGCGGAAGTACAAGAAAACGCCCTAAAAAGGGCGTTTCTTAGATCGAGGGGGAGAAGGGGCGCACAGTTCAAGACACCGCAACACTCGGTCAGTTCACCGCTATGTCTCCATTTGAAGATTTAAGGGCCAGTTTAACTTTCTTAGCTTTTTTTTCAAAATCTGGGCTTATGGCTTCAGTCAGCGCATTCGTGCCGCTAGCGAAAACCATCTTAGGCATTCCTATATTCACAGAGCCGGAGGATGCGCTGGCCTTTATATGATAGCCAATATCAGAGGCAGACGGAAGGTTCGCCTCAAGCTTTCCTCCAGCTGACTGAAGTTCCCATAGATACTCTTTAAAGCTGGAAAACTCAACCGCGCTAGCCTTTAGCGAGCCATTCGCGCTTGTCAGCTTCATCATCGCGCAGTCAACAAGCGCCGCGTCAATCTGCCCGTTTAAGTTGTCAGCCTCCAAGATTTTTGAGGAAATATCCCTTAAGGCAAGAGTCCCCTTCCCGCATGAGACTTTTATATTATCAGCGTATACATCTTTAAGTTTGGCGCTTCCTTCTTGACTTGAAACTAATATGAGCGCTGAATATACTGATGCCAGTTCGACAGAGCTTTTTTCCGCTGATACGCTTATAGAGCGAAATGATCTCTCAGGAATGGAAGCGTCTATAGACAAGCTTTCAAATTTCTCCCTGTCGAAATTCAAGCTATAGATATTATCCGTCTTGAGGAAATCAATGTTTCCTGCTGCATCTTTAACTTTGTAGCTGATTTTCAGCGCCAGTTTGTCCCCATTATAGCCATGAGCCTTTATCTCTCCGCTTGCCCCTGAAAGCGCAAGCTCATTGTCCCCAGGACTCACGCTGATTTCAAAGCGTTTTTCGCCGTTTCCTGAGACATTGCATGATGACGACGAAACAGAATCGATGCTTCCGGAGAAGCTGGAGAAACTTGAATTAAATGAGTCCGAAAAATCGTCAAAGCTGCTAAAAGACATATTTGCTCCAAGAGACTGGCTCATTCCAGTTCCACCGCCCAGCGCCTGGCTCATTCCGGTTCCGCCGCCCAGTCTCTGGCTCATTCCGGTTCCGCCGCCCAATGTCTGGCTCATTCCGATTCCGCCGCCCAATGCCTGGCTTTTTCTTCCGCTGCTGCCTGATGCGGAAGATGACGAAGATTGGCTTTGACCCGCGCCTGAGCTGGAATAACTGCTGGATATGAATCCTCCGCCTTGACTGGAGTTTGAGTCTGAAAACTCCTTAAACGGCTTGAATCTTAATCCCCCGCCATCATTTTGGGATGGCGAAGACGCATCCAAAATGATGGCCGCTTCCTCGGCTGTCAGCTTTCCTTCTTCCAACATTTTAAGTATTTTGAGCCTGTCTATTGCCATGCCGTCCCCCCTAGCGTAATAAAACAGGCGCAGCGCTCCATTCAGCTCCCAATGCCAGGAAACAGCATCTGATGCGCCGCGCTTTCTTCGCGCGCTTTCTATAAATCCCCGAAAATTGCTTCCGAGAACATCTTCGGATTGAAAGGCTGGATATCATCCATGCCCTCTCCTGTGCAGATGTATCTCACAGGTATGTGAAGCTCATTTTGAATGGCTATTACAATTCCGCCCTTTGCCGTCCCGTCCAGCTTAGTCAGTATTATTCCTGATATTTCAGCGACTTCATTAAACAGCTTCGCTTGCTGGAGCCCGTTCTGGCCTGTGGTAGCGTCAACTGCAAGCAAGATTTCCAGTTGGGCGCCACCGCTTTGAGCGTCTATGATCCTAAATATCTTCTTCAGCTCTTCCATCAAATTTTTCTTGTTCTGAAGCCTTCCTGCCGTATCAACAATCAAAATGTCAGCCTTTCTGGCCTTAAACGCCGCAACGGCGTCAAAGACGACTGCGCCCGGATCCGATTTCTCTTGATGCTTTATCATATCGACGCCGTTCCTCTTGCACCATACTTCAAGCTGATCAATTGCAGCGGCGCGGAATGTATCGGCTGCAGCTACAATTACTTTCTTCCCCTGAGACTTAAGAAGGTTCGTAAGCTTTCCGATGCTTGTGGTCTTGCCCGCTCCGTTTACTCCCATGACAAGCACTATGGTCGGAGAATCGTAGTCTGCAGGCCTTTGATCCGCTTCAAGAATTTTCGCTATTTCTTCTGTAAGAATGCCTTTGACCGCCGAGACGTCGTTCAATCGCTCAGATTTTACGCGGCTTCTCAGTTTCGAAGTCAGCTGCTCTGCGGTTGAAACGCCAATGTCTGAGAGTATCAGCAGTTCTTCCAGCTCTTCATAGAGTTCTTCGTTTATAGAGGTGAACTTCTTTAAAACTCCTTCAAGACCAGTCATTATTGATTGTCTGGTTTTAAACAGGCTGTCTTTTATCTTTTTGAAAAATCCCTTTTTCTCTTCTTTGCTTTCTGGCTCCATCTGTCCTTTTTGCGCTTAATTGCCTGAAGGATTATTCATTCCCACTTCAAAATCAATGCTTTTGAAGGCGCAACGCCAGCGCATTCTCCCTTCTGTCAATCTTTGATATCCTTTCATAGATGTACCGATTTGCAGTCAAACGCTCCGATCTTGGAGCTTGATTATCCATAGAGCGGTGCAAAACGCCGATATCAATCGCACTCGCCGCACAGTCAAGCTCCAAAACCGAAACTTTCATTTCTCATCAGTATAAAGCCAGAAGTATCGTCAAGCTCAGGCAAAGACTCTTGCCTCAGGCTCATATCCCTGTCCCGAGAGCTTTACCGACACAAGCTTTGAGACGCCCCGCTCCTGCATTGTAACCCCGTATAAGACGTCGGCCGCCTCCATTGTCCCTTTGCGGTGCGTTATGAGTATGAACTGAGTTGAAGATGATATGCGCTTGATGTAGTTTGCGAACCTGATTACATTGGCGTCGTCAAGCGCCGCTTCAATCTCGTCAAGTACGCAAAATGGCGAGGGTTTCATGCGAAGTATCGCAAAAAGAAGCGCCATTGCCGCAAGCGCGCGCTCTCCTCCAGAAAGCAGGGACAGGCTCTGCAGATTCTTTCCGGGCGGCTGCGCTACGATGTCAATCCCCGATTCAAGGACGCTATCCGCATCGGTCAGTCTGAGCTCTCCTCGCCCGCCACCGAACATATCCCTAAAGACCACCCCGAAGTTAAGCGATATCAAAGCGAACTGCTCTTTGAACTGCTTCTCCATGAGTTCCGTAAGATCCTTGATTGCCGCCTTCAGCTTCTCCTCTGCCTCTAGGATGTCCATTCGCTGAGCATGCAAGAAGTCATAGCGCGACTTCACGATTTGATGCTCTTCAATCGCCCCGACATTGACATCCCCCAAGCCTCTTATCGCTTCCTTAAGCCTTCTCTCTTCCCTGGAAAGCTGGCTTGCAGGCTTATCGACAGGCTCGCAGGCCTTCGCCGACTGCGGAGTTATCTTGTACTCATCCCACATCTCGTCGAATAAGCGCCTGTTGTCGGCTTCAACCTGCTCAATCTTCATTTCCAGCTTGGAAATGTCGTTGCTTAGGCTGCCGATGAACTCTATTCGCTCCCGCCTTCTGGCTTCCAAGTCTTCAATTGCTGAGCGCGTTTTGCTCCTTTGGGCATCTATCTCGCCCTGGTCAACAAGGCAGGCAGACAATGCCTGCGAACCTTCCTCCAATGAAGCCTTGATACCCACCAGCGACTCCTCTTTTAAAAAGCGCAGGGCGAGGTTTTCTTCAAGTTCCTTGGAAAGCTCCGAAAGCTCCTGCCTGCTTGACTCCATCTCGGCGCCGAGACGCTGGGCGCTTTGCCTGCAGGCGCTAAGCTTTTCCTCAAGGCCTCCAATCCCAACCCTCAGATCCGAAATCTCGCGCAAGATGCCATCCTTCCTGCTTTTATCGGAAGCGGCGCTGAACTGGTATTCGTCTATTTGCCGCTTTACCGCGGCGATAGCAGCTTCAGCGGCATCAAGCTCATCCCTTAAGCTGCCCAGCTTTTCCCTGGCTGAGACGCCCGCTTGGACGGCTTGCGAAATTTGGGCGTTCAGAGCAAGCTCTTCTTTCCCCAGCTGATCAAGCTCGGTTTCAAGCTGAGAGCATTTGTTTGAAAGGTTGTTTTTCTCCAGGAGAGTTTCTTGAAGCTTTATCCTTGCGTCTGCTATCAGGCTGTTGACGGCTTGCTTCCTGCTTTTTAAAGAGTCTATCTCGCTTTGAGCCAGGCCGGACTCCAGACGGCTTGCGGCGATGTCCTTCTCCAGCTCTTTGAGCTCGCGGCCTCTAGTGAAGATTCCCGCGCTTTGGCTAGAAACGCTTCCTCCAGTTATCGATCCGCCGGTGCTAAAAAGCTCTCCTTCAAGGGTTACAAGCTTGTACGCGCTGTGGTACTTGGATGAGAGCGTGGAAGCGTTAATTGAGTTGTCAACTATAATTACGCTTCCCAAAAGGTTTGAGAATACATTTTCATATTCAGGACTGAAGCTGATGAGATCCTTTGCGACCCCTGCAACGCCCTTCTCCATAAGCAGGCTCGCCTTGGACTTCAGGTCATGGGGCTTAATGGAAGTCAAAGGCAGAAATGTCGCTCTTCCCTGCCTGCTCCGCTTCAGGTATTCAATTGCGGCCATTGCGTCTTGCTCAGTTCTTGCGACTATATTCTGCATTGCATATCCCAGAGCTATCTCTATGGCCGTTTCATATTCCTTGGGAGTTTCAAGCAGCTCAGCCACAGCGCCGCATATTCCTGAGAATTCCTCAGGCCGGGCTTGCTTGCGTTTAAGTACAGCCTTTACGCTTTTATTATATCCTTCAAAATCAGCCTCAAGGTCTTTTAGAATCTTTTTTTTGGATTCGCTCTCGCTCAGCTTTTTCAAAGCTACGGCAGCCCTGGTGTAAGATTCGTTTAAAGATGCGTTCACTTCATCCAGCTCTGAGCTTAAAGCCCTCATGCTTTGCTCCAGTTTCAAGGAGCTTTCCTCCACCTTTGAGAACTGCTCCCTCTGAGCCGCCGCATCTGAGAAAACTCTGCCTTTGCCGTCAATGACACGGGCAAGCTCGACCTGGGCATCTTCTTTCATTTCATCAGCGCGCTCCAATTGATCTTCTATTCTCTGGATGCTTCCCTTGAGAGCGGCAGCTTTTTCAGTCTCTTCCAGAAGCCTCGCATTTACTGCGTCAATGCCTTGATCCTTCTCATCCATGGCTGCATTAAGCTCTTCGAGCAAGCTTTTAAGCTTATCCAGCTCGCCGTTTTTAAGCCTCAGGCAAGACTCCGCCTCATCAGTCCTTGAAACCTCATCTTCCAGTTCAACGCTTACTTTCCAAATTTGCTTTTCGCATTTTGCAATCTGCTTTTTAAGCTTTTCTTCTGAAGACTGAAGCTGCCTTATCTTCTCCTCGGTCACTTTTAGCTCTACAGTCAAAACTTCATTTGAAGATATTATTTCCAAGCGCTTTTCAGCCGCTTTCTTTGAAAGCTCATCTTCTTCCGCTTCATCTGACTTAAGCCTCTCATAGCGCTCGTTCAAGGATTCCTGCTTCACTTTTTCGCTCTCAAGCTGCGCCGCAAGCACCAAAGACTGCTCGCACAACTCTTCAAGCTGCCTTTCATAAGCTTCTATCTGAATCAAAAACGCGCTCACTTTCACTGCCTTAAGCTCGTCTCTCAGCTCGAGGTATTTCTTCGCCTTTTCGGACTGAGACTCAAGCGGGCCCAGTTGGAGGCTCAGCTCTCTAATCACGTCATCGGCCCGCACCAAGTTCTGCTTTTCCTTCTCGAGCTTCGCGCAGGCGTCTTGGCGGCGCATCTTGTACTTGACAATCCCCGCCGCCTCCTCAAAGAGCATTCTCCTGTCCTCTGATCTAGCGCTTAATATCTCTTCTATCCTGCCCTGTCCGATTATCGAATATCCCTCGCGGCCTATTCCGGTGTCCATGAACAGCTCGTGCACATCCTTAAGCCTGCATAGGCTCCCGTTAATCTTGTACTCGCCCTCTCCGGATCGGTACATCCGCCTCGTTACAGTGACTTCGGCGTAGTCCAAGGGAAGAAGCTTGGAAGAGTTGTCAATTATCATTGAAACCTCGGCAAAACCCAGAGACTTCCGGTTCTCTGTGCCTGCGAAAATGACATCCTCCATTTTCGACCCTCTCAGGCTTTTGGCGCTCTGCTCTCCAAGCACCCATCTGATAGCATCCGATATATTGCTTTTCCCGCTGCCATTGGGCCCAACGACGGCGGTTACGCCGTCGTTGAATTCCAGGCGGATTTTTTCAGGAAATGATTTGAATCCAGCCATTTCCAACCTTTTTAGGTACATTAGCCTCAAATCTTTCTAGTGATGTATCTGTTCCAAATGAAAACTGGCGCCGATCTCATTGTGCGTATGAATGCCAGAAGCTCCTTCCTGCAAGACGAAAGCAGCTCTGCGTCCCCCCTTTGAACCTCGGTGTTCGCATATTTGGCCTTGTAGTATATCTGAGTGAGATCCCTTATAAATATCATGTCATTTTTAAAAGCAAAGCGCTTTCCCACCCTCGCCGAATACGCAGCCGGGGTTTCATTGTTAATCATTGGGTAATGATAATATCTCGTCATTTTTATTATGCCCTTGTAATGCTCAATCACTTGCTGGTTCAGCGTCATCCGCCTCACCTTCCTGGCTTCTGACTCAATTGCCAGGCTTCCCTTAAGAACCAGCAGGCAGAAACCGAGAAAGCCGGCGGCGCACGCGCCAATCGCAACGAAAATCGGAATGTAATTCTTCGCCGAAGAGCCTTGAGGCGCGGCAGTAGGCCTGGCGGCCGGCACGTAGTCGCTGGCATTGTAGCCAATCATGTCTTCTATATAATCCAAATAATCCGGATCGGATGCGAAATCCGGCGTGAATATGCTGTCGCTTGCAGGCGCCTCTTTCTCATTGAAGCTGTAGCTATAGGGCGCCGTAGCCTCAAACGGAGTCCATCCAAAGCCTTCAAGGTAGACTTCAGCCCATGCGTGGGCTTGCAGGTTTGTAACAGTGTAGACCCCCGGCCTTGTCGCCTTTGTTGGAAGTATATACCCTTCCATGTATCTCGACGGGATGCCAAGCGTCCGGCACATTACAGCCATCGCTGAAGCATAGTAGGTGCAATATCCCTCTTTGCCGTCAAATAGGAAGTAGTCCACAAAATCCTGATCCCTCGGAGCCGGTCCGGGAGTTAAGGTATAAGGGAACTGTACAAGATAATCCTCTACCGCCTTGGCTCTGTCGTAGTTGTTCAGTGCGCCTGCAGTTATCTCGCGCGCCAGATCAACGACCCTCTGAGGCAAAGTTTCAGGCACTTCAGTGAAATTTTCATACACATATTCTGCGTATGGCACCAAAGTATTCGCAAAGTACTGGGATGGCAGAAGAATGTTCGATCTTCTGCTCTGGCCTTCACGATAAACAGACTCCCACTGGCCCCATATCTCCTCAAGAGCAATTGAAGGCTCCTCTATGATTGACCATCCAGATTCTTCTCCATATCTTTGCCTGTACTGCTCATAATACATGTCATTTTGCGCCGCTTCGAGATATATGCCCCTGTATGACTGGCGCAAGACGCTCTTTACATTTTCACTGGCATAGTCCACATCCAAGTATTGGAACGAGTACGAACTGTTTGCCGGCAAGACGTCAGACATGCGGAGATCTCCAAGTTCATTCGCATATATGTCAAGATCGCTTTCGATGTCCACATCGAAGCTTTTCATAGGCCGAAAAAGAGTTCCTGTACGGCTCTCCCCTATATTTATCTCTACGTTGGTGAAATCAACTGTAAATGGAAGGCTCAATCGGGATTCAGTCAACTCAGACTGGGCGGCTGAGCGGTTGTAAGGCTCATCGAACTCCCCATCCTTGTTTGTCCAGGAATAGCCTGTATATGTATCCCGAATGCTTCCCGCAAGATAAGTGGGATGGCTTGTGCGCACTTCCATTATATACCTGTTATTCAGCGAGATGCTGCCGCCCAGGCGGCCGCTGTTGTTCTCGAATCCAGTTGTCTGGAAGCTGAAATATTTTGGGTTGAACATGAAATAGAAAAAATCGCTTGTCGCGGACAGAGGATCATTGAAAAATTCCATGGCTGCGCCGTTGTCCCATTTTGCCTGCCTGTGGGGAAGCGCATATGACGCCGCTACCACAATCAAGCATACAGGAGTCATGTACATAGCCAAGACGTTTTTATTCTGCCTTTTCTTATTAAGCTTCTTCAAAACGAGCACGAGGAAGCAGAAAAGGAAAATCATGAACCCCATTTCGGATCTTCTATAGTTCATGATCCAGTTCACCGCAAATGTTCCGAATCCCAGAATGGCGACGAAATAGAATTGAAATGTAACATATACCGCAAGTATCATGTAAAACGTCATGAACCCGCAGATAACCACCGTCAAAGCAGTCCCGTAGCTCTCGTCATAAGGCGTGTAGCCTCGGATGAACATCATCACCTCTTCGGCGTACGCCATGATTTCCGAGAGAATCCCGTCAGCCTGCGTCATTTCCACCCTATTGAAGTAAATGAAGGATGCTGATGCCGCAAGCAAAGCCAAAAACGCCAGAAACGTGTAGTGGTTGTAAAATATGATTGCATACAAGACCAAGTAGCCTAGTATTGCAAGAATCAGAACCTTCATCGAAACAGGGATGATAGTGGCGTTTAAGATGGTGAAGCTGAGCGAAAAAGTCAGCAAGCCGCAAAGCGGCAGGGAAAAGAAATACTCTTCAGCTTTACGAATACCTATCGCCTCCCGCAAGTCCCGCGCTTGATGGAGCGGGATTTCCCGCGCCTGATGGAGCGGGTTTTTCCGCGCCTGATGGAGCGGGATCAAAAATAGTCATTTATATCGTCGCCAATATCTATGTTCATGCACAGCAAGCCCATATCCAGAAGCATTGAGAAGATCTCTCTGTTTTTGCCGCTTTCTCTGGAGCTGCTCACATAGCCTAAAATCACATGATGGCCGAAATGATGCAGCCTAGCCATTATATCAAAGAATTCATCGGTCAAAGTTGATGCAAGCACCAAAATGTTCAGCGGGTTGGTCTTCTCATTCAAAAAAGGCAAAAGCATGTCTGCTATTTGTGAATCATATTGAAACTCCAAAAATGCCGCCAATGAATAAATCTTGTCGAAATCCATGATATTCGCCGCAGACACGAATCTGCGAACGCTGTAGTGCATGTCCACCGGAATCTGTTTCTTAAGGCACCAGTACCCGGCAGCAACAGCTATCTCAATGAGCTTGTCTTCAGCCGCCACTATATCTGGCGGAGTCCCCTCCATTTTGCCTGAGTCAATAAATATGGCTGTCGAATTAAGGGCTGATGTTTCAAAGTTCTTGACAATGAGAAAATTTCTCTTAGCCGAGAGCTTCCAGTGTATCCTCTTCATGCTGTCATTCGGCTCATATGGGCGCACATCTGAAATGGCTGAATAGTCTTCCTCTCTCATTGCATATCGCGAGTAGGATTTATTCATCAAGTTGAGAGACAGAGGGAGATTGTCCAGCTCTATAACCCTAGGGTAAACTACCAGCTGCCTTTTGCCTTTCCAGCGTTTTTTAAGGCTGAATAATCCCAGAAAATCCTTCGTCTGCACCGATTCAAGCCCGATGTCATACACGCCTCTGTACTTGCAGGATAAAATGAATGACAATTCTCTTTCCTCGTGAGAGCTGATTGAAAACGTCGTAGCCCGAGCTGTTGATGACAAGCCCAGCCGGGATTTGGGAAATGTCAATGTCACTCCAGGATTGTATAAAAAGCTCATATTTTTGATATTTATCCTGTACTTAGTCTCCTCGCCTTTTAAGATGAGCTCTTTGTCCACGCTGTCGGTCACCTGAAGGGCCCAGAGCGACAAAACTGCCATTAAAATGGACGCCACCGGCAAAAGCAATACGGAGTAGAGCATGGCATAGGCGGTTCTGGTATTGTCAAAGTACACTAGGACAAATGATATGGCTGCCAGGAAAGCATAAAAGATTCGATTTTTTATCATATGACCGGAGTTCTCACGCTTTCAAGCGCCCGCTCGACTATTATCGACGCGGTTATTTTTTTGAGCCGCGCTTCTTGTCGCATAACTATCCTATGCTCCAACACGTACGGCGCCATTTGAATGATATCGTCCGGAACCACGTACTCCCTGCCATTGTACAGGGCCCAGGCCTGCGCGGATTTGAACAGGTACAAAGACGCCCTGGGGCTTGCCCCCAGTATCACTTCATCCTGCATTCTGGTGTTTCTCACGATGTCG
Source organism: Clostridiales bacterium (assembly GCA_031269465.1). Classification (GTDB taxonomy): domain Bacteria; phylum Bacillota; class Clostridia; order Lachnospirales; family WQUN01; genus JAISWZ01. The sequence continues at coordinate 11,195 of JAISZB010000328.1, read as the reverse complement.
ACGATGTAATCGTGCAACTGGTGATCTACATAAATAGTTTCCGCCAGGTTTTGAACCGCGGTAATATATATGCCGTCGGTCACTGGCAGGAGGGTGGACAGCGGGCTTCCATACTTGAACCTGCCGAGCATCCGGCTCTCCTCCGACGGCTCTGGGTAGCCCAGGGATATCTTCATGAAGAATCTGTCAAGCTGGGCCTCAGGCAGGGGATACGTCCCCAAGTATTCGACCGGGTTCTGAGTTGCCAGCACCATGAACGGACGAGGCACGGCGTATGTTATCCCGTCGACAGTCACTTGGTTCTCCTCCATCACTTCAAGAAGGCTGGACTGAGTCTTGGGAGATGTGCGGTTGATTTCATCAGCAAGTATAAACTGGCTCATCACCGCCCCCGGCTTGTACTCGAAGTCATTTGTCTTCAAGCTGAAGGTTGAGAATCCGGTAATATCGCTGGGCATTATGTCAGGTGTGAATTGGATCCGCTTGAACGAGCATGCAACTGATTTCGCTAGCGCGGATACAAGGCTTGTCTTTCCCACTCCGGGAACATCCTCTATCAGGATGTGGCCCTGGCATATCATGGCGTTTATAACAAGCTCAATGGCAAAGCGCTTCCCGATGATGACTTTCTCCACGTTGTAAAGGATGTTTGTCATTAGTCTGACCGCATCGCTTCGAGATATAGTGTAGTTTGCTTCCATCTAAGTGCTCCCTTTCAATTATGTCTTGCTTGGGGCGTAAATTTCCTTAAACTTACGAAACAAGCTCGCCTTTTCTTTGGCAGCCGGTAAATTTGCGTTCGCGGCTCCCCCACCCGCAACCCGCGAGGATGCCTGCCATGGCATTGCCGCCAATTGAGAAAAGCTCAAAAATTCATCCTTGCCTGCGCCGGCCAAAATCGACCGTGCTATTCTTGGCCGGCGCAGGCAAAGGCGAATTTCAACCTCAAGCGTTCAAACTTTAGACAATATGCAACACTATTTTTTGTCTCAAGAGCAACAGGCGCCATTCTCCTAATCTTAGATGAAATTCTCAGCTCTGAGCTTTTCAAACGAAAATAGGAGAATGCATCCATGGCTTGAGAGCTTGCGCCTCCTGCGCCGAAGCGCTCTTTCTAGGCAGTTTGGTTTTAGGCAAGAAAGATGAGGCCGTCTTCATCCAAAGATTGCTTTTCACATCGCCAGACTCTTAAATCAACTTGGCGCTTTAGGAAAACCTGGCAAACAGCTTTTTCTCCGTTTTCAAGTATAACATTATAAGCTCTTACAATACAAGATGGCAGTTGGCTTAAAGGCGCTTTGGAACCTCAGCGGCGACGGCGAAGACTCTCATTTTCTGCAATGCTTGAGGATGGTAAAAATAAAGCTTTGAGGGATGAATCTAACCTGCGCCTAGTAAAAGTAAAATTTACGCAAAACAATGAGAAGCATAGAACTTTTGAACGTTTAGCCTTCGATTTTACTGCTTAATCCGATTGCTTGCGTGATAATGGATGATGATTATTTAAAAAAGCCATTCTTTTGCGCATAGAAAATCGCTGTTCTGAGCAAGACGCTCTATTATCAGCATGCAATCCGCCTCCATGCGGGGAAGATTGCGCTTCTCCAGCACCGAGTCCGTTGAAGAACTGGACATGTCCATAGAGGGGGAGCGTTTTGAAATTGCCTGAAACCGGATTCATATTTATTTGCGCCATTTAAGGAGATGGGGCAAAGCAATCCCTGTTCTGATCCCGAAATATCAATTCAAGACAGCTTCTTGAATGCGGCGAGCCGTTCAGGCTGAAGCGTCTGAAACGCTTGGAATTTTGAATGCAGCCTGGCTCTCAGAGCCTGCTCGCGTTCCAGACCTGCTCCGGCAGCCTGGGCGAAGGAGGCTCACGGATGCGGCTTTTTCGCCGCGCAAGCGGATGGGAGCCGCCGACAGGCTTGGATTCCAGCTTTTCGCTCGGCCTTCTGCGGCTTCCGAATTCTTGGTGAATCTATGAGAAGGATGCATTTGAATCTTCAAGATTTAAAGCCATCGCTCCCAGTCTGCCGTCCTTTTCTTCCAATGGCGGCAGGCGTTCGAACCTTCTGTGGGATTCGTCGCGTTCCCCCTCACTTCAGAAGAGTTGCGAGCCTTTCTCCCACCCTGCAACCCAATTATGCAACTGCGCCCGCGTTTTCCATGACCTCCTGGCATGCTAAAAAGCATGCCAGGAGGTCATGGCAGAAGCCGCCTCGGCTGGGGCGGCTTCTGCCTTTTCATCCGCTTCCATCTTCCCCGGCTCGCTTTTCTCTGCGCCACGGCCTCCCCCTTCAAGCGGCGCCTTCCGGCGAGGAAATTTTCTGAAGTGGCGATCCCTGCTTCGTTTTCCTCTTTCACTCTTTTTGAACCCCTTCCCATCCTTTGCAACGCCCAATCCGGGCTTTTCGCTTCCGGATAAATTTGAGCCAAAGGAAACGGCTATTATGTCGAAAGTGTCAGCTTAGCCTCCGCCTAGGCGACGCTCCTACGCCTCTGCGCATTCCCATCAGAGAAGGGGCTTGAGTCCGGAATCCTCCCTATGCTTTCTGCTGTAATTTCTTCACCTATGCGGCAGGCGTTCCTTCCTGGCGGAAAGGGATAGAAGCGGCGAGGCAGCCCTTCAGAGCGGCGCCGCTATGATTTTGAGGGATGGATATTTCCTGACTGCCGAAACCGCGCCAAGACTTTCCGCCATCATAGGGATATAAACTGATTTGCATATGAAAGCTCCTATTCGGGGGCTTGGCTATTCAGAGAGGGCCAAATGAGGATATCGGCATTTCGCACCTTGAAAGTGGACATTCAAGCTCTAAAATAGGTGATTTAGCTGCATGTCGATTATCCTTCAAGTCAGATATTCAGATCTTCGCCACGGTCGGCGTCCTCCGTTGATAGAAGCCTTGATTTGCCGGGGTTTTTTCCTTGGCTAGCCTCTCTAGCATTCTTAGCGCCTCCCTCCGCTATCGGCAAAGCCGACGGCATTCAGCCATGCGGCGGCGGGTTTTTCAAGCGGCGCCTGCGCCAATATCGTCTCAGGCGGATTCTCGGCGTGTGCGGACTCAGAGCGGAAATCTCGCAGTCAGGCTCGACATGGCTGATTTAGATCATTTCAGGAGGTGATAGTCGCAACAACCATTGATTTACAATATCAGCAAACTTTGAAATCTAACTGTAGATATGCTACTATATCTCAACGGTAAATCAATGACAATTGCGACTATCACCTTTCAGGAAGATCCGCCGCGTTCTTAGGTTGCGGATTGCGTCCTGCATTCAGCAACCATCGGAGCTGATGCGCATCGGTATAAGTGAAGTCAAAACGCAAAGACAACTAAACAAGGCATTTCCAAACTTCTCTTAATATTTTGCTTATGACGCGACTAGTACAATCATAGGCTAGCATACAATCCTAATAACAGATGTGATGCCCTCTTTGGAAAGATTATTGACTAGATTTTTTTCATGCGTCGACATCAACAAAACAGCTCTTTATTATTTGCAGGCCAGGGCGAGGCGCTTATTGCAAGTCTTGGCTTGTAGCGGAGGAAATGCTTAATGCGAAAAAAGGGCATAGTCGCGAGCGCGCTGATACTTACCGGAGCAGGAGTCATAACCAGGCTTTTGGGCTTCGTATACCGCATCTACATGTCGAACATCCTTGGCGCGGAAGGGATGGGCCTTTACCAGCTCATAATGCCGGTCTACGCGCTGGCATGGAGCATAGCGTGCTCCGGCTTCAACACTACAATCTCAAAGATTATCGCAGCGGAGCGCGCCAAGGGTGAATATGGAAACATGGGCAGGGTGCTCAAGCAGGCCATCCTCATAACTACAGGGATAGGCTTTGCTCTGAGCGTTACGCTGCACTTCTCGGCTGAAGCGGTAAGCATTTACTTTTTCAAGGACATAAGAGCCCTTTTGTCTTTGAGGATACTGTCATTGGCTTTCCCGTTCATGGCGGCGGGCACATGCATCAGAGGCTTCTTCCTCGGCTTGCAGGAAACCTTGGTTCCTGCGATAAATCAAGTGCTGGAGCAGTGCGTCCGAATGATAGCCATCTACTTCTTGGCAGGGCTCTTCATCCATCGCGGGCTTGAGTATGCCTGCGCTGTCGCCGTTATAGGCATAGTCTGCGAAGAAGTGGTTTCGTTTCTTTACATTCTCATCTCCTACAGAAGATTCAAGTCTATTAACCGCCTGACCAAGCGCCCGACAATCTCACCCTCAGCTGCGTTGACCATGATAATGTCCATGGCTGTCCCGCTTACGGCCAATCGAGTCGTAAGCTCATTGCTCGCTACGCTTGAAAATATACTGATACCCCAGCGCCTGCAGCTGCACGGACTGACCGCTAGCCAGTCCATGTCCGTGTTCGGGCAGATTTCGGGCATGGCGATGCCCTTGATATATTTCCCTACGGCGCTTTTGACTTCCCTGTCGATAACGCTTGTGCCAGCAGTCTCGGAAGCGGCCGCTTTAAATAGGCTCGGAAGCATCCGCCCCACTGTCTCCAAGTCAGTGCTGTTCGCTTCGATATCCGGCATTGGGGCGGCGAGCCTTTTTTTGATTTTTCCGAATGAGCTTGGATTGGCCATCTACAATCAGCCAATCGGCAACATGCTCTTCATTCTGGGCGTCATGTGCCCGTTTCTATATATTCAAATAATCTTTTCCGGAGTCCTCAACGGACTAGGGCACCAGGTGTTCATCTTTAAGGTAAGCCTGCTTTCATCCTTGATAAACATACTCTTCATATACTTCTTAGTTCCCGAAAGAGGCATAAACGCCTTCATGCTAGGGTGGTTCACCAGCCTTGTAGCATCCTGCGGCCTTGAGATCAGAAAAATCTACGAAAGCATCCACATTGACCTAGATTTTACCAATTGGCTGGTAAAACCAGTTATAGCCGCTGCGGCATCTGGTCTTACAGTTAAGTTTCTTGCAAACAGGTATCTATTCCCGCTTCTCGGAGCGAAAATCGGGCTTCTTGCAGGCATTGCAGCTCTCCTAGGCATGTTTTGCGCATTTGTGGTGTTGATGGGGGCAATTGGAAAGGACGATTTCGATAAGCTCTTAAGAAAGAAACCTGAAGACGCGATCGGCAAGGCAGCCGCTTAATGATGATAAGCGGAATAAGTGTTAAATGCATTAAGCGTGAATTGTCAAAGCAATATGCCGATTGCATTCAGCGGCGCCTATCTTTGATCTTGACTGTCCACTGAGCAGCTGTACAGTCAAGATCACAATAGGCGCTTTAGTGAAAAGGCGCCAGCGGGGCTTGATAAAGCCAGCCATTAAACGCTGATGCTTGTTAAAATCTGACGCTGAGCTTCAACATTCTGCTGTTATACTGCTTTTCATGGAAAACCGCTTTTTTGGAGCTTGATTATTCATTGAATGGCGCGAAATGCTGGTACCGGCATTTCGCGCCATTCAATGGATAATCAACAAAAAAAGGAACATCTAATGAAAATCGGTATATATTCGGCTTCTTACAACCTTGGCGGTAAAGCGCAGCGTCATAGGGGTTCAAATGCAAATCAGTAAATGCCGCAACAAAAAAGGGATCCTCAAGGATCCCTTCGCGCCGTCCAAGCCAAGCTAACGATGAGAGACGAAACTCTTCCTTGCTTTAGCGGAGTTAAGACTATTAACGCCAAGCCTAAGATGCTGATAAAGCCAATAGTCCGACTTGAGGCTGGAACGTTGATAAGTTCAGTTGATAATCCTGCAATTAAGGGAGCGTTCAAAAATAACTGCCGCTGGCTTATCTTTGAACGCGTCCTAATCGTGCGTTTGATAGAGAAAAAGATTCACAGCCTAGTTCTCAGTTGGCTTGCTGTCATCCTCATCAGCAGGAGCTTCCTCTTCGCACTCATCTTCGCAGCAGCAGGATTCATCATGAACCTTCTCGTCCAGATTCTTCAGAGTCTCGCTGAGCGACTTTGATATCTCTTCGACGATAGCCGCAGTCTTCTCTACTACAACCTTTGTAGCGGAGCGGATCTTCGGCTCCATGTCTTTGAAAGCGGATTCAAGCTTTGAGCCGACTTCTTTAGAGAATCCTTCGAGATTTTGGGAGAATTTGGTGAATTTCTCCTCGATGTTTTTTGCGGAATCCTCATCCCAGAACCGTTCTGTGGCGCTGACTTTCAGAGCCTCAAGCAATTTGGCGGCTTCGTCAGCAGAAATCTTTCCGCTTTCGAGGAGTTCTAAGATCTTCAGCCTTTCAGTTTTCATTATGCATCCTCCTAAATAGATCGGTTGTTATTTTATCCTTCAGCGTAATATACGCCTTTTACAAAATAAAGTTTACAGCTTATCGATGATTAGGGGCACTTTTTCCAAATCTTAATCTTCAGGCTTTTTGCAGCATATTTTTTCATAATCCTTAGAAAACATCCATTTCTGCCTTCACATCAAGCGCTTCCCTCTCTTCCTATTCCGCGAAGTCGACAATCTCTACGCCTCCTGTTCCATCCGCCCTTATCCTGCAGAGCTTATAGTCTTGCTCATCGTCGATGAAATATACATATTCACCCGCAGCCTTGACATACGAGCAGACATGATTTGTCATAAGGGACAAATCCCCGCCCTTTATCCTTAATGACATAAGTTCATATGAATCTCCCCTTATGAAGTATATGAACTCCGAATCGCAATCGAAGCAGAAAGAGTCCACGCTGTAAGGAAACGGTATGGCCGCGCCGCTTGAGTTCATGACTTCCAGCATATAGTCCTCATAATTCACGTAGATTATGTTTTCACCCATAAGCCGCAGGTTGTACGAGCTCGATTCATTGAAGGGCTCTCCTGCCTGGCTTGGACGGTCAAGATCCATGCGGTAGATGATATCTGCATAGTCTCCGCTTACATAGTAGATATAACTGTCGTATATCATAAGCTCATAGCTAGGTTCATCATTGAACTTCTCCACTGTTTCCCCGTCCAGCGTCATTCTGTAGAGAGTATCCCAATCATCGCCGTTTGTATAATAGATCCACCCTTCGCGGATCTGCAGGAATCCCGCGCTGAAGTCGGTCAGCTTCTTGAGGCCGTTTCTTTCATCGAACCTGTACAAGGAGTATCCGTCATATCCATCGCTATAGAAAAGAGCGTCCCCATCTGACTGCATGAATGCTGGAAAAACATCCCTTGCCAGAATCTTCCTTGCGCCGTCCGGAGTCTCCCGCACCAAGCAGTAGAAAGATTCGTATGTTTCCCCGCTTTGCACCTGGCATCTGTAGTATATTGCGCTTTCAGTCTCTAGCACCATGCCGTCATATATTTCATTCTCATTCTCGGGGTTTACGAACACATAACTGTCAAAGACGCTCTCTTCCCAATCCGAATCAAAATCATCATCCCAGCCATAATCATCGTCCCAGCCATAATCATAGCCGTCATCCCAGAAATCGTCCCAGCCGCCTTCATCTGGAAATTCCGGATAATTGAGCGAACCCTTCTTGAATGAAGACAGGGCGAAAAACATGATTGCCAGGATCATGGCCGACATAAGCAGAAAGCAGCCGCAACCGCCCGCAATCCCAAGGGCAATCTTTCGAGAGTTGTCGGCCTTTCCTTTTTGCGGTGGACTCGGCTCATACCGTTTCGTACTCTGCGCCAAGGAATCCATGCCAGCTGCAGCTCTTACAGCATGCTCCAAATCGCTTATGCTCGAGAACGTCCGATTTCTTGAAAGCAAGTCGTAAATCAGGTTGTCCAATGCAGGCGGAGCTTCAACGCCTATCTCCTTCAGCCTTCTCCTTGAGTTTCCGAACGGCTCGCCTGATATCAAAGTGTATAGGCTGCCTGCAAATCCCATGACCATGGAGTCCATGGATGAATTGTAGGAAGAAATGGAATTTATGCCTAGCTTTCCTCCATCTGCCAGAATAATGGTTTCAGGAGATATTTCCAAGAAAATGCCCTGCTTGCTCGCCCTTTCAGAAACTCCAAAAAGCGGAGCTAACGCGTTGACTGCGGCAAAAGCCGGAATCTTTTTTGCTCCAGATGAAGGAGCGTCCTTCAGGGAAACTCCAGGGACATCCTCCCATATGATATATGCAGTGCGATTCTCTTCTATCACTTCCAAAATGCGCGGAATTTCCGGGCCGCTCATGCTATTTAAAGCCCACCCCTGCCTTACGAAGCGCGCCAGGCCCTGCTCGAACTCCGTAAGATTGATGTCGTTGGCTAAAACAGTCCCGTCATTTAAATGCACTGCCTTGCCAACCGGAAAGTATTCTGTCATCTTATAATGAGCGCCTTCGGATCCGACAACACTGTAGGTAATGGTGAAGTCATCGCTGAAAAGCTTGCGTTCAACCGAAAAATTGGTCAAGCTCAATTAAATCATCCGCCTTAAATTAAGAATGCTTTCTTTAGAAAAAGGCAATTCGCAAAGCCCTAAGCGCTGGCAGAAACCGCAATAGCCCTGACGGAGGTTCTTGCTTAGGATGTTCAAAGATATGCCTATTTGCAGTCAATGCACCCATATCGGAGCTTGACTGGCCATTAAAATGCGACTTAGCGCTATGAAATCAGCTAATACCGATGCTCAGTAGAATGCACCGATTTTGGAGCTTGATTATCCACTTTCAATATTAATAGCGGCTTGCCCAAGATGCTTCCGAGAGAGCCATTAAGCGCGAGGGCAGCTAAAACCCCATTTTGTGATGGAAAATTCGCGCTTATGGATAAGCCGGCGGGAAATCAGCAAGTCCTAAAATGCTTGACGATTACTGGATTTCTTCGATTTTGGTATATAAGCTCTATGGATTTATGGATAATAGCGACGCAGTTCTGCATGTTGGCGCGAATGGGAATCATTCTCTCAAGAAGCAAATGACTATAGGCATCATCCTTCTGCATTCTATCATAAATGGAATCAAATATCCACCAGCTCTAATGCGCAATCGGAATATAAACTGATTTGCAGTGGAAAGCCCAGTTTTGATGTCTGATTATTCAATTCTTCATTGGATAATAACCAGGACAGTTAAAGCCCTTAGCTCTACAGATGCCAAAACTATCTCAATTTATAGGTTCTAAAGAAAATTCTTTAATGCATTCAGCTCTCCCATTATTGTTGGTCCAAATCTGCATTCAAATAATGCCGAAAGCTTTGTGGATTATTTTTGTTGCTTAATTCCTCAATTGCTATTTTATTTTGCCAGTAAAAGTTATACCTGTAAAAAATTCGAGGGCTGTAAATACCTCTTCTGCCTTTTACAATCATATTTATACCATTGTTATCTTTTGCTTGACTTAGTCGGCGAGTGAGAAATGCCGATATCGGCATTTCTCACTTTTCGGTTTTAATTTCTGTAGGGAGAGTGATATTATGGCACTATCAATAGCGTCCATATGGACTAAAACTTAAAAAAGCAATTTGACTCGCTTTGCAATGATTTCGGCATGGCAGCTTCTACTGCATCGAAAATAGTTGTCAGAGAGCGCAAGATCACCTTTGAGATTGCAGCGCAGAAGTCGGGAATGCCGGCAAAAGAGAGCGGCTATGGCGCGTTTCAGTCAATGCGCAGAGCGGCGAGGGAAAGCGGAGTACAGGATTGGCCTCTTGAAGAAATCAATAATGAGATCAGCGCCGCGGTAAAGAGTCCAGCCTATGAGGATAAATCTCCTTTCCCTTAAGACAACATAAACGGCATGCTTTACGCGACTGAAAGGTATGGCATTTATGTTGGCGCGGCGCCAAGCCGAGAAACGCTGTTTGAAACGAAAGACTTGGCGTTTTATGAGATTGCGCTGGAAAGCGGAATCACGGCGCTTATTTGGCCGCGGGCAATATAAAGCGCTTTCCCAAGAAGCCATTCATTGTTGCGCCAAGCCAAATGCTGGGGATTCTTAAAGAATAGCGCTGACAACCCACAGCCTGGCGTCTGCAAGCCACAGCTCCAGACATTTGAAGAGGGGGATTGCGCTCCGCAAGTCCTTGCAGGCTATCTTAAGCCTCAACTATACTGCTTTTCATATATAATTGCCTTTTTTGGAGCTTGATTGTACAGCGAGTGCAAAATGCTGAGATCGGCATTTCGCACCACTCAATGGATAATCAAGCTCCAAAAAAGGAACATTTGATGAAAAGCGGTATACCCATCAAGGCGGGCGGAACTGCAGCGAACGACCGGGTCGAGAAGACGAACGCCTCGCGGCCTTCACCCCCCGCAATAGCGCGCACACGACTCCCTGCAGTCAGTTAGCGAATGCCGGCTGCATATGTCGGCCAACATTTCACTTGTCTTATCCCGGCAAGTTTCGACGCCATTGGCTCTCCATCCCCGGGCATGGCGGATGCGTCCCTTGGCCAGGCTTATTGCGGGCTGCCCTTTCCTGCGCCGGCATTGCAAGGCGGCATGGATGTACCCTGCTGGACGGATCCCGTCCGCTAATGTGGGGTCTTTAAGCTTAGCAGTGCAAAAGGCAAAATACTCATTAAAAAACCTCTTAAAATCGGCATTTGAGTCAGTGGACTCAGTGCAGTCCCCGCTTGAGTTTAAAGACCCCTAATGTGTACGGCCTCGCCCCCGCAGATCCGCGCACACGGCTCCTCGCAGTCAGCTCAGTGAATGCCGGTTGCATATATCGGCATGCCGCTTGTTTTATCCCGGCCAGTTCAGCTGCCATGCTCAATCCAAACTATGCCGATTTTCATTCAATGTTCCTTTTTGAAGCTTGATTACCCCTTGAGCAGTGCGAAATGCCGATATCAATCGCACTCACTGTATAATCTAGCTCCAAAAAGGCAGTTTAGTACGAAAATACATTTTATGGACATTTGTACATGCCTCAAACACACAAATGGCTTAATATTTTCATCCTTAGTGGTGAAGCGAAGCTTCATAGGGGTTTATATGAAACGCAGTATAATTGGGCTTGTTTGACGCTTAAGCCATGAGAATTGCTGCTCGCTGCAATGAACTCCGCTCCGGGGAGCGCCAATGAACTCCGCTCCGGGGAGCGCCAGCTCTCAACAATTCTTTATTTATACTCACTCGCAACCCAGCGCGAAATATCTTGCTGAAAATTATATTCTTTGCTTGCATTCTCGCGGCTTTTAAGTCAGAATGCGCATTAGCTGAATCATTCCAACGCGCATTTGCTTTTCGCTCCATCGACTCTTTAATTACCTTTTTTGAAGCTTGATTATACAGCGAGTGCAAAAT
>JAISZB010000229.1 GCA_031269465.1 Clostridiales bacterium | reverse complement strand
ATTCATCAAATTGCAAAGATTATTTATATAGGTATGCCGGGACGCCAAATAATAATGAATTTGCAGCTGCAGAATCCTCAGTCTATTTTTTAAGGAGAAACATCCCAGCCTTTTTATTGCGTTTTCCCAGTTTGCCTATATTCAAGATAATTTCCTCAAAAAAAAGCGGGAGGCCGCCCGCCATTTCAGGCGACGGCTTCCTGGTTTCGTAAAGACAGGCAAAATCAGGAATAATCTGGACTTTTGAATTGTTTTAAATCCATATGGAAATGTATCGGCAGCGCCCCCCAAGGGAATAGTGCGCCCGTCAGCAAAATCCAGGAATATTAAGACAAATTCAGGTTCTCCCTAATATTTGACTTCTCTGTTGGAATAAAAGTCCATTTATGTGATTTTAATACATAAAACTCACCACTGTCAAGTTAATAATGGCAAAGCAATTTTAACGCTCATGGTCAAAGGCAATATACCCCGGCCTGTGAAAATTACAGCAGATGCCACTGAACTGTTGAACAAATATATTGCATACTGAAAGATTGAAAATCAGCTGGATCGCCATATGTTTTCCAGCCAACGAAACGAGCAAATATCAGTAAGCTGCCATCTGAAAGTTGCCGCACAAATATCGGGCTTGACGCTTTCGCTGTGGATTGCCGCATTGCCCGGCCTGTTGCCGCGGGCATCCCCAATGGGCGCCTCTTCCCGCCGCCTTTGGGCATTCCCGCCCTCCCTGCTGGATTCGGCTTGCACTTCCCTTCCATAATCGCCCGCTTGACGGCTTCGCCGCATTTCACAAGATGAGAAAATAAGCCATCCTCTTGCATTTTATCGGCTCCGCCTGCGCCCTTATTTGATTCCGCCCGCTTGAACGCCGCGTTCATGCCGTCTCCGTCAAGGATGCGCCCAAGCAGCCTTTCCCTTGGCTCATTGGCGTCGGCGGCGGCGCTTTCAGGCGTCCGACTCGCTTTGCCGGGCTTGCCGGGCGGCATCGCCGCCCCGCCTGCCTCCCAAGCAGGATTGCGCGCTCCCGCATAGCTTTCGCGTTCCGCATCATCCTTTTGCGGCGGGTTCCGGCGCGATTGAGGGTTGGCCGCGCTTCGCCCCCCATCGGCGGCTTTCATTTGCTTTCACCTCCTGAAGCTCCGCCCCTCCCCGCTGTTTCACAGCCAGGCGCCATGGCTTCCGCCGGCTTCCCGCGGCAAATCTTGCTTCAACCGCATTTCCGCATGCCTGCCCCATGCGTCCGCGAGGCCTCCTGCGGCAAGGCGAACCGCTTTCATTCCACGCCCCCGCATCATCTGCAGCCCCGCGTCCGCGCCGTTTATTGGACTTCGCTCTGTTCGGCGGACTAACCCCGCGCTTGCGCCTGATGATTTCCGTGCTCCCCAGGGCGGAATTTTGCCTCCGGCTTCCCTCAGATTCCACTCCGCGACGGACGCCCTTGCCTTTAGCTAATGGTTGGCAGCGACCAGCCCCCATAGCGGACTTTCACCGCCTAGTTAGGCGCACCGAAAGACGGGCGCTCCGTTACCGGAACGCCCGCCGCGTCTGTATATATTAATTTCTAATGGGCAGCTTCATCCTAAGGCGCTTTCTCGCATTGGAAAAAGAAAGCAGGCATGTGTGTTTTCCGCGTCATATCGGCGTTTGTTGGCAGTCCATTACGTAAAGAGTGTCAAACACAACTCACTCACCACTGTAATATTTAACGCCATGTCAAAGACATAAGACACAACTGAATATTAATTTTCAGTTTTCCAATCAACCAGCTTTAGATTGCTGATCGGCTGAAAGTGCTTGAGGTTATGCGTTACTAGGGTGTAATCGTGGCTGCGGCAGAAAGCGGCAATCAGAATATTAGCATCATCAGTCAAGCGGCCTTGGAGTTTTAGGCTAGTGTATATGTCGGACGCCTCATCTAAAACGCCTCGGTCAATAATCCCAATCTGATTATTCTGACATAGATCAGAAAACAATTTCTGCCGTTTAGTCACCTTAGTAATCAACAGCCAACGCTTGGTTTCGTAAGAGACGATGGGTGGAATGACCAAATCATTACAATTAGCCGCCTCATCTTTAATGTGGCCAAGAATTTCACCCTTGAGAGCATAAGCGACAGTGTTGGTGTCCAGGGCGTAAATCATAAGTCTATTTCCTGATTGAAATTAACTCGATGATTGAGAATATCATCAAAGTTTGCTGGCAGTTCTTCAGCGCAATTTTCAATGCTGTCGGCAAATTGCAGCCACGCTTTAGCGTTATCAGTCAAAGAGGATGATTTTGAGGGTTTGTTTTTTTGATAGAATTCTAAAGTTTGTAAAACGTCGCCAACGGAAATATCAATCATCAGTACGCTGGGCTGACCATTATAAGTAATGACCACTTCCCCGTCTCGTTTGACAGTGCTCCAGACATCTTTCGGAGTAGTTCTCAGTTTTCAGACCGGCATAAATTCCATTGTCATCATGCCTCCTGACATTTGTGATTTATTTTTGTATACTATACAAGGTACAATATGGGGTCACAAATGTCAAACATGATCAGAACTGCAAAATCATATTGAATATGAGTTGATTATCTCATGCGATTTGTTGCATGAAAAGCACAAATAAGGCTAAAACTGTTCATGAAAAGATAATTTGTTCATTGTTGAGTTAATCCACAGTATAAGACTGAACCAAAATCTTCCTGGCAATGATTAAAGCTCACAGTTTTATAGTCAAAAATAGAGAAAAGCTTAGAGTTTTAAACTCTAAGCTTTAATAACTACTTGCTTACTTAAAATTTGTTGACGGCGGCGTTTTTTATGTCTAAAGGGTTTTCGGATACCCATCCAACTCCTCCGTTACTTGATGTTCCAGATTGCGCATGCGTGATAATGCTCAGGAAGACAAAAATCCTCACCCTCTACATCCAGCAAGCGATGCGCTCAATGCGGCACCAGCCGGGAAAGACGATCATCATAGACCACGTTCTGAACTGGCAGGAGCACCGCATGCCGGATGACAACCGAGAGTGGACGCTTGAGGGGCGGAAGGGGAAGCCGGGCATGGAGCGGCGTAGGACTTGCCCTGCGTGCGGAGCAATACTATGAGGTTAAGAAAAATCGACACTGATTTGGAGGCTGTAGATGTCTGCAATTAACCCAAAGCTTGCTATAATTTGTATTGCAGATTGCCGCCGATCCAGATAAAGTTGCGCCGAGGAGCCGAAAACACGATGGACATCATGGAAGCTGCGAGGAAAGGATAAGAGGACGCCGCCGATTTCGCTTGCAGAGATATTATGCATTGGCGCTATGAGCGCCGCAAATTGAAGGCGGCGAGGATGCTTTTGAAGGGGAAGGGGCTTTCGCCAGCCAAGAGATGCCGGCTTAATGCTGGATTTCCGCATATGCGGCGCAGCCCTCGGGATTCATCGGCATGCTTTCGATTCAAGAGGGAAGGCTTCGCGCGTCGCTTGCCGGCTGCGCAGGCAAGACCGCGGAGGTTTTGCCGGAAGAAGAGTTTTTGGAGAATGTCAGGATGAAGCCCTCCGACTCTGCGCGAAACAGGAAGAAGCTGCCGTTCGATCGACCGGCGCGCACAGCCGCGTCTCTTGCGCGAACATCCATTTCAACGAAAATCCGGCGGATTTTCGTCGGCGAAGGCGCGGATTTGGAGGCGGCCCGGCAGGCTTTCCGCGAGGCGTGGGCGAAAATGAAGCGGGAGGCGCTCGAAAGATTGCCTGGCGCTGCGGCAGGATCCGGCTGCAGCGGATATTTCCAAGCATGGCATGGTTGCAGGGTTTCGGTGTAAGACGGGAGCGGAATCGCGCCGCCCTCCGCGGATGCGCCCGGGGAGGCGTTCGGATGCCAGGGGCCGGAAAAGGGCGCGCCGACGGCGCAGTCTTCGATCATCCGCAGCATATGCAGCCAAGCTGCGGCCGGCGCGGAGATCGATCCTTTGCCGGCAAACGGGAGAGCCATGGCTGAAAGGCGCCCGGACTCGCTTTCGGAAAAAGGGCGTTAGGCAAGGGAGCCGGCCGTTTTCGATCGGGGCTGTTCGCCATCCGAACTCATACATAAATGGGAAATATGGGATTTATATGCTACGCGCTCTTTGAAGAACTTCAACCAAGACGCCGCCGCGCAGAAGGCAAGCGGCGGGAAATTCCCGCGGCGAATCTTTTCGACGGGCGCATGGGGATGAATAAATACATTAATCTCCCAGCTACGCTGGGGAGAACGGAATAAGCAGAAGCGTTAAGTAGATCGGTTTGTGTAGAAAAACGCCTCCGTCATGGTATAATCAGTATTGGCGTCTCAAACCATACAAATTATACAAAGGGAGGCGATCCTTGATGGACGCCTCAAGTCTAGCACACACGCGGTGGAATTGCCAGCACCATATTGTGTTCATGCCAAAATGCAGAAGAAAAGCAATGCATGGGCGGATCACATGCATTTGTGCGCAAGCATTCCCCCAAGGCTGGGCATTTCCGAATTCATGGGATATTTGAAGGGGAAGCCCGCGCTCATGATCTTCGGCGGGCATCCCGATTATGCTGGCGAATGGAGCCGCAAATCCTGGGCGAGGGGGCGTTATGCTTCAACCGTCGGAAATATCGATGAAGAGCGCATGAAGAAATATATCCAGGAAGCACCAAGCCGATGGTTGCAACGAGGGCGAAAAGAAAAAGCGGCCTCTTATAGAGGCAGATAGTACTTGGCTTTAGATGCCCGCTTTTTAGGCGGGCAAGCAGCAGGGCGCTTGGCAGCGCCTTTAAGGCGCGCAAGCATTATGCTGTAAAGAGAACGCCTTCAAGGCGTGGCAAGTTAAGAAAGCCTTTAGGCGGAAGAGCAATCGAGCCCTTATAGGGCTGACGGAAAATTGAAAATTAGTTCCACTGTAAAGACTAGGTGATCGTAGGTCACCGTTCGACAGATTCCACTCAAAAGTTCGACGCGCGGCATTTGCGCCTCCGCGCAAGGTTCATCCCGCACAAATCAAATCGGGCGCCGCCGCCTTATTTGCGGACAGGCCTCCCGGGAATCATGTAATCCACCTTTTGAAAAAGGATCCAGCCTTGAAGGACTCCGTACTTTTGAAGGCGACCCAATGCCGCCAACGCCTGCGAGCCGCTGTTGGAAAGGAGGGAATTGGCGGGCTTCCGCTTTCTCGCCTTTATGGCGTTGCCATTGGTTTCCACTGGAGTTGATGAGTCTGCGGATCCGTTTTCTTTCCTTGCATTAGTGATTTCATGAGTCCGGTTTGTCAAATATCCCATGAGCTCAGCCTTTTATTGACGCGCCTGATCCGCTGGGCGTCCTCCGCAAGCAGAAGCAGAGCAGCCCCTTAGGGGCTTCCCATCCACAGGCAGGCCATAATCTACGCGAACAGGGCTTTCCACCCATCGGCGCCGTGCAATGCGGAGTCCGTCGGCTCGTCGGCTTTGCGCCTCAGGCGGTGCCAATCCAGATTGAGGCGATCCGCATCCCAAAATGAGTCTATGGCGTCTGATTATACGCCTTTGGCACCGGTGCCGGAGAAGGGGTGGCAAGTCGGCGGGGCGGCTTTGGAAGGGAAAGGCCGCCAGAAAGCCAATCTTTACCCTGCAGGCCGCCGCTGAATTCGTCCCGAGGCTTGGCATCCTTGGAGAGATGCATTTGGGTCGATTTTGGCTTGCCGTCGGCGCGGAGGCGCAGCTTTCCCATCAACGCGCCTGACCTTGGCTTCGCAGATCTTCTTCGCCGTTGAAGGGCCTTCCCGCTCTGCGGCCTAACTGCCTAGCCGCGCTTTTCTATGAAGCCCGCTGCGGGGCCGGGGCCTGGAGGCGGCCCCGCTCGCAGGCCCGCTCGCCTCCGCCGCATTTCCGGGTTCTGCCGTGTTGCCGACGCTCTTGCCTTCCTCCGCAAGCTTCAGTTGCGCGCCTCCCTCTTTGGACTTCAGCTTTTTTCCGGAGGCTTTCACCTTTCCGCCCGCCGCTCTCATCTCGTACCAGAAGACGATATTTCGACGGCGCTGCCCTGGGCAGGGTCGCGGGAGAGCATCTTTTCCATGCTCTTTTTCACTTCAGACAGGTTCATGGGCGTGGCTCCTGCCCGTCAGGCTGGACTATCTCCCAGTGGCCGTTTTCTATGGAGCCGACGCGACGGATGATATTCCTTGTGGTCAAGCTAACAAAGTAACGCTGCACAGTCCTTATGGACTTGGCAACGCTCATGGCCGCTTCATCCCATGTTATGCTGGGATTATGGGAAATCAAAGTGAGCAGTTGGCGTTCAGTTTCGTTTAAAGAGACATTTTTTGCCTCTTTAACATCCTTGTCCACGCCATTCATATGGTTCTGCGGGCGGTAGAAAATGACCGTGAACCCCATTTTGTCGTTTTCAAACTCCACCCGCACATTCGCGGCGGCGCAGGCTTCGGCTATACGTTGCAAGCCGGTGCCGAAACTTTCGATGTCTTTCGAGTAATACAACAACTGCGCTAAATTTGGGTTGCGTTTGATAGAACGGCCTTTGCCCCTGATGAAGTCTTCGGGAGTCATACCCTCCGGGAAACGCCCTGGATTGTAAATCTCGATGCGGTCGCTATATAGAGCCACTTCGTTGTTCTGCGTCGAACGGAAGTCGCGATGGCAGTAGGAATTTGTGATTGCTTCCCTAATAGCGTCTACCGGAACTTCTGGAATCTCTTTGCGCTGGGGCGATCCGTCAATGACAACGCGCCAGCTCATTTTTTCAGCTATGTAGCCCACCGCCGTATCAATCAGTTCGCGCACATTCCCTTTGCCCCGGCGGATGTCCAGAAATGTCACCTTGTTTTTTGTGGCAAAAACTGCCATTTGCGCTTCAAGCAGGGGGAACCCGATGAGCAAAGCGCAGGCGGCGTTGGTGATCGCCTCGCCGTCCGTGACCGCCAGTTTGTCAAGTGTTTCTTTGCGGCCGGTGTAGCTAAAGTCAATTCTCCCCACCCTGTTCGCCTGCTCCAGATAGCCTCTTAGAGTGTCTTCGGCTACATCGTTCACCGTCTTGCTGGACGGTTCGCTGTCCCATGAATCACGTCCGGCGCTCTTTTTTAGAATGAACTTTTCCAGTTCCGCCGAGGACATCTGCCTATCTTCGTCCGCCACCCGGATAAAAGGCTTGCCAAATGCGAGGTATGGCGCTTTGTCGCCGGAAAACTCCACGTGGATGCAAGATTTGCCATCGAAGTAGACCTCATTGATTTCAGGGTATATCTTTGGTTCAAGATGGTTTGCTATCGCCTGGCTTACGTCCCGCAACGTCTTGTCGGAAATTTCCATGCCGAGGGGCGTACCGTCGTTGCGGACGCCGAAATAAAGCTCGCCTCCCCCATGTTTGTTCAGGATTGCGGCCATCGAGATGACGCCTTCGCTCAACTCTTCGGTTGTTTTCTTGAATTCTAGTATTTCGTTCTCTTTCCCTACTTTCATCACGACACTCCTTACTTTAAAGGCGACAGCAAAATCCATCTTGACCGGCCGCGCCCATCACTGCGCGTGACATCGACGTTTTGGAACTATTCGTAGTTTGCTTTCACGCTGTGTCAAGGTCAAAGGTTATATTCTGGCCCGCGATGCGGGCGATGATCTGAACATATGTCCGGCGCTTGACGATTTTCTTGCGGATGCTCTCGAAGCGCCTGCGGTACTCGCCCTTTTCCCCTGGGGCGTCTCCACCAGGTCGATGAGCATGGTCAGGCGGGCGATCTCCGCATCGTACTTGCGTTGCAAGGGGTGCAGGTAGTCCGTGCGCACCTGCGCCACAGTATGCGGATGAAGCGGTGCAACTAGATCAGGGTTTGAAGCCGTTCAGCATGCCGCTCTCAAACATCCAATGGTTCGGCCGCTTCTGGTATCTTCAGGTGGTCTTGGTAGAAATCAGCCAGGAAGCAACGGCGAATCTTCTCCCGCCATGTGCCATCGGCGTTATGGTAGAGGGCGCTTCCGATAAATTCGAGGTTTCTCCCTGCGTACTCTCGTCGTAAACGGTTTTGATGAAGTCCACGAAACGCACGACGATATCGTCGCCGTCGGTGATCGACATGATATTGTCGCCTTCCGGCAGGAAGCTCTGATATTTTCCCTCATCCCACTCGTTGCCCGCATAGGCAAGGTCATCCACGTCCAGCGAATACCGCCCGAACATACCGCGCAGCAGATCAGGCTGCTGATCTCGCGCCCTAAATCGGCCTTGCGGACGGTCACATCCTTGTCCTCTACCGCTGGCGTGAATTCGTCCATTAGGACGTAGATGTCGATGAAGATGCGGTTGAGTTCCTCATCGTTGGCTTTGAGGGTGTTGAAACGCTCCGCCGCCGTTTGATCCCACTTGGCAAACGCCGCCGCGACTGTAAAAAGAGGGATTGCAAAGAAAATTTAGGTGATAGTCGTAACGCGGGTTGATGCTGTATTTTATTGACAGTAAATGTTGAGATTTAGCTGTTTACAAGGGTTGATTCAACGTTTTCAACCTTTATTCCGACTACCGCCAAAATTTAAGGCTCTCAAAAATGTTGCGCTTAGATTGCCGTTGTCGGTGACAGTGGGCAACGCTGTTTACTATTACGTTAACTTGGATAGACGAAAACCAGATAGTTAGTATATCTTTCCTTTAAAAAACCGTCGTATGATAAGTTGAAAGCGGGCGCTATCTGCGTTACTGAGAATCAAATCTACAACGCCGCTGAAATCTGAATGAATCCGCCAGCCAGCAGAGGCGGGCATCTGTTTCGTCATAATTTTGCCGCGGCTATGCTTGAAAACGGTGTGCCGCGAACCATAATCAGCAAAGCAATGGGACAAACCAGCGCTCCCTGTCGAACAGGGTGAAGAGCTTGCGGCTGGAATCCGAGAAGCGGCTGAAAGACGTGTCGGATCTAACTGGCATAGCCATTTCCAGCCTCAGCAGGATAGAATCCAACGAGGTACAGCCTGACGCTTCGGACGTCAACGCTTTCTGCAGGATATTCGGAGTCGCGCACAAATGGCTGTGCACCGGGAGCGGGATGAAATACGAAGCGGACGGGGAGAAGCCGGACGAGGGCCTGGCAGGCTTGGCGAACGAGCTTGCGCAGGCTCTGAGATCCGCCGGGCTGGCGGACGAATACATTCTTTCTTCCGATGAGGGCAGGGAGAAGATCATCTCCGACGTCAAGTCCCTGATTGCGGCGTACAGACAGATAATGCGGCGGCATTGAGCCTCTGGCCGCAACGCGCCGCCAGACTCTCAGCCAGGCGGAAAAAAAACAGGCCGGATAATGTTGATTATCCGGCCTTTGGAATGGGCCAAGCCTGACTACAATTTGACTACAAATTGAGATTTTCCCTGCCATTCCAAGCGCTTGAGCCTGCCGGAACCCTGCATGGCTTGTCCTGTAAAATGGCTTGAATCCAGGCTTTTCAATCGGGGCGACGGGACTTGAACCCACGACTTCTTGGTCCCGAACCAAGCGCCCTACCAAGCTGGGCCACGCCCCGATGAAGAGCAGGCGGGTATTTTCTGCTCCAGGAATTGCGCGCTTGAGGGACTTTTAAGAATATAAGTTCCCTAGAATATTTCTTTGATGAAAAATCCCAAGGCAGCGCAACAGAAATATTATAAACTCATTTCAGCTCTACGTCAAGAGCCAAACAAGTAAAATCCATTTGGGACATATAATTTATTTCTGAATAATATGATGGTAGTATGACTTTATAAAAGACTCATGACCTTCATGAAGGCTTTAAAGTTACAGCTGAATGACTGTTCCATATGCGAGATCGCAAATGAATATTTAGAATTTATCGCACATTATTCTTTATTCCAATTGACAGCCGGAAAGCAACAGACTATAATTAAGGCGTATTGTAAGATAGAGGCGCGGATTTCAAAATTAGGAGAGCTGATGCGGGAATGCGCAAATGAGGTTCGCCGAAAGGGAAAGCCGCCGAAGATGAAAAACGCCGTTCACGTTTTAATCTGGTCGTTATGCGCGAAAGCCTGGCGACTGCCATCAATTATGGTGGAGCGCTATCGAGGTCATTGTTATGTTATCATAACGGTTGATATCGGCGCTCGCGCCGATTTTTTTATAGAAAGCGCCCTTGCCTGAGCATGCCGCTTAACCAAGCGGCGCTGGTCTTGCCTTGCTATAGGGCGTAATTGTTGCTAGGTGGACAATTCAAGTTCAAATGACTTCGCATAGGCCTTAGATGAATCTTCGCCTGTCAGTTTAAAGGCTTGCGAAAAACCAAGCGCAGCCTTTCTAGAGCTTTTGCCTGCGGCACGGGCGCCGTGAAAGTCTTTTGCTCTCATGCGTCTTAGAATAAGGCGGCGCTGACTTTGATACGGCTGGATCATGATATGATAAGCGCTGCTTTATGATTATCCCTAATCTCATATCTGGAAGCCATTAGTGGAAGGCTTGGCTGACAAGGCCATCCTTTTAAAGGGCATTTTTAAGCCCTTGAGTTTTTGCTGTTTTGGCGGTTGAGCTTATAATTTCATCTTCGCAAATCCTCCTGCTCCATAAGCTTCGTCCGTATCTGCGACGATGCGTAATCTGAAGCGCATAAGTACTTCTATATGCTCTCCCCCTGAAGCCAGATTATCCTCCGAAACGCTGGATATTAAGGAATAAGCGGAAGCATAATAGCGCATCGGCATTTATGGCGGAGAACCCTAATTACGCGAAATTGATGCAAATTTAAGCTCGGCTTTAATCAAGCATACCCCCAAGCATGTAAATCGGCGAAGGCGCTTCTCAAATGGGAGGAGCGTCCTGGCGGCAAATGTCTAAGGAGGCAGCAAAATGGAAGTGTTCAAAGGCTCAGGCACAGCTACCGTGACCCCCTTTAACGGGGACGGCAGCGTCAACTTCTCAGCGTTGGGGAAGTTGATAGATTTTCAGATTCAAAACAAAACCGACGCTATCATAGTCTGCGGAACAACTGGCGAAGCATCGACACTGACTGACGACGAGCAGATTGAAACAATCAGATTTGCGGTGGATGCCGTAAAGAAGAAAGTGCCTGTGGTAGCGGGTGCGGGCAGCAACGACACCGAGCACGGCGTGCAACTGTCGAAGAGATGCATGCAGGCCGGAGCGGATGCTCTGCTGCTTGTGACCCCCTACTACAACAAGACAACGCAGAAAGGGCTTGTGGAGCATTATACGAAGCATGCCCTGGCTGTAGATCTGCCTATAATAGTCTATAATATCCCAGGACGCACTGGGCTTAACATAACTCCGAAGACGGCCAAAATCCTCTCCGGCATAGACAATATTGCAGGCGTGAAAGAAGCAAGCGGGAATATTGTCCAAATAGCTGAAATTGCTGAGCTGTGCGGAGATGATTTGGCGTTGTATGCCGGCAACGACGACTATGTTGTACCGGTATTGTCACTTGGCGGAAAAGGCGTAATCTCGACTGCGGGAAATATCATTCCGCGGCAGATGCACGATCTGGTAGAGAAATTCTTCGAAGGAGATCTAAAGGGGAGCCTTGCGATCCAGCTCGGAATGCTTGAGTTGATACGGGCATTATTCTGCGAGGTCAACCCGATACCTATAAAGCGAGCTTTGAACTTTATGGGCATGAATGCCGGCGGATACCGTGCTCCGCTTACCAGCATGGAGCCTCAAAACGAGAAGCTCCTAAAAGAGGCGATGACAAGATACGGACTGATCTGAAAGTGATTGCGGACGCTTGAAATCCCCTTTGCCGCCTTTTTTGGAAATATGGATATTCATAGTTTGGCGCCAGAGCGGCAGCCTGGCAGAACGTCCCGAAAGGAGGAGCGCATTCATGCCTAGGCATGAGTGTTTGCGCGAAAAGAGATGACACAAATCATTTTGCATGGCTATTTGGGAACGATGGGTCGAGTGATCAGAAAGCTCGTCGCTCAGGATCGCAACTTCGAGATAGTTGCGGGCATAGATGCCAAAAATACTTCTGAAGCGCTTATTTTTCCTGCATATACGGATTTTGATGAATGCCAGATGACTGCTGACGCCATAATAGATTTTTCTGCAGCAAATGCCGTCATGGATCTTTTAAGGTACGGCGTGAAGATGCAGACGCCCATGGTCATTTGCACTACAGGCCTTTCCCCTGAGTGCAAAGAGGAAATCGAAATAGCTTCTGAAAAGGTAGCCGTATTCCGGTCTGCAAACATGTCTCTCGGAATAAATCTTCTGGCTAAAGTGCTTGGGCAGATAACCGGCATCCTTGAGGAAATCGGCTTTGACATAGAGATTCTTGAGAAGCATCACGGCAAGAAGGTTGACGCCCCTAGCGGAACAGCCCTTCTGCTGGCGGATGTTTTAAACCATGACGGAAGGTATGCGTATATTACAGACCGTACAACCGCCAGGGTGATGAGATCGAAAAATGAAATCGGAATAGCCTCGATAAGGGGAGGAACCATAGTAGGAGAGCATTCTGTAATATTTGCGGGTCAAGATGAAGTCCTGGAGCTTACTCATACTGCGAACTCCAAGGATGTGTTCGGCGTCGGCGCTCTAAAGGCCGCCGCCTACATAAAAGATAAGCCACCTGGATTGTACGGCATGAATGACATGATGGACTCCTACGTGCATACTCATTTCCTTCAATCTTAAAGCAATTGAAAAAGCTGCGGCGCTATTTTGTGCGTTGCAGCTTTTTTCATTGACAAAAGGGTTTAGCCCTTAAGAGCATTAAGCATCTGATATTTATGCGAAGACGTTTAGAAAATTTTTCTCAAATTTAGCTTGAATTCAACTGCCTATTCGACATAATCCCGATCGGACAAGGGTGGATGATCAATAGGTATGAAACAGAGTATCGACGTGGTGCAGCATCTGCTAATGATTCGAAAATGCTTCTCGATATGAAAAGTCATAAAACGCAGTTTCTCTCGGTGTTTGTTATGACGGTTTCTTGGATGGTACCTTTACAGCGGATTATCAGGTACCGAGGTTTCAAAGTCGCTGTCCAACAACGGCCTAATCAAAATCGCAAAAGACAAACTCTCATGATAAACTGATTCCGCTTGTGAAGGGCCTTTATACGGTGGCAGACGTTCAGAAAATCTCAAAGGAAACCTATTCCGCTGGTGATGTTAGAACTTGTTAAGGAACTATTATCAACATATTAAGTTAAAAAGTGATTAAAGTAAGATATTCGTAAAGTAAAGAATATTTATACAGCATATTAATCCTTATTTCGTCTAAATAACTAATTCCGTAAAATAATAGCTATCTTAAAACTGCAAGATTATAATTTACTACATGAATTATTTGCATTTTTTCAAATAATGATATAAATCATGAAAGACGCCAACTGAGAACGACGCAAGTCATTCTATTGATGACCGGTGAAAGTCGGCAGTCTTTGCAAGCTAAAACGCATAGCGGGAATACAAGCCTGTCGGGCGGGAATAGCCAGCCGCCAGCGCCGAATCCTTGGATTCGAAACGGCGGCGCTGGGGCTGAGCGCAGGTAAGGGGGCGACCGAGCCGAAAACATGCGCTGAAGGGATTGAGTCCCGAAATAATCGCCGCGGCCGGAGAGGCCGGCATGTTTTCTCCGCATCGCGGGCAAAGCCGGGGAAATCGAAGGCGGCGAGCTTGGCGGGGCTGGCGGGAGAGACGCGTTGACGGAGCGGCTGGCATCCTGACGGACCCTGCAAGGGAGCGGCGCGCGAAATCAAGCGGGGGAGCGGGCGGGGCGAGCGGAAGCCTGCAGGAAGCCCAGCCGGCCCATAGCGCCAAAGAAGCTTGTGAAAGCGGGCGGAGGGAAGGGGCGCGGCGCATGCGGGTTCAGGCGAGCGAAGCGCTGCGAGAGCAGGAGAGTCGAAGGAAATGGGAGGCAGATTGCCTGGAATGAGGCTCAGCGTCGAGAAAGCGGGCGAAACGGGCGGACGAGCGCAAAATCTGGCTCCATGCATCAATATGGAGGCATCAGGCGGCGCATCAAAAGATGGGCGCGAAAAAGGCGCGGGGATGGGACGAGGTTTCAAAAGACGGCTGGTCGGATCTCCAAGAAAGCCTGGAAAGCCCGGCGGGCCGGATGGAAGGGGGGGGCTGCCAGCCGGAGCCGCCGGAACGGGCGCATATCCCCGAAGAAAGCGGAGAAGGCGGGCCGCCGGGAATATCCCGCCGCGAGGGCGGGCTGGAAATGCGGTGGCGAAAATTTTTATAATGGCGCATTAACTCGAGTTCATAGATACGAGCTTTGGATAAAGGCCGGGAAGAAGCCGCCATGGCGCGATGCGGGAAGCCATGGCGGCGGCGCGGCGGAAGCGGGCGTTAAAAGCTTCTTCGGCGCGGCAGGCTGCGCATGGCTGATAAAGTTTCTGGAACATGATATGGCGTACGGAAGAATCATAGAGATTGCGCGGAGATTCCCGGATGCGGGCGCAGTGTGGGATGGCGGACTGCTTGGCGCTGGAAAAGGCGTGCAGCAAGGCGATGGAGCGCCGCCGACGCTGGCGGATGCTTGTCTGCGCTATGCGCTTGATCTGCGGCTTGAAGCAAAAGCCAAGCGGGAATGCAAAGGGGAGGCATGCTTAAATGTGCATTGCGGCGATTTCGCATGACGCTTCCAAAACAAAGGGGAGGCGGGGGGATTCTGCGCCGGCCTCATGGAGGGCTTGCAAAAATCGGATTGGAAACAGCGCCGGACAAGGCGAAGATTCTTGGATTCGGGCGGTTTTGCCAAGGAGAGCGGGAAGCCGCGCGGAGAAGGAAAACCGTAGGCATTTGATTTTCCGGGCCTTGCATTTTATTGCGGGGCTGGCGGCGCCAAGAAATCCTTCCGGCGCGGGGTTGAATCAAGTAAGAAAAGAATGCGGTGGAAAATGCGGGGCGCAAAGGAATGGATGAAGCGGAATGGAGCGCTAAAGGCAAGCATGCTGATTGCAAAGCTGAATGAAAAGCTGCGTGGATGCCGCCAATATTATGCGGCGTCAGACAATCCGCC
Organism: Clostridiales bacterium; assembly: GCA_031269465.1. Classification (GTDB taxonomy): domain Bacteria; phylum Bacillota; class Clostridia; order Lachnospirales; family WQUN01; genus JAISWZ01. The sequence goes on along the minus strand of JAISZB010000229.1, from coordinate 1,950 downwards.
CGAGGCTGAAAGCTGTCTCGGCGCGGTTAAGCGGCTGCCTGAGTTCATTCACCCGTTCGCGGACGGAAACGGGCGTATGGGCAGAATGTGGCAAATACTCTTGTTGTACCACTGGAAAGAGATTTTTGCGTGGCTCCCTGTCGAGAGCATAATACAGGAACACCAAGAGGAGTATTATTCCGCGCTCGGACATTCTAACGACGCTATGGATTCCACGGCGTTTATCGAATTTATGCTGTGGTCGATTTGGGCTACATTGGAAAGGTACGCAACCACCGACCAAGACACCGACCAAGTAACCGACCAAGTTAAACGTCTGATGAGCGTTTTGGGAGCGAAAACGCTTTCGGCTGCAGAGCTTATGGAACTGCTTGAATTGAAGCATCGTCCCACGTTTCGCAAGAATTACCTGCACCCGGCACTTGAACACGGGTTAATTGAGATGACATTGCCCGATACATCGAATTCACGCAATCAGCGATATAGAAGAAAGCGAGGTCAAAAATAATGACGATAAATAATCCTAACGAGTACCTCGAAAAAGAATTCCAAGCGCAAGCGGAGGACGTGCTGAAAAAGCTCGGTTACACTCCGCTCACGCCTGATGAGTGCAACGCACAGCGCGGCGGCTTGTATAACTTACTGCTCAAAGATATTTTGCGGCAGAAGCTACGTGAATTTAACATGTTTGAATACTGCGGGACAAAGTACCGTTTCAGTCCCGCTAACATCGAACGCGCCATCGATGAACTCGACACAAATCTTGCTAGTCTTGTTAAGGCGAGCGAGAAAGTATATGACGCGCTCCTGCTCGGCCGTGACTTTCCCGAAAAAGTTGCTGATGGCAGGTAGGTAAATTTCAATCTGCGATATATCGACTGGGAACATATCGAAAATAACGCTTTTCACGTTTCTCGGGAGTTTGCCGTATCAAACGCGGCGGGCGACGGCGGAGCGCGTCCTGATGTCGTGCTGTTTGCAAACGGTATTCCGTTTGGCGTGATTGAGTGCAAATCACCATTGTTGTCAGAGGACCTTGCGATTGAACAGCATCTACGAAATAAAAGCGCGGAGTATATTCCGCAGTTGTATAAATTTGCACAGATTTTGCTTGCGACAAATAAGAACTCCGTTAAATGCGCGACAACAGGTGCTGACAAATAATACTGGAGCGCGTGGAAAGAAGAATACGCCGATTGGCTGATTGAACAGCTTACGCAATGTGTAGTTGACCGAGTACCGACGCAGCAGGATAAAGCGTTGGTATCGCTGTATTCACCAGAACGATTGCTGAAATTTGTTCGCTGGTTCACGCTATACGACGCAAACGTCAAGAAAATCGCTCGTTATCAACAATTTTTCGCTGTACAGGCTATTATTCGGACTATCGAAACGGACGACGTAATTACAGGCAACCGTCAAAGTGGCGTAATCTGGCATACACAGGTCAGCGGCAAATCGCTGACTATGGTTATGCTTGCGCGATATATCTTAGAGAAGGTTCGCAGGGGAAAAGTCATTTTAGTCACCGACCGCACGGAACTTGACCGCCAAATTGAGCAGATATTTTCGCATGCCTGCCTCAAACCCGCCGGGGCGACGAGCGGTAAAAATCTGATTGATGTAATAAACAGCGGCAAAACGGATATTGTAACCGCGATAATCAACAAATACAATACTGCCGAAAATCGTGGGTATGAAAACCCTGAGTCGCGATGTGTTCGCGCGGTTCTTCGGCGGTGCCAGGTTTACGCGCAAGCGTAGTCAAATATTGCTTCCAGTCAGGTGCCGGACCATTCTTGCCATAGCTGCGGCCATACGTTTTCAGCAACAGATTTTCATAGAAAAACTGGATTCTGTCAAAGTAGATTTTAGCTTGTACGCGCTTTCCATTATGCTCAGGCGACAGTCCGTACGTTCTTTTGCCTACAGCGGCAAATCCTGTTTTTC
>JAISZB010000312.1 GCA_031269465.1 Clostridiales bacterium | reverse complement strand
CGAATGCTTCAGGCCGCAGCGGCGCGCTGCTCATAATAGGGCGGGAATCGGCGGATTTGAAGGATTCCGTCGAGACGGCCCTCGCGGACGGCGGAAATGCAGGCGCTGATTTCGCCGCTTAAGCGGAGCTCTTGATAGGCGCCGCGGCTCAAGTCGTTAAAAGGCCAGATTTAAAGAATTTTGCCGCAGCTCCCAAGCGATGGATCGTGGAAAGATCTTTCGCCTGGATGGATAAATGCCGGAGGCTGTGTATAAATTGCGAAAGAAAGCTGCGCACAGCCGTTCAGATGGTCAAGCTTGTTTTTATGAGGATTTTGGCGAGAAGATACAAAGCTGTAGCTTAACAATTTTAGTAAATACCACCAGTATGATTATTCTACATATGGTTATTTTAACCAAAAAGAATTGCTTATAGGAACGCCCTTTTAGGCTCTACACGAGATACAACGCGAACTGTCAATGGGATATACGCATTTCTGTTGGAAGCCAAGAGGTTCGAACTTCTTTCAAGTGACCTTGCAGAGCATGGTCGGATGCCTTGCTGCGTCTGCTTCTCATAGATCAGTGAACGCGCAATTCGCATGCTTGGCTCTTCGAATTTAGATTTGCAAGATGAGTGAGCGCAACGGCGGTTGCCTTCTGCGCGGATCCGGCAGACGGCCCACTAAAGAACTGAAACCTAAAATATGATTAAAGCAATAAGAAATTAATGCATCTTCGGTTCAAAACAAGCATTCCCCTCCGCAGTCCTCTAGCCAGTCCCTAAGAATCTCCTCAAGGGTATACCTGAAGTCATACCCGCTTTCGGCGAGCTTTCTGCCGCTGATGTTCGTAGACTCCATCACCTTCCTGATGCGGTCGGGGTGTATGCCCAGGCCCAGCTCTCCGAGGTGCGCGGCACATGAAGCGGCGGCCATGAGCAACCAGCCGTGGATTAGTAGGGTACGCCTTTTCATGCCGGCAACCATCTTTATCGACTCGCATATCCGAGAAACCGAAGGTGGCGGCTCGTAAGTGCAGTTGTACAATTCGGCGCCCGGGTAGTCGCCGTCGAGCATGCGGTACTTGAGGAAGCCGGCGAGCTCCTTCACGTATATGCAGGCCTTGACGGTGTCCTTGCAGAAATAGCGTTTCCTGATCCCCCGGTACATCCTCGTGAAGTTTCCGTTTTCGTCCTTTCCAAATACAATGCCCGGGCGGACTAGGTCAGGCTCCTGCCGACGCCGGAGGCCTGCCGGGCGTTGTGCACCTTTTCGGCCACAAGCTTGCTGGCACCGTAAGGCGTATTGGGAACGCCTTCGTCCTTCAGCTCCTCCCACGCGCCGTACGGGGCGATTGAGCTTGTGAACAGAATCTTCGATATGCAGTTCGCCTCCGCAAAGGCGGCGACATTATCGACGTTGATTTGAACGCCAGAACAGTCTGCAATAAGGCCAAATCTTGCCATGATTTGATTTGCATGGCAGATTGCCGCCAATCCAAATAAAGTTGAGCCGGGGAGCCGAAAACGCGATGGACATCATGCATCCAGCCAGGCCGAAGAGGGTGCCATAAGGAAAGCCGCCGGTTTCGCTTGCCGCGATATCATGCATTGGCGCTATGAACGCCGCAAATTGAATGCGGCGGGGAAGCATTTGAAGGGAAAAGGCTTTCGCATGCCCGGAAATACTGGCTAAATGCTGGATTTCCGTATATACGGCACCGCCTCTGGGATTCATCGGCATGCTTTCGATTTAAGAGTGCGGGCTTCGCGAGCCGCTAGCCGGTTGCACAGGCAAGACTGCGGAGATTTTGCCGGAAGAAGAATTTTTGGAGCATGCCAGGATGAAGTCCGCCGATTCTGCGCGAAGCAGGGGAAAGCTACCGCTCGATCGACCTGTGCGAATAATCATGCCTCTCATGCGAACATCCTTTTCAGCGAAAATCTGGAGGATTTTCACAATCGAAGGTGTGGATTTGCAAGCGGTCCGGATGTCTTTCCGCAAGGCGGGGGCGAAAATAAAATGGGAGGTGGCCGAACGGTTGTCTGGCGCTACGGCCGGATCCTTCTGCGGCGGATATTTCCAAACATGGCGCGGTTGCAGGGTTTCATTGATCGACGAGAGCGGAATCGCGCCGCCCGCAACGGATGCGCCGGCGGCGCAACCACCTGCTTGATGCGCGCTCCAAAGAACTTCAACCAAGACGCCGCCGCGCAGAAGGAGGACGGTGGAAGGATCCTCCTCAAGTGCGCTGGATCCGAATATATGTTCCCGAAGATTTAAAATAGCTCTTGAATCGGGCGGGCGGGAAATTCCTGCAGCCAATCTTTTCGACGAGCGCATGGGCATGAAGGCATTTAATGAGCTGCATTCATGCGCTGTGGGGTTGAGGGAGGCGACGGTCGGTCGAGTCGAAGCTCTAGCCGGAGGCTTTTTCTGCAAGACTGAACTCCCCATAAGGCAGGATTCCTGCGCCGTCGCCTACATGGACAGTCTCGCGTCCGCCGCGCACTGTGAGGCGGACATGAGCGCGGAGTAGGAGAGGGCTGAGCCGCGAGCGCAAAGAGTAGCGCTACAGGTGTAATATCGATAAACTAGAAGTCCGTATTTTGAATGGAGGAGAATGCCTCAGAAGCATATTAAAGTTGCAATAATTAGCAAGAGATATCCAATGATAAATTGAGAAAAATATAAATTCCATTTCATCTTCGAATAGACCTTTGTTTGCTTTATTGGGATTACAATGCAATGGCATATGTTGAAGCAAGACAATTATGTCCATTCCATATAATACTATATTATATGGAATGCCTGACGCCTTTCCGCGGACTCCTGCTCGTCTGCAAACTCTTATTTCAGATGTTAAATCCTCTTTTCAATGAATATTTATAGGCAAGATGCGACAATAACTGGATAAACCTCATTTTGATTCACTCGAATTAATATTCGATAAAGTTTTAACTCAGAATTACTTCTATCATACAGATAAAGCAACCACAAACATCTCTACCAAACAAAGGATCTGCAATGAACTGGGTTTACTGTTTTATTTTAAACACAAAAAAGCAGACGCAATGCGTCTGCTTCTACACTTCATGTCATTAGATTTGCAAGATTAAAAAACAGAAACTACCCGTATACCGCCGTCTCACCCAATCCCTCATACTGTTGGAAGCAAAACCTCCAAGCTATCCACTGAAAACTCAAACGGTTGCGAAGGAGTCCAAATAAACTGCGGCAATTCCATTTCTACAAGAAGCTCATCTACATCTTTAATGCACTTCTTCAGAGCGGTAAAGTTGGCTTCCAAGCATGCAACCCTGAATTCTGCATACTTCTCTTCCACTACCCTTAAATGGAAATTGTTTTTCGCTCTTACAACAGCAGCCAACTCCCTTGAGCTCAAACCTCTGCCTTCTATTCTGCATGACTCTAGAATTTTGTGCGCAGTGTAGAGCTCTTCGTTTGCATCATGCAAAGCCATCGTAGCGCGTTCTGGAATGCTGCAGGAAGAATCCTTAATAGCCCCCGGGCAGATGAATTCAGGTGCGTGCATATCCCATACAGCTTTATCAAACCTGTTAATTAACTTTTTCAGCTTCAGGTTGTTGGCATTCAAGCATACTGTTTTGAAATCGCTGTATGCTGCATCAATCCTCGCCACTATATCTAAGCTGCGCTTCTTGGCATGCTCCATCTCCTCAGGCGTTAATGGGGATTTTTTTCCGGCTTTTTTAATGCTTTTCTTCACTTCCGCAATTTCAGCCTCTCGTGTTTCTTCATCTTCAGCTTCAATTTTAGCTTCAATAGCGCTGCCATCAGAGGCCGGAGCTTCCTCAGAAACAACAGCCTTTTTTCCCGGAAGCGCATCTTCGAAATCCTCTGCGCCCGCAACATGCGTCTCTGAAGAACCTGCGCCGTAAGGCGCAGGCTTTTCAGAAGGCCTGACGCTTTCATCCTTGGCGCTCCCGCCCGCCATGTGCGGCAGGCCTCCCTTGTTCAAGACGGAGCCGGCTGTCAGCAAATCCATTATGCCAAGCTCCCTTTTAGCTATATTGATGCGTGGTTCGCTTTCGGAAAACTCTGCTCTTTCGGAAGCGCTTTGCTCTTTTTCGTCTTCCTTCTCTAGGTGCTGGCTAGCAGGAAGTTCTTCAAAGTATCCATCCTTAAAAGAAATAGGAGGGACTGGCGTTTTGCTTGCAAAAGAGCTGTCTGAAAAAGGCTTCTGCAAAATGCTGAAATGTCCCGCAACTTCGTTTCTAAAGCCTTCAAAGCTTCCATCAAGGCTTTTCTGAGATCGTATATTTTTCTTTACATTTGTGTCAAGGTTCAGTTCAATGAGCTTCATTTTTTCATTGCGCTGCAGCTGCATAAGCTTGGCGGCGTAGCTTGCGTCAACGCTTCTGGTAAATCTAGCATCAGCTCCATGAGAACTGGATGCTGAATCCCCTTCGGCTCTTCCTGAAAGATTACCCAGGACGGTTCGCTTTAGCTCTTCATTCACATCAAAGTTATATCTGTAGGAGTTTTGCCCGGGAAGCGCCTTTTCCTCAGCGCTTTGGGCTTTTAACTCGCCATCCCCCGCAGCCTCGTTGATGCCAGAGTGGTCTTTTGCAAAAGAATCGCCGCTTAGAGGCTCAACTTTTTCAGCTTCATCTGAAGCAGGCTTCAGACTCGGCTTTCTCAGGTTCACTTCATCGCAATCTCCAGCGCCGAAATCTGTTTCCAGCCACTTCAAGCGCTCTGTAGCCAGCTTTTCCTCTGCTGGGGGATACAGCTCTCCTTCATTTAAATAGTCTGCCTGCTTCAGATCATCATCTGAAACTGCAGGGTCGATTGGAAATTCTTCAGCGGGAATCGGTTCATTCCAAACATCTTCCGCCGGTGCGGGCTTTCTGCCGGCTTTTTCTTCATAGGCATCATCTGAGTTGAAGAATCCTGCGCCAAAGGCGCCGGACTCTTCAACGCCGCTTGAAGCCGGCCCTTCGCTGTATGAAGATCCTGCAAAAATCCCTTCGCCCGCAGTATCTTCATCCGGCAAGGCATCTGGATCATAGTCTTCCGAATATCCCGGAGACATATAGCCATCTTCACTGTCAGTCCACTCTTGCGTTATTTCCCCCAGACTTTCTCTTCTGAGCCCGTCTATGTATTCTGCAAGCGCCGCCTCGTCTTCCCCGCTGAGGCCGATTACCCAAGATCTCAGCATGTTGCCTTCCCTTAGATCGTCGACAGTCGAATATACATTTAGTATAGGCGGCCTGACGAGGATATCGTCGCATATCAAGCCGAAAGCCACAATCCCGTAGACTTTGAATCTGCAGTTGAGAGGATCGGCAATCCTCCTGTCCAGGTTCAAAACCTGCCAGCCTTCCCGCATCTGCTCCCAGCTGACTATATAGTCCTGAGACTGGTAATCTATGTTGAAGAGCTCTACGCCCCATGCTTTAAGAGCCATTCTGCAGCCTTGCCACAGATATATGAAGTGCGCCCGAGCGTCCGCGATTCTTTCGGCTAGATAGCGCTTCAAGGCATCAGTAGCGCAGTAGGAGGGCGTATCCATTATCTGCTTGTACAGGTATTCCGGATCATAGTCAAAAAGCACATACGCCTGCTTATGCGCCAGAAGCCAGCCTATCTTGTCCACTACAGCAGGAATCTCGCCTATAGATGTAAGATTCATGGCAAGATAGTCCACGCTCTGCAAAGCCATAATGAATTCCAGTTTGTGGCTTGTGCAGTCCCGGGCCATTTCAAGCCCTTTTTTAAGAGAATAAATCGATTGTATTGAATCGCCCTTGAGATTTAGATCCGATTCGTATCGATTCCTATTTTCCGTCTCCAACGGAGGAAGCTCCTCCAATACTTCAACCTGCTCCTCCGAGATCACTTCGATTTTCTCTTCCAGAAACACCACCTCAACCTGCTCTTCATTAAATGCTTCGTTCGCCGGATTAGGCAGCTCCACTGCCGCCTGATCCCCGTCCATATTCTCTGTTTGCTCCCCCATTAGAGCGTCAGGGGGATATTCTAGCGCTTTATTAGGCTTAAGCGGCGTGCTGGGAGGATCATCCGCCGCTTTTCCCCATCCTTTTGCCACTTGCTCCGCCGCATCAGGGCTGCGTATAAACTTAGCGTTCTCAGCTTCAGAATCATCAGCTTCGCGCCATGAGTTCGGATCCCCAAGACCTGGGGGAACGGGCGTAGGGCTTGGATCCTCATCCTTCTCCTTAAATCTTGGAGCTCCATCCGGCGACTCCTCCAAAACATCATGCGGATGAATCACCGCCGGTTCATCTTTTTCAGGAGGCGGATCTGTTTTTCGCGGAGTGCTCCAATCAGAGGAAAACTCGAATGTCAAAACTTCATCTTCCTGTCCGTAAGAAGCGCCAGTAGATGAAGCCGCGCCGCCGGCATCCGAATTCAGTTGGGATCTGCTTTTTGAAGCGGGAGCAGCGCAAAGCTTCCCGCTCTCATCTCCAACCGCAGAGCCGCTTGGGGGTTTTGCTGTTCCGACAACTGGAAGAGGTTCATCCTCTTCCTTCGGTACGCTATGATCTTCTTCATTTGGTTCAGCGGTTTTCATTTTCCTCTTAGCATATTTTACAGGTAATCTCGCAGCCTTAGCTTTCCGCTTTTTTCTCGTCTTTCCGGCAGGCTCTTTTACAGATCCGCCTTTTTCAGCTCGCTTTGGAGGCTTTTTTCTGCGTACAGCGAGAAAAAGCGCTATGGCTGCGGCAGCTAAAAACAAAAGAATCCCTATGAATAAGAGCGCGTGTTCGGCAATGGCATTCGAGGCTCTTCTAAAAAACCGGCCTTCTTCGGCCAATTCCTCAGCGTCAGCCATTTCAGGCTGAAAAATGTATGACCCGCCTTCATAAAATGAGCGCCAACCACTGAAAACCAAGCCGTCAGAGGGCCTTACGGCAGGCAGATCTATGGCGATTGGCAAGGATGCGTTGTAAATAACAGAGGCGTTTCCAAAATAGTCCCTTATCTCTACCTTTTCTTCGGCGTTTAAAGCATTGGAGAATACTTCATTTCCAACTGAATCATATACCTTTATTAAGCTTTTGTATATTTCAGCAAGATTCAGATTGCCTTCTTCGCTTGAGAAGGCATATCTTGAAAACTGATATCCATCTGCGGCGGAAGGCGCAGGCAGGGTGATTGTTTCCGGCTTGTTTACGCTGTACTCAGCTATGATGCCACCGGTTCTGGATATGAGGCGCACTTTCTTGCCTATGTCCATATCCTTCTCAGCTATAAGCCCGCCTTCGGAATCTTGCACGGAGGCATGCACCAGGCAAGACTGCTCCAAATAACATCCTCTGCCTTCGAAGTATTTAATCCACTCTACAAAGATGTATCCTCCTGAAGTTAGAGCGTCAGGCAAATCCAGCGTCATGGGCTGGCGCACCGCAAACTCCCGAAGAGTCTCTCCTCCAAGCCCTAGTATGTAAAGAGGCTGATTATATGCCAGCGATTCAGTCATTACAAGCTTCCCATCCGCGTCTACGAAGTTTACATCGTACATGCTGTGGCTTGCCACTGGGTTTTTATCGCTTCGAAGCTCCGCTGCGCACGCGCTTGAAAGAGGAGCCAGGCATATTGCAATCGCCGCTAGAATCTTTAGTAGCTTCACATATCTTCCTTCCTCTCCCAGAAAGCGGGAGAAATGGCATGCGCGTCGCATAGCCCCGATATTGCAGCCTGATTATGCGCTGAATCATTGCATAACCGAATTCAACGAGGGAAAACTTTACCGCGCAATTGATGGAGCATTCCTTTGATACACCGATTTTCATCAAATGTTCTTTTTGGAACTAGATTATCCATAGGTCAGTGCGAAATGCCGATATCGGCATTTCGCACTAGCTGTATAATCAAGCTCCAAAAAGGTAAATTTCAATGAAAATCAGTATATATGACGTCTATGTAAAACTGGAATCAAGCAAATTTAGCGTTCATTCCATGAGTTCGCGAGCGTAGCTCGCGAACTCATGGAATGAATCTTTAAAAAATGAATGAAAATCAAGAAGAATATTTATGTACAAGCAACTATTCATCATCATCATCTTTGACGTCGTCGAAAAGGCTGCTAAGCTCTTCGTCGGTAATGACGTCCTCATCTTCTTCCTCGTCGCCTGCTGGCTTTTTGCCCTTCTTTTTCTTGTATATCTTTGTGTACCAGCCAATGCCTATCATCGAAAAGAACAGGATTCCCGCCATAATCAGCGTGGTTGACGCGCCGCCTCCTGAAGCGGGGCTTTCCGGAGTTTCCGTCGCAAATGGGAGTTCCGTCGGGGCTGTAGTCGCCGCCCTCAAATTGGGAGCGTAAGCGGCAGGCTCCTCTTCATTTTCAGATTTCAGGGGCAAGTCAGATTCTTTAATCGCAGTGAGGAAGTAAACGTTGTTTTCTTCTTTGTCATTATCTATGACCAGATAGAAAATGCTTTCTTGCCTTGTCTTTATAGTAAAGAACTGTTTGTTGCCTGTGACCACGTAGTCGACGAGCGTGCCTTCCCCGTCAAACTTTTCTCCGGTTATGCTAAATGGCTTCATCTGCGATATATCGGCTTCGCCTTTCGCCGCCGAAGGCTCTTCCGCAGGCGGGCTTGCCGCCTGAGCAGGCGCAGGGGTTGCGGAAGGGGAATGCGCGGGCGTTGCCGCGCGCTCTGAAGCCTCAACCGGATAATTGTTCAAGTCCCCCAAAGAAACCGCATCATCAGGCGGCGGCACGTTCACTCCTGAAGAGTCGGTCGCTCCCGCGCTTTCAATGAAAGCCGCAACTGCTAAAATGCAGAGTGTTAGAGCTATTTGAAACTTTTTCTTGACTTTATCATTTATCATATCAAACCGCCGGATCATTTAGTTGTAGAAAAAAAGAATGCCTTAAGCATTAAGAAAACTCAAAGCGCTCATAAAGAAGCAGTGCGACTGATCCCTTCGATTCCAAAAGCGAGAGGAACCCGCTTTTGGAATGAAGTTTTAAGGTTTATCGGTATGTAGCGCAAGAAGAAATATGCGGCATAAAAGCGATTAATAGAGGCCCTATTCCAACTCCATTAGCATTTTATCATTTGCCATAGGGAGAAGCTTGGCTTATTCTTTTATTGATGCAAACTGTTTATGCATGCAGAGTATAATCATAAGCTTACTCCTGCCATCAATAACGGCAGTGGCGGAGACGGGCGGACGCCCTAGGAATACTCCAGGGCATTGCCTTCCGCCAATTGAAAAATGATCCGATGTAAAGCAAGCGTTATTTCAAGCTGATCTGGGGGTTCATCCAAGCATATGCGTTTTTTCAGCATTGCGTTTATCGAAATTTGTCTTTATATCAATCATTATATACTTATTAGGAATTTCTGTCCAGTGTTTCTAAATCTAGCGCCAGGCTTTAGAGCGGCTAAAAGGCCGATTTCCTGGCGCATGCAGGTTAAGCCTTTATTAATTCCAAAATATTCATTGCTCTTCCTTCATCTGAACTTTATAAAGCATACTTGCGTTTCAGCTTATAACAGCAAGTAAATGCGTCCAGCCGCAAATCGCCAGCCTGGAACTAAACGCTTCAAACCGTGAAAAGCCCCTTTAGGAGCGGGATCAAGGTCATGGCAACAATTACAATGCCTGCTCCCGCCATAAACTGCTTCATTCCTTGTGACTTTGCTCCTGATAGCGATAGGTAATCCTTTGAAGCGATCTCCGGATTTTCCCCCGCTTAGCACCGTGCATGAGAGTTTCCCCTCACACGGCGCGCCATCAAGGCTGGAGAGATTCATTTTATACGCTATTGCGCAATTAAGTGGAACGGATTATTGCAGCCGTCATCCCCTAAAAGCTGAAATTCCCAAGGGGATGCTCTAAAGAAGCGCTTATGGCGTTTTCCGCCTTTCTATCCAACCCTGACTTGTGGCTATCCCTCCACGGCTTGTTATCACCGCTTCACCGGTACTGCGCCACTGCTTTCACCGAGATTAAGCGCGGTTATGCCCGAAGGGCTTTCCCGTACAACGGCCTGCAACAGCTTTTTTGCTACGTTCTCGGCTTACCACGTTCCGGCGGTTCTATCATAGGATGCTTTTAGGCGCTTCCTCTAAGCCTGTGTCCAGCCTTGCGGCCTTGCCGCCTGCGGCGGCATTCGGAGGTTCATAGCAACCAGTCTTACTGATCCGAGAACACCCCGCTAAATGCGGGAAACCGCCTTTCGGCAAGTTTAATGTATAGACCCGTACATTCGGAAGTTCGCCAGCGTTTTCACGCATTCTCGCCATGAGCATCCGACGCCCGGCATATAGGCGGCGCCGCTCACCTCTGAGCAGGTTTCGTATAAAGCCGATTCTTTATTTACGGCCGCTCTCTGCCGACTTCACCGAGCTTTTGACGAATGCGGCCGTTGCATGCCATACCGCCAATCGGAGATCAGCGCGGGCGTTTCGGGGCTCCACCCCATCATTCCACCCGTCGAACCGCCAGTTCTTCCAAGTCTTCGCCTCACTCGGCCCTCGACTCGGCGCCCGGCCTTTTCAGCCGGGAACGTGTCGCACGATTGTCATTTCCGTACCCTTCCATTAGATTGATAATGCCCCAGGCGCCCAAGCCCGCGCCGACGAGTATAATTAATTTTTGTATTACGTCAACGCCCTCAATAAAGAAATCCAAAAACAACCCCCCTTAATTCCCTTAATCGAAATGAATCCGATCTCTCCTTGTGACTTTTTCTTTTTCCTACCACCTTCTTTCCCGCTATTCAGGGAATCTCATTATAAAAAGCGGATTGAGGAGATATGGAATGCCCATCAATCTCTTCTCTGCCGCCAAGTGCAAATGGGCGCCAGTAGTATCGCTTCCGGTGTTTCCGGACTCTCCTATCCTGTCTCCCGCCGACACATCCGCGCCCGCAGTGACGTCTATGCTGTCAAGATGGCAGTATGTTATGATGATGTCATTATTATCGGAAGGATCCTGGGCCTTTATCTTTACGGTGAGCCCGCCGGGCGAATTAGGATTCAGATCTATGCCATGGACGGTGCCGGAAGCCACGGCATACACTGGCGTGCCTATTGGATAGGCCATGTCAAGGCCTCTATGCATGTTGCGGTTTACGCCGTCAAAGACCCTGTATCCCACGACGCTTGAAATGCGTTCCCGCCAATCAACCTCATTCTCCAAACCGAACGGATTTTCCAAGTACTGTCCCAAACCGTAGCTTTCCTGGTAAAAGTCCATCTGAATCAGCGCCAGCTCTTTTCGATCCGGATCTTCTATGGCCTCCAGCCTTTCTGATATATACGAATCGAAGTCTCCCTCCTTAAGCGTCAAGTACAGCACATAGAAGTCATGTTCAACCGTTTCGTAATGATCCAGGGTTTCAACTCCATCCTCGTCTGTCGCATAAACAGCCGCCTGCGTCTCATACGGCTCGTTCTGGTATCTCGTTTCCACTCGGTACAGCTCTTTTACTATCCGGGCTATCTCATCCATGCCCTTCCGCTCATCTAGTTCATCTTGATAGAAAGCGGATAAAAAGCTTATGAGCTTTATCTGCATCATGTAGTCATGCTGGCCGCTTGTATCAACCTCCGTCCTCGCGACTAGCCGGTCATAGGGCAAATGGTACGGATAGGCGCTACTTCCGTCCAGCTCCGACATTTCTATTATGAGGCTTGTAACTTGCGAAGTGAATTCTGTAGTCATCTTGGTTATCTCAATGTATGGATCTCCCTGCCACAAGGAGAAGAAGATGCTGAACATGCTGGATGCCGCCACCGCCAGTATTGCCATAGCGGCGAATAAGGCCCCGATGACAAGAAGAACCTGAAGCAAAACCCCTGCTGCCGCGGCATTTATAAGAGAATGATTTTCTCCGCCTAGCTGACTTGCCGCACTGGAGAAAGCTCTCCCTCCGTCTATCAGGATGCTTCCTCCACCGGGCTTAAGGCGGTATTTCTTTAGCATCGCCCGCTTGATTCTGCTTTTCTGAAGCTGCCTCGACATAGGATTTGAAGAATACTCGGCGCTTTTAAGCGCTTTTGCGGCATCAGCCTTATATCCAAGCCTTCTTTCCTGAAGATTCCTTTCTTTATAATCATGCCTGAGGCGGCTGGATGCAGCCGGAGTGCGGATTGTCAGCGGCATCACTGCATTTTCCTTTAAAGCCGCTCCAGCTTTTGCTGCCAGCTCTACGCCTTCATTGCCGTCGCTTTTCCTTTCATTCTCAGAATTTCCATCTGGCCGCAGGGCCTTTTTTATGGAGCGGCTGACGGATCTTCGCCTGCGGTTCCTTTCAACCGCCTTCTTCTTCGCCTCGTAGCTGTCATCCGGTTTAGCCTTGGAAATAGGGACTCCGGCTTTTTTGCCGATCATCCTCGCCGATCCGGCCGGAAGCCTGCCTGCGTCATTTGGGATTCGCTTCAGCCTAAAGGTCTTGGCCTTTGCCATGCCGGGCTTGTTTGCTATAGAGGCTTGGACTTTTTCAGTCGGCTCTGCGCCATCATTGGTTCTGCCAAGCTTTTCGCCGGCTGAATCTCTAGCCGTCTCAGGAACTTTACTGGCATCGTAGCGGCTGACAGCTCTATTCCTGCGGCGCGTTTCAACCGCTTTTTTCCTTAATCCAAGCACAGCTTCGGCCTTGCCTTTGGAAGAGGCCAAGCTGGCCTTAATGTCCGGTTTATCTGGCGTTTTCCCTATCAGCTCAGACTGCAGCCTTGCAGGGGTTTTTTTATATCTCTTCATCCTGAAAGCCCTGCTTCTATGCACCCTGAGCTTTGTTTTTCGAGTTGCGCCCCTTTTTGTTTTTTCATACCCCATAGGCATTAGGCCAGCTCCTTTCTTCAGCCCCGCATGGCTTTGAGTTTTACCCTCCAAAGAAAAGGCGCGAGCCTGCCCCTTGAGCCATGCAGAACGGCTCCGCCGTTCATGCATGGCCCTGAGCCGCTGTTCGATTTCTATGCCTGCTAGACGCGGTGTTTAAAGCGCATGATGGTCTACCTCCTGAGCCTTTAGTCCGTGTTCGCTGCGCTTGCAATATTGAACTCTACTTCTGTCTCAGATATATGCTATTGTTCTTCCGCATCACCTTTTTCCAGCCATCTCAGTTTCAAGCGACTCCATTTCGGCCAATTTGGTCGTCATGACCTTATATAGAGTGGTGCCAGTCGGAAATTTGTCTCTGAAGGGAAGGATTATTCCTCCAAATATGAGAAGGCCGCAGCCCTGCTCGCTGTTTTCGATGAAGCTTAGCTGATCCGGTGAGATTATAAGCTTTTTTGCAAGGATATCCCTATCGCCGGGCGCTTGCTTGAGAAGATAGATGAATTCGCTGTTTTCAAATATGTTTTCTACTTCCTGGCTAGAGAGAAAATCCTTGACATTTTGCGTTATGCCCGTGGGGATGCCTCCCCATTTTCTGAATCTCTTCCAAATTTCCACGCTAAATGACGCAGTCTGCTCATCCTTCAAGAGAAGATGGAATTCATCCATATAATACCAGGTGTATTTCTTGAGCCTTCTATTTGCGGTTATCTTGTTCCAGACAGCGTCCTGGACGACAAGCATCCCGAGCTTCCTCAGGCTTTTCCCAAGATCTTTTATGTTGTAGCAGACAAGCCTGTTCCTGATGTCTACATTGGTTCTATGATTAAAAACCTGAAGGGATCCTGACACGTATATCTCCAAGGCGTTGGCCAGATTCACCGACTCCTGCGTCCCCTGCGCCTTCAAGGCTTTCCAAAGATCCTCAAGAATCGGCATGCGCGCCGGATTAAGATCAGCCATGAATGGCTGGTATATCAGCTTCACGCATCTATCTATCACTGATCTTTCCAAAGGCAAAAGCCCCTGCTTCCCTCCGCATATCAGCTCCATCATGGACATGATGAAATCTGCTTTCAGGGAAAGCGGGTTCTCGTCCTCGCTGTAGTCCATGTTCAGATCAAGGGGATTCAAGCAGTCTTTGGAGCTTGCGGAAATATTGACCACTTGCCCCTTGAGAAGCTGTACCAGCCAGCGGTATTCACCCTCGGGATCAGAAATCATAATGTCATCGGCTGTAGTAAGAAAGACATTGACGATCTCCCTCTTAGCCGCAAATGACTTCCCGGATCCCGGCGTTCCCAGAATCAAGCCATTTGGCGCGGAGAGGCTTTTCCGCTCAGCCATGATCAGGTTGTTGCTTAGCGCGTTAAGCCCATAGTACAGTGAATTTCCCCCCATAAAAAGCTCCTGCGTCGTAAATGGCACAAAGGCCGCGGTAGCCGATGTGGTCATCCCCCTTCGCGGATATGTAAGGTTGCTTCCCAAGGGCAGGCATGACGCCAGGCAGTTTTCATGGTTGTAGTCATA
Organism: Clostridiales bacterium; assembly: GCA_031269465.1. Lineage (GTDB taxonomy): Bacteria > Bacillota > Clostridia > Lachnospirales > WQUN01 > JAISWZ01. Next base: position 11,932 of record JAISZB010000312.1, on the reverse strand, counting down.
CGGCTTTAGTTCGCAGCTGTGCTTTTCGGCTATAGACTTTGCCTTCATGCAGTCCGTTTCAAGTTGAGCCAGCGTCGGAGCCATGTTCATGATGAGAAATGTTATGTTGAACCATTTCTCATTCTGTGATTGGAGCTCATAAAGAACTTTCTTGGATTCAGCGGAGTAAGTGTTCAAATCTTCAGGTATTATGTCCATATCGTATCCAGTGTGATTCGCCTTTTCGCCGAGATTCAAATGCAACGCCTTGCCGTTTGACAGGTTTTTGCAAGTGTCTCACGAACCGAACGAACCCCTCTCAAGGTATTCGGCTCTAGCTGCGGCTCAACTTCAAAACCGGAGACTCCCGCGCTTCGCGCGGGCAGGCAGGCGCAAGGCGCCTCCCCGGTTCTTCTTCGCTCTGCCTTGCCGCTGGCTGGTTTGATTGCGCATGTTTTTTAATCTATCCTTCGCCAATCATCCAGCCAGATTCATTCTCTTGACTCCTGGATACCCGCTGCATTCTACTGTTTCGCACTGGAAAGCTCCAATTTTTTTGCTTGATTATATAATGCTAAAGCGGATAATTCGGCAAAAAGATCGGTATGGATGCAAATCAGCATCTCAAGCGCTGCTTAAGGAACTGTTCACGCTTGAGGCAAGCTAAAGCCAAGTTTTCGGCGCGCCGCAACGCTCCCCTTTGCCATCAAAGCGGCTTTCCCGCATCTGTTTTTACAGCTTTCCCTGTCTGTTCAGGGTTTTTGACTACTATGGAAGCCAGCTGCCGGCAGTAATGAAATGGCGCTTTTGTATTCTTGAGGTTTTCTTGCATCTTGGCGCTTTATTATTCGCTCAGCAGAAAAATAAGTCTATCGCGCCAGCCATTCATTACCCCATATGCGGGATATTCAGCGTCATCATCCTCGCGGAATTTGTCCCCTCCCAAAGATGCTTGTCTTCAGCAGGCATTACGCATAGCCGGATTTCGCAAGACGGCGAGCTTAAATGCTCGCTTCCCGCTTATGCTCCGGCGTTCCCGTTTAGGCACTCTCCAGTTAGCGCATAAAGCGGAAAATTAAGTTGTCGGATGAGCTTCAGCTTCATTCCGCTTGGCGGATCCGGATGGCTTGCGCCTTATCCGGAGCTGTGCAGTATTTATAGGATCCGCTTGATGCCTAAATCTCTTCATCCATTGAGTTCTCACGGCTCAGAGATTTCAGGGATTTCAAGCAGGCCTTTGGCAGCCAGCCATGAGAGCAAGAAAACATGGCTTCGCCTGCACCAGAGCCAAGGCGATTCGCTCTGATCTCATAGTTGAGATAGTATGAAGCTCGCTTTCAACATTTCGGCATCGTTTCATCCTCTTACTTATCGACATTGCAGCTGGCAGCTCCCTCGCCTTTGGATCAACCATCCGCTTCGAGCCGCATTATAAAGCTTAGATTTAAGGAATGCGCAACAACTGCATGAGCACAGGCATCCGCAAATCCTTAAGCCTCTATGACGCAGCTTCTCCCGGCGCGCTTCTTCCCGAATCGGCTTTCGCTTTGCGGTTAGCCGGGCTGTCTGCCGCGCTGCTGTGCGGCGCGGATCCCCAGTCCGCATCTTTATGCGCCTGCGCGCAGGCATAAATGCCTTGCCGCTGCTTCTGGACGCTCCTGCTCCTCTATTTTCATTTTATTTAGATCGCTGATCTTCTTCTTTATGGATTTGACCGCCTTCTGCTGGTTGACTGGATGTATGTGCATTGATACGAGCTGTTCCGACTCCATGTCCAGAAAATCCGCGAGCATTCTGTCGCTGAGATCCTCCGTAGTAATCAGCAGATGCTGGCACTGGGCGTATTTGCTTCCGATCTTGAAGCGCCTCTTATCTTCAAAGGATATTTGGGCCGGGGCTATGAAGTCCTGGGTTCTTAGCGAAAGCTCCCTGCACCTGTCCCAATCGAGCTTGAACGGCCTGCCGGAGTCATTTAACGCCAAGTGCATGACTTCAAGCCTTTCCAACCCATTCAGCGTCCTTGCCCGCACTGCCAGCACCCGCAAGTTTTCAAGGCAGTCTCCCTCTATCTGCTTCAGTCTCCGCCTTGCTTTCTCTACGTTTGCGGCTTCAATGGAAAGAGTGATGAACTTCTTTCTCACCAGGCCGCTGTTTCCCTTTTGGATCTGATCTTTAAGCATGTCCTGGGTTTCTTCCCTGAGAAAGTTGAATTCGTCATCCCGCAGCTCGATGTCTATCAGCTTTAGCACTCCGCTTGAATCAGACAGGTAGTTGAAGCAGCTGAGCTGGATCTGCACGGTTTCGTCAAAGGAATTCAAGAAGGAGCAGTATCCCGTGAAAATGTATGATTTTGCATCCTCGCTAGAAAGCTGATAGTTTATATCCTCAAACGCAATGGTTATGCTGTAGTGATTGGAATCTACCCGGCACAGTCCATCTGGTAACATTTCTTTATATCCCAGATATTCCTGAACTGATTTTGGATCGTTGTGGATTTTCCTGAATCTCTTCCACTGCTTGTCAAATGCATCCCTAACAACCGTAAGAATTGTTTCCTTCTTTTCTAGGCTTAAGACGAAATATGGCAAGCGTTTCTTGGATTTCTGGGCTTCTTCCCCACTTTCCCTAATCCTTGATCTGTACTGCTCCTTTTTTCTGCGGAGTACATCCTCAGCCGCCAAAGAAGGCTTTTTGTACTTAACATGTCCATCTGACAAGATCCTGAACTTAATCCAGTTCTTAAGCCATTCTTCAGCAGGCATTCCGTCTCTCTCGAACATAGCTGTGAAAAGGATGGGAAAAGCAATCAGGAACATGGCAAACAGCGCCAGATCGTCCGAGATTCTGTTCAAAAAGAGGTATGCCGGAAGCCCCAGCGCAAATGCGCACAGGATTCCTATCAGCTGCCTCTTGGTGAGGCCTCCGATGATTTTGTTTTTTACCTTTGATAAATCCTTTGGCACGTACAATGTCTTAAAACTGCAAAGCTGGCGGCTGCGCCGCCAGCCAGAGGCCAGCTAGTCAGCTCGAGGATAAATGGAATGGCAATCCTCTCATTCCGCAAGCTCTTCACGCTGGAGGCTCTTTAAAAAGAGCGTCAAAAGAGCCTGCAACTGCCCCTGGCAGCTACTCCTTTCTCTATTCACCCGCCGGCTGTGAAGCACTGCCTTTGGAGTTGATAGCGATATCAAATGAACCGATTTTTGGGCCTGACTATATAATTAAATAGATGATCAAGCCAAAAAATCGGAGCTTTTCAATGCGCGTCAGTAGATGCTGATTTACATTCAAATGTACTGCTTTGGAGCTTGAGCATCTGCCTTCAAGGCACGAAATGCCGATTTAGGCATTTCGCACTCGCTGTACAGTCAAGACCAAAAATGGGCTGTTTCAGGCAAATCAGTAAATGCGGCTGCAGTGAATCATAAAGAAGAACTGTTGTCTTTCTCCGAGTTTTTTTGGCGGGCCTTCCAATCGCTACGAAGCCCCGAAGATGGATTTTGCCAGGGACAGGCAACTCATCAGCGCCTTTACTGTTACAAAAATGCAAACCAGAAGGAGCGATATGGTATACGCCGGATTCGTCGCGGAAACAGCGGGCGCATCGCCATCCGCCAGCGGCTCTGAGCTTTCCGCAGACACCGAGGCGATGATTGGAGCGGCGCTATCAGGGTTTTCTATAGAATTGTTGACGGTGCTGACTACAGCTCCGTAGACGACCAGGCAGACGACCATAAGCACTCCTTGAAGGCTGTAAGCCAGAAGGTTTTTAAAATAGTTCTGGCCGATCTGCCCCAGCCACTCCCTGTTCATCATTGTAGCGAAGGGAAGCGGCGCCGCAGATGCGAAAATGAGTATCATCACCAGCCTGGACCATGCTATAAGATAAATGAGAATCACTGCGACCCAGCATGCAATCCACGCCAGAAGGGACATGACAAGAGCCATGACGGCTTTTCCTATATCCCCGTCTATGCTTGCAATAACAGTTTCAGGGAGATTTCCAAACCTTATCGCCTCATTTGAGGCCAAACTGCCCAAAGCCTTGTCAACGGCCCACTTTCCCAGATCAAAAAAGGCCATTGTTATCTTGAAGCTGTTGTTTATAAGTTCAATGCTCACCGCAGTCTTGAATATGAGTACGAAAAGGTTCTTGGCGTCTATCTCAGCCATGTTGTTCTTCTCTATAAGCATGCCGATGATCTCATAGCAGAAGACATACGTAAGAAGTACCATGGCAATCGGCTTAATGGCAGCTTCCGAGATGGTGTTCAATGCTCCTACCGCAATCGGGCTGAAGTCTGAAGGGCTTTTTCCTATCTCCAAAGCCAAAACGTTTAGAGAACGCACAAAATTCTGGACAAAATCTTCCAGCAGCCCCAGTATGGCTGGTTCCAGGACGTCTTTCAAAAGCCAGTTCTGAACGACTTGCATGAAGCATCTTCCTCGATGTTAGATTGAGCTGCGATGATTAATCCTCTTTCTTCTCGGGATCCGCGAAATATGTTTCGATGTAGGCGCACTTATCCTCGTCAAAGGATTCAGAGCCGAAGATCTCAAGCTTTTTATTAAACCTCGCCCTGAGGAAGCTTTCCGCATCGAACCACTTCTCGTCCTCGATGCTGTCGGCGTGGTACTTGTACATGGGGTGGGTTTCTATATCAAATTTATCTGAATAGAATGGAGGCTCTCCGCTTAGCTGTATGATGCACTTCCTTCTGTCCATTCTGCTTAGCTCGCTTATATTCATGAGCTCCCTGCCAAGCTTTGAGTAATTCGTCCCTTTGCTTGAATTCTGCCCTCGGGATTCGCTTGATGTTCTGGAATCTATGGTCTGCTTTCCCAGGGATTCCGCTATATCCTTAAGAGTGCCCATTTCCTGTCCCCCGAGAAAAAGCTGCGTGTCGCAGTTTCCCAGGATCACCTCCCAGTTGTCTTTGTAAATGGCCTTCAGCTGGCTTTTGGTCTGAACTACAATTGAGGCTGAGATCTCACGGGATCTCATGGTGGCTATCAGATTCTCAAATCTTGGAATCTTGCCTATGTTCGCGAACTCGTCCAGCATGCACCTTACATGGATTTTAAGCCTCCCCCCGTTCTTTTTGTCAGCTATCGTGCAAAGGGTGTTGAATAGCTGCGTGTACATTATTGACGCTAAAAAGTTGAAAGTTTTGTCCGTGTCAGGGATTATAATGAAAAGAGCCGTCTTCTCGCTTCCGATTTTTTCTAGCTCCAGTTCGTCATACCTGGTCAGATCCCTGACCTTTGGTATATTGAAGGCTGAAAGCCTGGCGGCGCATGATATAAGTATAGATTTCGCGGTTTTTCCCGCGGCCAGCTTATAGGCTTTATACTGCTCAATGGCATACAGGGCGTTTCTCCTCATCTTCTTCTCGCTGGCGCTTTTCGCGGAGTCCGCAAGAAACTCCCTTATATCTTCCTCTCTTTTTTTAAACCATACATCTACTAAGTTTTGATGGGTTTCATCCTCTTCCCTGACCTCCATCAGAGCCAGCACCTTCACCAGGCTCGCGAAGTTTTTCTCTCCTTCAAAGAACTCGTAGAATATTCCTCCTATCAGGGCTTGGTACAGAAGCTTCTCAGCCTTCGTCCAAAAGTCTTCGTTTCCCGGCGGGCCGTCCCCGTTGGTGTTTGAGATGATGGTTTCCACCAATTTCAGAATATCCTCAGGCTCCTTTATATAAGAAAACGGGTTGTACTTCATTGACTGGGACATGTCTATCAGGTCGAAGACCTTGACCTTGTACTTGTGCTTCAAAAGCATGCATCCCAGCTCATTGAGCATTGTGCCTTTGGGATCCGTTATGACGTATGAGCTGTGCATCTGCATTATATTCGGCTTTATAAAGTTTCTGGTCTTGCCGGATCCGGATCCTCCCACTACAAGTATGTTTTTGTTCCTGGCTTTCGTCCAGTCCTTCGGCCTGGAATCCAGAGCAATCATCTCCGTCTTGGAGAGGATTATATTGTTTCTAAATACTGGATCCATGTAAGGGATGATGTTCTTTCTTGTTCCCCATTTAGCCGAGCCATGCTCTATTCCGGGCTTGAAGTTCTTTCTGCCGCTTCTCGCCTCCAGAATAATCAAAGCGGTTGCCGCGCCGCCAACCAGCCCAGCAGCCAAATCGCTTCCGTTTAGCGATAGAGGAGCTGAATTCAGAATGAATTTCGGATAACTGAAAAGGTATCCTATAGCGCTCAGGATGTTTCCCGCAAAATATACCCTGCTTGTGCAAAATAGCAAGTTTGTCATGATTGCAATGGATAGGGGAGGGACAAGCGCAATTATTATTTTCTTTAAATCTACTGAATCAAGGCGTTTAGAAAAACTCATGCCCTCATCTCACCCCCGGGATTCTGAAGAAAACGGCTGTGTTTCTATATGGATTTGCATTAGAAGCCCCTATTTTGGAGCTTGATTATACAGCGAGCGCGAAATGCAGATTCGGCATTTCGCACCATTCATTGGATTATCAAGCTCCAAAGCAGGTGCATTTGACTGTAAATCCGAATATCATGCTGGTACGCAGTCATATGGAGAGATCTTGAAACTGGATTATGCGCTTTTAAGGCGCGAAATGCCGATATCGGCAGTTCGCGCTCATTGCACAATTTGATCTTGAAGTCGTAACTCTCCAATGAGCGTCAGTCTAAATGCCAAATCCCTCATAAGCTCTCCTCATGGGCCTTTTTCCGCTCGCGGCTTTCCTTTTCGAGATGCATGTCCCCCAAGGCGCCTATTTTTCTTTCTGGTTCTATAGGGCCGACATCGCCTATGATTCCCTCTTCAATCCTCAGGTATTTCTCTGCGCCCTTCATCGCCTTTATAGCGGCGTTTCTTATTTCTTTGGGGCCTGCGCCCTTGAAGGATATGCCAAGCCTGCCGTTTTCGTGAGACTCCAGCTTAAGGCTTACGCCTTCCCTCTTGAGATCCCTGGCTAGCTTCACGACATCCTCAAGATCCTCTTGAGAGCTGTTTTTTAGGGGCCTTTTGATTTTGGAATTGATCATATCCACCATTTCCCTAAGCTTTTGCTCCCCTAGAGCATACTGCTGGGACATTTCACTGCCTTCGGCCATGCCTGGGGCTTCCTTTGAAGAAACTTCTCCCGCATAGCCGCTGATTGGAAGGGATTTGCCGATATCCGGCTCGCCTTTGCCAGAATCCGTCTTTAAGGTTTCAAAGGCGATATCTTCACTGCGTTCTGCTTTAGCGTCCCTGGCTTCTTTGGATTTTGAAGATTCAGCGTTTGAGCCGCCTTCGGATTGCTTGGCCTTATCGGCTCCGGATTTGGGTTTATCGATTTCAGCCTTGAGGTCTTCAGTTTCGGTCTTAGATTTATAGGATTGATTTTTCAGGCCGTCAGCTTCAGAATTGCCAAGAAGCAGCTCCTTGACGCGTTCGTCTATGCAGGCGGCGGAATCATCTCCGTAGGGATAATCCGAAACGGCTTCATAACCGCTGGATTTCACATCAAAATCTGAATCGCTGCGTTCGTCCTCAGCAATTCCTTCATCGTTAATTTCATGATCGTCTTCTTCTAGGCCATCTTCGGCAGTTTCATATTCATCTGCAAGGAAGCCTTCATTCTCGAATTCATCCTCATCAAGGCTTTCGTATACAGCTTCATGCCTTTCAAGATTGCCATCGATTTCTTCGCCTTCATTATCTTCACCGAGATCGGCTTCTTCCTTCACGGATTCCGCCTTCTCGCCTCTGGTTGGCGTTTTTTTCTCCTCAGCCTCTCTGTCTTTATATTCCTGCTCCTCTTCCGAGTCTGTCTTTTTCTCTTTAGACGCTTGCTTTTCCTCTCTGGGCTTTATCCCGCCGCCTTCATTCTCTCTTTCAACGAATTTTTCCCCATCCTTAGAGTTTTCCTCAAATTCTTGCTGATGAGCGTCAGAGGATTGGCGGCTATTTCCGTCAGCTTTGCCATGGATATATTCGACCGCTTGATCCGGCGTTCTATGATCAGTGAAAAATAAAGACGCTGCCTTTTTCACGATTTCTACTCCGAATTCAGCTATTTGGCTTACGTCTTCCTCTTCCTTTGGCGTCATGAGTCTGTGGGATCACTGCAGTGCCGGCGCTTCTTAGCTTCAAAGCAAGCGATTTTCCTTTTTGCATGAAGACGCTTATGCGGCGCTGCTGCGACTGCTCCTTTCTTTAGAATGAAAGCTTGTTATACTGATATGCGTTGGGTGCGGAAAATGATTTCAAAATGAGTTCAGTCATGGGGGTCATAAGGAGTGTTAAGTGATGAGAGATTCCAGTCGGGAAACGTCTGAATTTTATTATAGATAGGCTTTTTTGCAGTATGCGAATGAGAGGCCGGTTTGTGATTTAAGAAAATCCGCAAGTGAAATAAGAAATCGATGCGTAAGTAGATTGAGGTATTTATATTTTGTATTTAAGAGAATTACCCCTGAATATGTAAATCCATGTCTTTTTACTGCTTTGTAAGTATAATCCTTATTTTGCCATATGTCAATACTTATTTTCAAAATAATTCTAATTATTTTTCAGGCGCAATCCATAACTAAAGAACTGGAGAAAATCTATTTTGAAATACCTGGTTAAAGGAAAAGCTCAGAGTTTCCTGTTTCTGCTTAGTCTAAGTAATGCCAGGATCATAGTAAAAGGACAAGGAACATGACACTCAATTTGATATATAGACAGAATATATTGCTATTATTATCCCTCTGATATTTATTAAAATATTTATGGGATATTTTAGACTAAAAGCTTGCAATCCAGGCTAATAGGTTGTAATATAGGGAATGTACGGCATATGCAGAATTCATGCCATGCTTCTAACGAGAACAAAACTGAAGCCCCTCGCAGACGACTCTGAATAAGCCCATATTTACTGCGAATAGCCGCGAAAATAGCTGTGGCAGACCCATGCAAGCTATCACATATCTTATGCTCCTTTTGGCAAAAGCAAGACTATATCATTTCTGAGGCTCTAGCATACTTAGCCTGCTAATTCCTTCTTCTAGACCTGCCGGCTTATCCTTTCATCATTAATAGACTTCCCTGAAAAACCTGGATCTTTAGGCACAATTCCTTATGAAGCCATAGCGTCGCAATGGCCTTTACCTTATTGCAGCTCTCTATGCTACTAATTGTTGCAACACTCTATGTCGCTTCTTGATGGCGTAAATCTAACTTAACCAAAGTCAGGCCAAACTTCAAGCCTATCTTTTTCATCTTTTTGGAGTATTAAGAGCCATGTCTCTGACGAGGCATGGCCGCCTTTTGATGATGGGCATTTATAGAAAAATTTGACTAGACATCTTTATTGTCTCATTTGCAATGCGCTTCTTGTAATCTCAGCAAGCGTTGATAGGAATAAAAGCAAGTTTCCGGAAGGAGGCCGCAGATGGCATGCTGCACATCGTATACCGCAAGAGCTTTCAGCGCCCTTACTGATCATTTCAGCAGGGCTGTAGACAAAAATGGCAGCTTCATAAACTCAGAGGGCCATATAGACAAGGAAAGAAGCCATCTGAACTATAATTTAGCTCCTGATCACGGCGGCATGAGCCAAAAGGAGTTTTATGATGACAGAACACGCTATCTCATATGCAGGGGCAAGAAGGATGGAAAGAAATTCGCGTCTTGGGTGATAACGGCGACTCCTAGCGTGAGGGGATCGGATGAGAATCTAAGGGCTTTCTTTAAAAGCGCCTATGATTTTTGCGAGGGCAAATACGGCTCTGACAATGTTGTCTCAGCCTATGTACATATGGATGAAGTCACTCCGCATATGCATTTTTGCTTCGTGCCCATTGTCACTGACAAAGCGACGGGATTGGAAAAGGTGCTTATCAATTCGATTTCTGAAAACTACGGGTTTTGGAAGTTCCATCCTGAACTTGACGACTATCTCGCTGAACATCTTGGAGAGTTCTATAAAAGGGACATTTTAAACGGCGCCACAAGAGACGGGAACTTGTCCGTCAACCAGCTCAAGCTCATGACTAAAGTCAAGGAAGCTGAAAAGTGCCTGGCTGAGGCGGAGGAAGTCAAGTTCAAAGCTTATATTGAAGCGCAGAATATAAGGGAGCAAGCGCAGAAGGACTCAAAGGCCTCAATTGATCAGGCTTTAGGAGATGCCGGGAATATAAGGCGGAAAGCTTTGGAAGACGCAGAGGCCATGAAAGGGGTAGCCCAGACGGCTATAAGAAGATCAGAGGACATGATCAGGGCGAGATTTTCTGAAATCGCAAAGTCTGCGAAAGCTCTGGCATCAGACAGATTTGCTCTTGATGAGGAAAAGGCTCGGCTTAAGGATGAAATCGGAAGGATAGAGGCAGGGAGAAGCAAGCTGGAATCGGCTGGAAAGGCGATTTCTGTAGAGCGGGCGGAATTCGAAGATGCCAAGCGCGAGAGCGAGCTTGAGGTGGCGGGCATGCGTGAGGAGTGCGTCCGCATCTCAAATGCCTATGACGATATTAAGAACCGGATTGACAGCGGCAATGAGACGATAGCCAGGATGGAGAGCGCCATTAAGCGGCTGGACGGCGCGATGAGAAAATACAAAGAGCAGTTCAATACTTTTGCGGAGATAGACAAGCTCGGATCAAAGGGCATGACGCGCGATCACGCCGTTATGTCCAAGGGCGATCTCAAGAAAGTGAAAGAGCAGCTTAAATGCCTGGAAGTCTGCAAGTTTGATTTGGATAGAGCAACTGAAAAAGCAAACATTATCCCTTCTTTGGAGCATCAAGTCAAGAGCCTGCACCGCAAGGCGGCAGACGCGCAAAAGCAGATTGACGAGCATTCAGCGGTTTTGAAGTTCAATCCAAAGATTGCTGAGATGTATAAGGATAGCCTGTCTGAGATGAAGAAGATGGAGATCGCTGAGAAAAAGCCGATGAAGAAGCTGGAGATTTCCGAAATTTAGCTTAATAGGGGCTGGAGTTTCGCTTCCGAGAATTGTTACCGGCTAGAGACGGCATTGTGTGGAGCAGTTGGTGTGCTACGGGGTAGTGCAGTTGCCTCAGGGCAGGGAGATGAGAGGATAACATTCGGAGCTGGAGATAACTGAAGAACTTGCGATTCTAACCTTAAATACGAAGTTTATAGAAAGAAAACGCCATGACGCTTAAAGCTTCATGGCGTTTTTTTCATGCCTTGAAGGGAATTCAATGCAGTTCAGGAAGATGAGGAGCATGCATTTCGGTATCCTTAATTGTGTTTTATGTATAAGTTAACCGTCTCATTTCCCCGGGAAATACGAAGAATGTGGTTAAATCAGCACTTTATTTAGTCGAAGTGAATTATGGGATAATTGGACTCCAGCGGGCTTTTGCCATTCATTGTTTTCTGTCATAGCCTTATCCTTGATTTTTGAAAGGAGCATCTGCGGGATTCTGCGTTGAAAATATCGCGTAAATCCTCTTCTTTGCTACGTCGGTTCATGCACTTGGGGTACATACCCACAATCCATTGTTATAGTTCACAAGGTTCGAGTTTATCGTTTTTAGAGCTTATGGCTCAAACTCGACGCTTTTATTAGGTAGCACAGCTGATGTTGGTAATCAGGCATCTAATATTACTAAAATTATAAGTTGCAAAGAGCTTTGCTTTAGAATGCTTGTTTGATGAAATCAGAAGCTCCTTAACCCGAAGAGGTTTTTTGCTGTTTCCTCATTTGTATTGCAACTAGTTTTATAGAAAAATCAGCGAATAGATGTTTGATTGTGGCAAAATGGAGATCCAATAATCATTGTCAGATCTTGCTTGTTAATATTCATAAAGCATGAGGTTCATCATCTGATAAAGGAGTTTGTATGAGAGTCGGAGTCTACGGAAAGGCGTCAGGCATTCCATATAATATAGTATTATATGGAATGGTTGATATTTCTCTAACTCCTTTCTTTAATATCATAGGATGTTTACAAGGCATGTCTAAAATCATAC
>JAISZB010000148.1 GCA_031269465.1 Clostridiales bacterium | reverse complement strand
GCCTCGACCGGAATCTAAGGGGTGAAATCCTCGACATCCCCTATATGAAGAAGCCCTTCAAGCGTATTGCGTAAGCTTTCTTGCAAAAACTATACTATTTTGCCTTTTTAGGAATAATTCAGGGAGTTTATATATTTGTTTCCGAAGCGTGATTTTACTGACTAATCAAACTGTTAAACTGGTATCTATAGCATATGAGAGCCTATCTAAAAAGGAGGCGATAACTTGGAGCTTAGCAGAGATGTCTATAAAAAGATGCTGGATTGGAAGAAAAAGCGTGACGAAGCTGACATTGTTCCGGGGCGCAGGAAGAAAGCCCTGTGCTTGGAGGGGCCAAGGCAAGTGGGTAAGACGTGGCTCGCGGATAAGTTTGGAGAAGAGAACTACAGGATCGTTGTGAAAATCAATGTATTGGCGAAAACTGACATGCTGATTTTTGATCCATTTGTAAAAACGCATGTTTTAAGGGGCAAGGAGTTTTGGGATCAATTACTGGCAGCATACAGCATCGCTTTTGTTGACTCTCCAGAAACACTTGTCATAATCGATGAAATTCAAGACAATGTATTTTTCTATAACTCAATTCGCGATATTCTCGAAAATTGCAATTTCCATTTGCTTATTTCAGGAAACTATCTTGGATCTTGGATTCATTTACAAAAACAAGGAGTTTTTCATTCCCATTGGAGATTTGAACACGATTGTCGTGAACGCGATAAGCTTCCCCGAGTACCTGAAGATTGTCGGTGAATATGACAGGTACATGGGCCTTGATCTGTTCGGGAGATCCGCAAAGGCGGACTATGACGCCATTAGCGCGTGCTATGAGGATTATGTTTTGGTCGGCGGGTACCCTGAAATCACCAGCGCATTTTTGGAGGGCTTTGATAGATCTGAAATAGACGAATTGCAAAATGAGCTATATGAAAAGATTGTCAATGAAAGCTGGAAATATTTGATAGAAAGGTTAGACTTTGACGCATGATGATAACGTGCAAGCATCAAGTAAATCCTTTGGACCGTTCAATTTGTTTAATTTTGCTTTAAGTTAAAAAAGACGATTGACGCATAAGCGGCAATCGCCTTTTTTATTAGCGCTTATGACAATAATTCCAAAGTTTAATGGGATGTTTCTTTGAAAGCCCGACTTATAAAAGCACCTTCCACATGCATACTCCTTTGAATTCTATTCATAGGGCGTTTACCTGCAACATTCTTGATTCAGCCATTGCTGGAGATCAATTGGCTGCAATTATATTTAACTAGCCGAGTAACACTGTTAATCAACTGAGGGCTGGGATATTTCGGATTTATCAGCTTTCATAAATGAAGAGATATGATGAGCTGAAGATGTCTTATGAAATGATGCGCTGACGGTTTGAAGAAGGCTGATGAAATCCTGTCAGGCTAGTGCAGACAGTCTTAATTGCGCTACAGTCCTATTTGGGGATTTTTGTCGTAGTAGCGGCGGGTAATACCGGCAAACCAATCGAATACAAAGCATTGGCGAATTTTAGCGACTGTATTGCGGTAGCTGCCGTAAATGACCAGGGCAAGAAAATCACTGTCTCCAGCACTGGGACAAACGTTTTCTGTGCCGCGCCGGGCGAAGATATAAACGACTTTAACGGAGGAACATCGTGGGTAGTGCCGCATGTGTCGGCGTCACTCGTGTTTTTGAGCATTTTGCATTTCTGAATTTCGTCGTGTGGAGAACTTGAAGTTTATATGGTATAATTATTTTTTGCTATGCTTAACTATAGCCAAATAGCACTGTAGCGCATATAAGACTGTCTGCACTAGAGCTAATGTCGTTTGCACACTTGATTTATGTCTATATAAGAAAGTTGCTCATTGCAATGCAATTTCGGATGCCAGTGGTGAGCGAGCTTCGTCTCGACCGGAATCTCGGGGGTGAAATCTACCCTTCGCAGACTTCTGCTGCAGCTATATGAAGGAGCCTTTCAAGCGTAATATTGCGCGAAACTTTCTTGAGTCATAGTTTTTATACATTTAAGAGTGGTTTGCTAGGATAATCATAACTATCATCATCACTTGAATCCAATATTTTCTTGTCCAGTTTCTTAGACCATTTATTTCTTGATAATGCATTTAAGAAAAGGCTTGTTGCGAATGAATTAGAGGAGGTTTGCATTTGCTAATAGAACGAGATGTTTATAAAAAGATGCTTGCTTGGAAGAAGAAAAGAGAGTATAAAGCTTTGCATGGCTTGCCGCCTCGCGCATTGAGCCTTGAAGGGCCAAGGCAAGCGGGAAAAACATTTTTAGCGAAAAAATTCGCTTCAGAGAATTATTCTGACTGCGTGTACATCAACTTAACTGATTCAAAAGCCTTGGCAAAATACATCGAAATATGTGAAACCGACCCTCCATTGTGGGGCAAGCAGCTGTTCGAAAAGATATTCACAGCGTTCAATCCGAATTTCATTGATGCCTCCAGTACGTTAGTTGTCATCGATGAAATTCAGGAGAGCTATTACGTCTACAACATGATTCGATCCATGCTGGACTCGTGCGCGTTCCATCTGCTTATATCCGGGAGCTATCTGGGTATGATCGCAGGAGAGAGGAATTTCTTCACGCCCATAGGCAACTTGGACAAACTTGCGGTTATGCCGGTCACATTTCAGGAGTATTTGAAGGCCATTGGAGAGCATGAACGCTACATGGGCTTGGATCTGTTCGGAAAGTCGCAAAAATCTGATTACAACGCAATTCACAAGGCATATGAAGTTTATATCAGAGTGGGCGGATTTCCAGAGGTGCTTTCGAATTATTTGGAGGATGTATTCAGCGAGACATTTGACGACGGCATTACAAGCGGTCTGGATGGTTTTGGCTTCTCTGAGATTGCGGAAATGCACTTGAGCATACATGACAATGTTATTGAGGAATGCAAAAAGTATATTCAGAATAGTGCAGATTTTGAAGTTTTCAAGGAGCAATGCAAAAGGGTTCCCAAAACCCTCTTAGATGAGAAAAGAGGCATGTCTTTAGATTTCAGAACGGTTTATAAAAGCGGCAAGAAAGAAATGGATTATAATGATGTGAATTCTGTCTTGCTCAACTTGAAAAATTGCGGGTTGCTCAATTATTGCAATTGGGCTGAAGGCTGCGATTTGAGAAAACTGTCCAGTTTGCCTATGAGGCTTTATTACAATGACATTGGCATGGCATCCAGCCTTTTGATGGAGGAGAATCCAGACCAAGCGGCAGGGGTTATCGCTGAAAATTTCGTCTATTTGTCTCTTAATGGCATAGATAAGCGCAATACAACTATAATGCATAATTATCCGGCATTTGGAACATTTGAAGTTGATAATCCTGTCATTTTTGAAGATGGCTCAGCAACAGAAAAAAGTGATGAATTTAAGGATCCTGCATTGCATGAATACGTCGATGAACCATCAATCGGCAAAAAACTGATTGGGGAAATTGATTTCCTTCACAGAAGTAAAACAACTGGAAAGACTGCTGCAGTGGAAGTCAAAAAGGGCGGAAAATCATCTAAATCAGCGAAATACCTGCTAGAAAAGGGCATCGTTGATTACGTCCTGTATGTTAGAGACGGTGAAAATGTCAAGGGGGGAATTAGCTCCGACGGCAAGATAATAACCATACCTATTTACTTGATTGATCGATTCGACTTTGACAAGGATTATCAGAAGCAAGCAGCAAGCAAACCCGCAACATAACTGGGAGAGAGTTTTGGTGCAAGAGGCAGGGCTATTTTAGCGAATTGAATGCCAGCGCATGAAAAACCTTGTAAAATCAGCGTTTGAGAAAATGGGCGCAGGGCAGTCCCTGCTAAAGTTTAAGATCCTTAACGCCATTGTGTTGCCACAACTTCTTGGAGCGCGGTAATGCGGCATCCTTGAGAGCTTGGCCGTAAAAGATGATTTTGGGCTGATTGCGCCTGCTTATCCGCCTTCAATTCATACCCGAGTCCTGCGTGACGCTGAACCGGATGGAGTTGCGGAGCAGTTTGCTCAACCGCCTTGCTTGCCGACAGCCCATATTTTAATTTATAGCGCTTATTATGGAGCCAAAGCGCCAGCACGCATTTACAACGGCAGTCCACTGAACCGGAATGGCAGCTTAAGAGCATCAAGCAGAAAGCGATAAGAAAGGCCTGATTTTGATGCCGCAGCAGAAAAAGACGAATTATACATCCCAGGATTATTGGAGCATGCCGGAAGGTGAACGAGCAGAACTAATTGACGGTCAATTGTATGGCCCTGCCTGAGAGTGTTCATCAGCAGCTGGTCTTTGAATTGTCTTCCGAGATGCGAACCTACATTAAGGCCAACTCAGGAAAATGCATGGTTTTTATATCTCCGTTCGCTGTAAATCTCGACGCAGATGATAAAAATGGGTCGAGCGGGATATTTCAGTGATTTGCGATAAAAGCAAATTGATAGAGAGAGGCTGCTCTGGAGCTCCGGATTTGGTGATGGAAATTGTATCTAAAAGCAGCGGAAAAATGGATTACAGAACCAAAAACGCTCTTGGATTGTTGATCCTGCTAAAAAGCTTACGACCATTTATCGCTACGAAGAAGACTAAGCTCCTATAATCTACCCTTTCTCTGAAAAGATACAAGTCGGAGTTTTCATGAATCTAACCTTAACAATTAATGATTTGCTAGAATACCCATATTTCTAATGAATTGCAAACGCTATGCTATAAATAAAGTGGGACTCTGAGTGCAATCCTTGATGCAGTGAATGAGCCGGTTCTTTTGAACTGCTCTCTACTTGCCTGAGTAGTTATGTCTTGAGCGGCGAGAAGAGATTGCCTGCAGCTGCAATCCATCCTGCAGGCTTTCCTTCAGCCTAATCAGTTTTCATCCATTTTTGAATTTATATTTTCACTCTGCAAATTCGCTCATGAAAGTTTCTTTTTGGAGCTTTTGACTATGCAGAGGTGAATGCGAAATGCCGATATAGTCATTTCGCACTTTGAATGTTGCACCCTGCAGAAATTGCTTCCATCGCTCATAAATTTCTCAACCTTCTTGGCTTGCGCTTCAAGATGGTAAAAGCTCATGAACTTGCCTTCTGACGAGGTTGAACTCCATGATTTATAATTAAACTACGTCTAATATATATATTTTCTTTAAGAATAAATTTTTATAACTATCCCTGCTCAAAGGCTTCACCTAGAATCGCACTTGATAACCCTCAGATTTTTCGTTATAATTCTATGGCAATCATCGGACTTTGCAGACATTTGCGCGTAAATACTCAGTGTAGGGATTCAAACGCGAACAAGAGCCTCGGATTCGCGACTGAACAGCATCACAGGGAATTTGAGTTCCTTTTCCAGGTTTTGCGGCATTTACAGAAAGGATGTTTTTTTGCTTAATTTGATCTCTTGGAATGTCAACGGGCTGCGGGCGTGCATGACGAAAGGATTCATGGATTTCTTCTCAAGCCAGGACTTCGATATTTTCAACATCCAGGAAACGAAAATGCAGCGCGAACAAGCCGCATTCGACTTCGCCGACCGCAGCGAGCATTGGAACAGCGCTTTAAAGAAGGGATACTCCGGCACGGCGTCATTTTCAAAGAAAGAGCCTCTAGGAGTATCGTACGGCTTTGGAATTGAAGAGCATGACAATGAAGGCAGAGTCATAAATCTGGAGTATGACAAGTTCTATATTGTCAACTGCTATACGCCGAATTCCAAGGCGGAGCTTCTCCGACTGGATTACCGAATGGTGTGGGAAGATGCTTTCAGGGAACATGTGAACTCTTTGAACAAAAAGAAGCCTGTCATCATATGCGGAGATCTTAATGTTGCGCATAAGGAGATAGACCTTAAAAATCCTAAAACCAATATGCAAAGCGCAGGCTTCACAGATAAAGAGCGAAACAAGATGACCCAGCTTCTTGAAAGCGGATTTGTGGACAGCTTCAGGCATCTTTACCCAGACGCATTGAACGCTTACACATGGTGGTCGTACATCGGCAGAGCCAGGCAAAGAAACGCGGGATGGCGAATCGATTACTTCATTGTTTCTGAAAGCCTGAAGGATGTCATAAAGGAAGCGCTCATATATGACAAGGTATTTGGAAGCGATCACTGCCCTGTAGGACTGATAATTGATATCTAAGCCGTTGCGATGGCTTGAGGACATGAAACGGCTGCTTTGAGAACGCAAGCATATTTATCTTCGCTTATGCTGATGATAATGTTGCCTGAAAGATTAAAGCGGGCGGCGATAATTGGCTGCCAAGCTTTTTTCTGGGGCATAGGAAGAGCATTAAAATAAAATTAGCTCATCAAAAACACAGGAGGGGATTTTCATGCACGGACGTGGAGGTCATCATGGAGGGCCGCACGGCGGTCATCATGGAGGGCCGCATGGCGGTCGCCATGGCGGGCCGCACGGCGGATTCCATGGCGGAGGATATGGAAGAGGATTCCATGGAGGAGGCTATCATGGAGGTCGCGGATGGGGATATCATCGTCCGCACTTCCACAGAGGCGGAGGATGCATAATGGTCGTTATCGGCATTGCGCTGGCTTTGGCGTTGCCTCTCATCTTCTTATTCTAAAATGCGGTTTAGCTTAATACTCCTCCGCTTAGCGGGGGTTTGCCGAAAGCAGGAAAAAAGATGACCGCTTCATTCGATCAGGCTGGCACCTCCCAGCAGATGAGTGATGCATGCTATCACTTTTCCGAGGTGGCAGGCGTTGGAGTGATGGCGATAGATCGGCAGGGCGTACCTCTTCTTGAAACGAAGGGCGGTTGCGCTTCCTGCTTGTTCTGCAAGGCGATCTTTGAGCGCGTTGGCGGCTTGAAAGAGGAAAACTGCCTTAAATCAAAGGAATATGGAAGCTATCAGGCGGAGCGCTTTGACGGAAGGTATATATTCTTTTGCCAGCTTGGATTTGCTCATTTTGCGGCTGCAGCCCCGCTTGAAGGAATAATGGATTTCGCGCTCATAGGCGGGCCGGTTCTGATGATTGACAGAGATGAGTTCTTTCAGGAAGAGGTTTCAAAGTGGAGCATTGGAGACGAGCAGAACCTATGGGATCTTTTGCAGAAAGTCGCTTACAGCAGCCCTGAAAGGGTTCATTCGCTTTCAGAGCTGCTGTTCGCGCTGGCTTCTTACCTAAGCGGCTCCGCCAGCCGCAGCATGAGCATAAAGCATGAAAACTACAAATTGCAGGGCGTGATATCCGACTATATCATGAGGATAAAAGACAAAACCCCTACAGGATTCTACCCGCTTCAAAAAGAAGAGGAGCTTCTTGACGCTATATCTATCGGAGATTCCAAAGCGGCTAAGACTATGCTGAATGAATTGCTGGGGTATATATTCTTCTACTCGGGATTTAAGTTTGAGATTATCAGATCAAGGGTTCTTGAACTCATAGTGCTGCTTTCCAGAGCCGCCATAAAGGGCGGGGCGGATGTAGAGATGATTTTTGGAATGAACTATGAATATATAAGGGAGATTGACAAATACAAGACTTTGGAGGATTTGACCTACTGGCTCACCATAATCATGAACAGGTTCACCAATTGCCTATTCAATTTTGTCGGCGTGAAGCATGCGGATATAATCTACAAGTCCATAGATTATATCAAGACGCACTATATGGAGAAGCTGACTCTGGAGCAGGCGGCTGACGCCATATATCTCAGCGCCCCCTACTTTTCGAAGGTCTTCAAGGAAGAAGTGAAGTGCAATTTCAACCACTATCTGAACAAGATCAGGATAGAGCAGAGCAAGCAGCTTCTCCTGAACCGCAATATACCTTTGGCTGATATTTCAAATATGGTCGGTTACGAGGATCAGAGCTATTTTTCCAAGGTATTCAAAAAAATCACAGGCCTTACGCCGCTTAAGTTCAGGCAATCGCGAGGGCAGGCCAATCATGATCATGATAAGGAATAGGCTGGATAATGGCCGGAGTGGCAGGGGCTTTTATCCTGATGCGCAGTCAAATGCACCGATTTCGGGGCCGGATAATCCACTTTCAAGGCGCTATTGATATCGGCATTTCGCACTCATTGCATGGTTCAGTCCCGAAATCGGAATTCTATGCCGCGCATCAGCATAGATTCAAAATAAGCGGCTAAGGGCTTTTTCGCCCCAGCCGCTTAAAGCTTAGGAAATTCAATAATAAATTCCAGATTACGCATATTTCTCAATCAGAACCTGCTTCACGGCATCTGCCGCTGAAGCGGCGTCAGAGGTGTAATGGTCTGCGCCTATCGACTGGCAGTAGCTTGTAGTGATTGGAGCTCCGCCTATGAAGATTGTCACTTTATCACGGAGTCCTTCTCTTTCAAATGCTTCAACGACGTTTTTCATCTCGCCCATCGTAGTTGTAAGAAGAGCTGAACAGCAAATGATGTGTATGCCGTCATTTTTATAAGCATCTACAAACTTTTCAGCTGGCACATCCACACCGAGGTCTACTACCTCTATGCCTTTGCCTTCAATCATCATGCGGACGAGGTTCTTTCCGATGTCGTGCAGGTCGCCCTTGACTGTTCCGATTGCCGCCTTGCCTATGGGCTTTTGGCCGCTTTCAGCCAAATGCGGCTTTAAAATAGCCATGCCATTATTCATTGCGCGCGCCGCGATGAGCACTTCAGGTACATACACTTCATTATTTTTAAATTTTGCTCCAATTACGTCCATGCCCGCAAGCAAACCTTCATTAAGTATCTGAGGAGCGGCTATTCCCTCATCCAGCGCTTTGCTGACCAATTCTTTTACTATCTTCGCGCGCCCTTTCTGCAAAGCTTCAGATATTTCCATCAGTGTGCCCAATAATAGCACCTCCTAATTTAATGCCGCACAGTCGTCCTCACTAGGCGGTTGAATCTTTAGACAAAGGCTGACTTTATGTCAAGCGCACCGCCCATCAAATGAACCGCTTGATGATAGTCAGCATATCCACTGCGCATTTGTTTCATGCGCTTAATATACTGATTTTCATAGGGAACCGCCTTTTTTGGAGCTTGATTATACAGCGAATGCGAAATGTAGATATGGTCAATTTGCACCACTCAATGGACAGCCGAGATCCAAAAAAGGACATCTGATGAAAATCGGTATATAAAGGTAGATGACAGAGTCTTTTTGCATTTTGAATAGTATCACAAAAGCATGCCTTTGCTTTGTGATTTTTTTTTATTTTAGCATTTTTTTGCTCACTTTAGCAGGTAGCAGCTGGTATAGGCTATGCTGTTTTTTCCGTAGTAATAAGGCACGTTGGACTGCTCGCACACTTTGCTGACCCAAAGGCCGTACGCCTCCATGGATGATATGGACTTGTCAGGGTGCCTGCAGGCGGAGTTCGGGTATGTGCATTCCTCGCATAATCTGCAAGTGCCGGCTCCCATCGGGAGCATGTCCGGATGGCGCTTTTTAAGCTTTTCCACTAAAGACGCGAAATTCTCGTTATGCTTCTTTCCGGTTTCTTCGATGCACTCGATGTCGAAGTCATCCTCCATCTGACCTACTGTTTGAACGATGATGCCAAAGGAATACTCTGACGCCCTGGCGGCTGCATCCTCTATGCTTCCGCAGGCAGGAGGGCATCTCCAGTTCCTATTATACTGCCTGCAGCGATCGACGCTGCACATTTCCCTCACCTCAGGCATAAAAATCAGCGCCGCTGTATTAAGGACGCCGGCGTGAGAAAATCCGGAGCCTTCCGCTTCCTCTATCAACGCTTGCGAATCGTAGCACATAATTGCCTCCAATGCTTTCAGCTTCATTTGCGAAGTCCAATTTCAGAAGCAGCTAAAATATGGCGCAACCATAGCTTGCATTCAAAATCTGGGCTTTTCTGCGCAAATCAGCCGATCCAGCGCCTATATCCGCTAAAAACAGCTTCTTCATTATGTACCCCTTTGCCAAATCATCACCCTGCTTCACATTTCACTTTGAAGATAGCAGCCTTAATTAAGGCAGTGAATCCTAATATGTCCTTCCCAGCCGCTTTATTTATTATATCTTCTAAAGATAAAGCAAATTCCAGGAAAACAAAGGGGATGAAATTGAGCCTAATGCATATTATAGCCTGGTGGAGAGTAGAAATCCAGACATATTTTCATTGATTCCGCAGGCAATTTCAGATTGAGTATAATTGGATGAAATAGAAGGCTAAGAGACAAAAAACAACATCAAACAAGCCGAAAAGCTAAGATGATTATGCTTGAACTGATTTAATCTGATTTTGTCTTGGAAGGAAGAAAGAGCATTATTGACCTATCTTCAGCAAATTGCATATCAAAACATGCTCTTTTATGCTATACTGTATATATCATTTTATTTGTCTTTGCGGCTGGCGCGAAACAACTCTATAGGCTAGCCTTTAGCATCGCCAATCCTGGGAGGGAGAATAATGAGAATAGAACGTCTGTTTCAACTCGTAAACGCGCTTGGCGCAAAGCGATCAACGGCGGCCGAGCTTGCCTCCCGCTTCGATGTCTCATCCCGCACCATCTACAGGGACGTGGAGATACTGGTTGCGGCGGGGATTCCCGTCACCACTGAAAAAGGTAAACGCGGAGGCATTCAGCTTATGGAGGGTTTTGCTCTGGGAAAGTCTGTTCTTACTGAAAAAGAGCGGACGGAACTTCTTTCAGGGCTCAAGGGGCTTGGATCATCGAAACGCTGCGACTCCGAGGACATGATTGCTAAGCTTGGAGTCTTGCTTCATCATGACGCGGGGTACTGGATCAATAATGACTTGTATGACGCCATCCAGTGCGGGCGCAAAGCGTTTGACGACATCAAAGCCTCAATTGCGGAAAGCCGCATTCTCGCATTTGACTACATTGACGACAGCGGAAAGAAGAGGTCTTGCACCGTAGAGCCTGACATGCTGTGGCTAAAGAGCAAAACCTGGTATATGTACGCATATAGCTTGGAGAAGAAAGCTGACCAAGCTTTTTCTCTTAACCGAATTAAAAGCCCGCGCATTCTTAACGAAACGTTTAGCCCGCGCAAAAGCCTATGCTCTCCTGAACCTGAAGAGAAAGAGATATTTCTCAGAATGAAGCTGGAAGCATCTCAGTTGTGCCGCGCCAGCAAGGAGCTTGAAGAGGGCTGGATTATAGAAAGCCCGGATGGAGGCTATGAAATTTCAGCCAGCGTCAGCGAGGGCGAATGGCTGTATGGCTACATATTATCCTTCGGAGAGCATGCGAGGGTAATTGAACCCGCTCATGTGAGAAATGTGATAAAGGAAAGGCTTAAAAACGCAGTAGAGGTATATTCGGAAACAAGATAAAAATAAGCAGCCTCTAAACCGTAAATGCATGGATTATTATACTGATTTTCATGGAAGATCAGCATAGCATTTATAGCGCATTCCTTCTCAAATCTCAAAGGTTTAAAAACGGTGCCGATGGTGCCTTTTTCCCTGACCCGTTCCAAATATCCAGACCGTCAAAGGGCGGAAAAAAACCTCCACCCTTAAACCTTTGACAGCCTGGATTTTTGCTGCGGCATTTTGCCGCCGAAAACGGTGAACAGGATAAATTCCTGTTTCTCTTTTCATTTTTCTTTTTGCGTCAAAACCGTGTCAATCACCCCATAGCTAAAGCTAGGGGCTTAGCAATAAGTCCTGATCGGCTAGCCTAAGTCTCAATCGAGAGACTGCGCTGTCCAAGAATATATAGGCGCTCCGGGGCGTTTGCTC
>JAISZB010000123.1 GCA_031269465.1 Clostridiales bacterium | reverse complement strand
ATGTTCCTTTTTTGGAGCTTGATTATCCATTGAGGGTGCGAAATGCCGAATCGGCATTTCGCACTACCTGTATAATCAAGCTCCAAAAAAGGTAATTTTATATGAAAAGCAGTATATATTGGGCTGCTTTGAGGACTCTATACTCAGCGGCTTCTCCTGTCCAGGTTCAGTAGAAACTCCATCAAGCTTTTTTTCTTGGCTTTGCTCTCTTCCGGAAGGCAGCGTACGATAATAATTGTCTGATTGTCGGTTTCCCCCGCATTTTTCGCCGCATCGAACCAGATGTCCGCCCATGATTCAGGAATCTCCCGCTCAACCATTTTAAAGAGCTCCGCATCGGTAAAGAGCGAGGACACCCCGTCTGTCATAAGAGCCAGGCAATCGCCAGGCTCAAGCTGGGTGAATCCCATATGGAACTTGAGATCCGGCTTGCCTATGTACTCTATGAGAGCATTTCTGCGATCCGAATGGCAGGCTTCTTCATCTGTCAGCAACCCTTCGTCGACTTGGCTTTGGACCCATGAGTGGCTGTGCGAGAGCAGACGCGCTTTTCTGCCGGAAAAGAGGATGAGCTTGCTGTCGCCTGCGTTGGCATAAAAGCAATCGCCTGTTTTAAAGCAAGCTGCCAGAACCAGTGTGGCGCCCATGGGGCCTTCCGCGCTTTCGCCGAGGGAGAGTAAGGCTTCATTCGCCGCCATTACCGCGCTTTCCAAAGTGGAGTGCATGGAATCCAGATTTTGTACGTAAGGGAAGCCTCTGAAAAACTCCGAGCTGGTCGCTCCAAGAGCTGCCCAAGCCGCCTCTTTGCCATTGGCCAGCCCGCCCATGCCGTCCGAGAGGAGCGCCAGGCAGAGCATTCCGCCGTTGCTGTCGGAGCAGAAAAAAGTCTGGGCGGCATCTTGATTTTCCATACGCTTATTGACGTCTGTTCGTATATATGTAGTGAATGTCATCGAACACCTCGGCTTCGTAAGGCTTCATCATTTTATATTAACATGGCTTCTGACTTTCTTCAATGATTAACGACGAAATCCCATCAGAAATATCTTTTGACAATTGACGCAGGGACTTTATGGTGGTATTCTGCTATAGGAGGTGGAGCTATATGAGCGAGTTTGCTTCTGATCCGTCTGAAATATTTGAATCAGGTTACGAGTTTGTCGCTGATATATTCGGCGAAAATGGAAAATTCTCTATTTCTATCCAAAAAGATTGCCTGAGCGACCAAATGATTTGCCTTCTGCATGTATTGGACGATTTCGTTGCTGATCCGAGTGCTATGAAGGAATACATAAAGCGTACGGGCGCAAATGACTTCGCGCTGGCGTTTAAAGAGGTTGCGCCGATTGAAGGAGGGGGTATAGGATTTCTCTTTGTCTTGCCAAGGCATTTCGTGCGCATTGAGGATTTCAAGAATTCTCCGGAGCATCTCAGCCGGCTGAAGGAAAATCATCTGCGCCTACTAGGGCAGGTTGTGGAAATTCTCAGGATATCTCCAGGCTCAGCCTTGTCGCCGCTTCTTATGTTTTTGAGGCCTTCCGATATGAGGCTGGCATTCATGCCGTTTCCTGGATTCATTGAGTCCGGAGGGAGGCTGTCGAACTGGAAGTATCCTCACTCCGATGGCTACGGCGAGAAAACTGACGCATATACAGCGGCGGCTTTCTCTTTATACGCCTTGTCGGGGCAATTCCCGCAGGATGTCGTCAAAGACAGGATTCCGACGCAGTTTCGTGAAATCGTATGCAACGGATTGTTCATGCCCAAGTCATTGAACTCTTTCAATTTGGAAATGATAAAAGCGTCAAGATCTTCTCAATCAATAGGCTTGGTTAGCGAGAGCATTCTCGACAAGATGAGGAATTTACTCCAAAATTTCTTTAAAGCCAGCGCCGAGCCTGCGGCAGAAATGAAATTCGAAGAAAGCTTTTCAGAAAAATCTGATGGCAAGCCTTTAGGCTCGCCTGCCCCTAAGTCCACTCAATCTGTCTGATTCAAAATCTCCGTCGCAGAAAATCAGCAGCCTTTTTATTCCTAAAGTCTTTTCTCCGCATGCGGGCATACTATATCAAGGCGCGTTGGTATTTCCGCCTGGCTTTTCAGAAGGACATCAGTCGGCCTGGCAAGCAAACCGTTGAGCTTCAATTTATAAAGGAATGCCGCAGAGCCGCAATTGCGTACAGATATAGTGGACTTGCTCTAAATGCAGCGACCTTTCAGGCGTTAAAGGCGCAATCGAAAAGCGCCCCGTCGCCAGCCGCGCTTTAGCTCTCGCGCAAACATAAAGGCTGGACTGCGCCTTCGCTAGAAAACAGAATTCATACGCATATCAAGGCAATGCCCGACATTCATGAACTAATGCCAATATACTGAATTGCATTCAAAAGTTCCGATTTTGAGGTCGGATTATGCAATGCTAAAATGGTTGGCCAGACCTCAAAATCGGCGCATTTGATTGCAAATCAGTATAACATGAACTGCGGAGGAAACTGCCTCTTTCGGTATGCAAAGACAAATACTCGCATCAGAAATAGCTTGGCAAAGGACTGCGCCGTGGACGCAAGATGCATAATCGTCAATCTGCCGTCCGCGTCGCTTATGCAACCTATATGCAAAAGGCGGCCAAGCGGATATTTTTACGCGTGCACGCTGGACGGCGAGAAATATCCGCAGGTGAAGGCCGCAAGAAGCTCAAGCCATTTTTTAAGCGAATGGCTATTCTAACGGAAAGGAAGGGGCGCATTCCTCACCCGCCCATTGCCCGGCGGCATTTAAGGCGGGAGTCTCCTGCGCCAAATCTGATGATGGAAGAAATCATTGCGTACATTTCATCAAACGGCGATTCCATCTGTTTTTTCTTTCTATCGGCTATGATAGGGCTTTCTGCGCTTTGGTACTTGAGCAACTTTCGAATGCGTCCGCTTGCGGAGTTTCGCAACGAATTCACTGCAGTGCGGATTTACAAGCTTGACAATACCGTAGGATTTGCGGGATCTAGGGCCGATGCAACGTTTCCTGCCAGTGAAAAGAAAAATTCTTTCAGGGGCTTTCTCATGTATTCTTGGAAAAACAGATGCTGGCGCTACCTCCCGAGAGGTTCAAATGAGGAAACGAGGCTGCAAAGCGGCGAAAAGGTGGAGTTTTTCGGACAGGAATATGAATTCAGGTCTTATGACTGCGGAAACAGAAAGCCCCAGTTTCCAGCGAGCTTTATCCTCATTATGCTTATGATTGCCTGCAGCTTGGGGATCCAGATATACCTTGCCTTTTACGCAGGCTACCATTTCAAGGAGCTTTCAAATCTTGAAAGCTATCACACCGGCTTCAACTATTTTTTGTCCTTGTACCTGATTCAGCTTCTGATCTTCATTGTACTCGGAACAACTCAGTGGTATAGGATAACTCCAGATCTTATACTGCTTCTCTTCCTGTCTTCATTCGGATACACCCTGTTTCCGTACCTGGCGACATTCATAAGCATAATCATCAGCTGGACTGTTTTTCTAATCGGCCCATTCGTCATATCTAAACTTCTCGCGAGTTTGCGCAGCAAAAAGCCTATTAAGATAAAAACCGCGGAGTTTTCCTTTAGGGACATCCTCGTTTTTATCCTGACGATTATGATAGTGGCGGGAGCCGCCAGATCCGGCGGAAAAACTACGATACAGCTGCCAATCATAGGGCAGGTGGGGGATTACGGCTTGATTGCGCTCATGCTTCTTTCCATAGCAAACCTGGATGAGGCTTTAAAGCCCAAGGAAAACATTTGGCTTATCGCGTTAGCCTCGGGAATCTCCGCAGTCCTTTTTCTTTTCAATGAAACTGGAACCGCCGCGACGCTGATGCTTGTGCTGTGCATGGTTCTCATGCTTCGAGCGGCGGCATTCGGAAAGCTTCCGACTCTTCTTATGGCGTTTTTAGGCTTTGCCGCAGTGTTTGCTGTGGCTTTCGCAGCAGGCTCCGCCATAGTCGACCATGCGAGAAGCACTGGCGAGAATAGCAAAATAGCGCGCCGCATCGAGCAGTGGGAGTCTGACTACTCTGAGATAGACTACAATGAGCCTCTGCAGGTTCAGAGGCTGAGATCCCTGGCTGCAGCTGGAGGATACAAGGGCTTCGGCTTATATGGCGGGTATTGCCGCGATAGAGTCCTGCAGTCCAGATCCGACTTCATAGCCGGCGTAGTGTTCGAAGAGATGGGAATGGGAAACGGAACTCTTATAATGATTTTGATTCTTATCGTCTCATTCGGATACTTCTTCCACGGAGTAAGATCTGTCAAGCATCACTACGGCGTCTACTGCTTTATCGCCGCGTTTTTCATCGCCATCAGAACCTTTGTAAACCTTGCTTCATCTACTGGAGTGAGCTTTGGAGCAGGCCCTCTGAAATTTGGAATTCCGATAGTCGGCTTGCCGTTGCCGTTTCTCTCAAGAGCAGGAGCGGCAGGAGTTGTATTGTTCGTATGCCTGGCCTTTGCAGATGCTTCAAAGATAAGCTTGGATGCGACGGAAACGCTGTTCGCGGCTCCTAGAAAGGCGGAGGCGTCCGCGTCTGTCTAGCTGAGCGGGATATTTTACTTTATTTTGGAAGAGAGTGTGTTGCCATGCGCGCAAGCTCTATGATTTCTTTATGGTTTATGGCGCTTCTCCTCGGTCTTAGCATAGCGGTGCTTGCCGGGTTCAACCGGAAATTAGTGGCAAATGCTGATGATTGGATATCTTCGCCTCTTGATTCACATGTCGTCTCGGGGATTGTGCAGCCGGATAAATGGAAGCTTCTAGATAGAGAGGGAAACGAATGGCCTACCCAGCCGGAAGAAGCTCTTGAGGAGCTTCAAGCTCTAAAGGGCGCAGAGGCCAAGGCGAGGCTGGACAGCATTTACCACATCTTCTACGGGCAATCCTATAGCGTAGTTCAGGCGGAGAACAAGAGGCTTTTCGGCTTGGACGGAAAGTACAGCGGGCATCTTGGAATAAGCGGGATTGCTCACAGCGAGGGATACAATGTTCAAACTACAATCTCAAGCGAACTGTCGTATGAAATGATAAAGGCCATGCGAGCGTCAGGCGCCAACGACGGGAGCGCAATGGCAGTGAACTATAAAACAGGGGAGATTTTGGCCAGCGTCAGCATGCCTTCCCATTCGGTAGGAAATCTTTACGTGTCTCCGCTGGCGGATGACTATGAGAAGGAGAATGGCTGGCTGTATAATCGCAATTTTCAGACTCTGTTCTCGCCGGGATCCGTTCAGAAAATCGCTGCTGCCATTGCATGCCTTCGCTATAGGAGAGACATTGACTTGACCGTTGATAAAAACAGAATCGTGTACGACTGCGATGGAAGCTATGAAACTGCGGACGGAAAGAAAATAAACTGCGCCTACGCCCACGGCCGCATAACATTCATTGAAGCCTTTTCTCTATCATGCAACGGATTCTTCGCTAAATCCGCGATAAGCATGGGCCAAGAGAAGCTTTCTGCAGTGGCGCAAGAGCTTGGATACAATAAAACTCTCAGCTACGAAAATTTTTCTCTCCTTGCCAAGTCCGAATTCTTGCTTCATGCGGGCGTGGGCAGCTACAGCCTGGGATGGAGCGCAGTAGGCCAGAGCATCGACGGCTCAAAGGTCGAAGCCCTCCCCTATCACATGCTGATTCTTGCAAGCGCCATAGCCAACAAGGGAACCGCGATGCAGCCTTATTCTGTAAGCTGGGAGCGTACGAGAGGCGATGAGCCGGTTGAGCTTTACAAGGCGTCGCCCAAGGCAGTTCCGGAGAGCTTAGTGAAAATGAAGCCTGAAGAGGCCATGGATATGGGAATTCTTATGGAGAATGTTTGCAGAGGATCCGGAACTGCGGCCGTTCTTGGAGATGCTGTGGAAAAGTTGGGATACACCGCCGCAGCCAAGACAGGAACCGCTGAGATCAGCGCTTCGGGAAGAGCTGTAGTCTCATGGATAGTATGCTTCATCAAGGAGGAAGAGGCGCCACTTGCGATGGTGATAGCCCTCACAAGCCCGTCGGAAGGCAAGACCGCCGCAGAAACAGCCTCCGAGATAATGCCCGCGGCTATAAGCCTTGTAAAGCATGGGAATTGAAAGGAGCGCCGGAAAACCTGTCAAGAGCTGACGGACGGGTTTTCCGGCGCTCCTTGCGGAGAGCTTTTTTAGAGTGCTGGATTTACGCCTCGCCGCGCGCGGACGTGCCGCTTACATCCCGCACTCGAGCTGCAGGCGCAGGGGGTGGATAAATTCGATTGCTTTCAGCATTAAAAGATGTTAATCTTATAAAAGAAGACTATTTTAAAATGTCTTATTTTGAGAAGCGGTTTGCAGACGGCAATTTTTACAGGCCTGCAGTGAAGCCTTCGGAATCAAAGCGCGAGGGGGGTTCTCCATGCTTTGTGAAAAATGCGGGAGGGAACTGGTGGATGAAGCCATTTTATGCACTTATTGCGGCAATATTGTGGATGTTGCCGAAGAAGCCAGCTGTCCTGACTGCGGCGGCAAGCTAATGGAAGGCGCGGCTTTTTGCGGCGAGTGCGGAAAGCTTGTTCCCCTCGGAATATGGTCTAAAAGCCTCGATAAGGACGCGGTGCCGGAAGGCGGAAGCCGGCTTGCTGAAAGCGTATCAAAGCCCATATCTGCAGCATCGTTTATAGGCTTGGATTATGAGCGTGAAAATGGCAAAGAAGAGGTATATGCGGTTGCGTATATAAACGGAGGTTTCAGCTTGGCTGGCGCCAAATCTGAAACTGAGGAAGTGATTGACGCAAAATATCCGGCAGCGGATTTGGAGCCGATTTTCTCTGAGAGCTTTGACGGGTCAGATGAACCTGAAAAAGAGGGGCTTGCCGGCGAAAAGCCCCTCTTAACGGCAGGCGTGGCAAAAGAGCCTGGGGAAGGCTCGCTTGAAGCCTTTGCCGACTTGGCGCCTGAAGCACTTTTGACGCCCGCAGGTATTGGCGGGACTGACAGCTTTCGCGAAAAGAAAGCTTCAGAGGTTGCAACGAAAAGCTCCTCGAAGAAAAAAGCGCCCTTTCTTCATGAAATTATTTTAGGAGACATAGAGTCGACTTTAAACGCCATGACAGGCAATGCAACATCAGGCAGATCTCTTGTCAAGGGGATGTTTTCAGACATTTTGCGTATGCCCGGCAGACAAGCGGCATTTGACTCTTTTGACAGGAACAGGCCCTGGGCCAAGCCGTGGATATTTTTTCAAGCATTTCTAGCTCTAATCTCGTCATTTGCAGTCATATTCGGCCTTGAAGCCATAATACTGTCTAAATACTATGAACCTGGCTTTAATCATGGCAGCGGATATTCCAATGCCATGCTCCTTCTGCCTGGAGTAATTCTTATTGGTTCTTTTTTGACGCCCATTTGCGCCTCGATTTTTTTTCTTGAAGTGAACAAGCCTAAGAACATAGGTATGTTTCAAGCCGCCGGCGTGTTTGCCTCAGGCGCCGGCCTGTACTGCCTTTGCGCATTTCTGTCGTCTCTTGTATATGGCGGCTCTTATCAGTCGGCATTTCCCGCTGTCGCATCGGCTATATTCAGGGAAGCCTCGAAGTTTGCGGCGATTTTTGCTCTTGCAAAGAAACTCAATGCCAAATGGATCCTAAACGGGATTGCAATCGGAGCGATAACAGGCTCTGGTTTCGCGGCTTTGGATACAGCAGGCAAGGCTATGATAGGCTTCTGGACGGATGGAGGTTTTGAGGCGCTTCTAAGGTGCGGATTATTCTCATTTGGAAGCCATGCGGCATGGGGCGCCATTTGCGGCGGCGCAATCATGCTGGGCTTGCGCGGAAGGAAAATCAAGATTGAAAATGCTCTATCCTGGAGATTCTTCAGGCTTGCGCTTGTGGCAGCCGCGCTTGAGGCTGTTTGGTCGCTGGCGCCTATTTTCATACAAAGCGCTGCGGGACTGTGGTTTTTTGCCGCATTCATCTCCTTTATAGGATGGGTGTTTGTTTGGAGGCTGTTAAACGCAGGATTTAAAGAATTCAAATCATTTAAAGCTAGAGAGCAGGCAATAAGAGATTAAGGCTTGGAGAAGCAAAGAATCGGCATTTTAGCGACATCATGGAGGATCGGAGAGTAGAATCATTACATATGAAATGAGGTTCTTGCTATGATTTGCATAAAATGTGGAGCCGATGTTCCTGTAGGCGCCAAGTTCTGCTTTCGTTGCGGCTCAGACCTGAAAATGTTTGCCGACTTGCAGGACGAGTCCGATTTATCTTCAAGAAAGCTGGCGCTCGGCAAGAAGCTCGAGCATACGGCTGAAGAGAACTTTGATGATCTGGAAAGCCCTTGGCTTGAGCCAAAAAAAAGCAATTCTTATGCGCCTTTCATCGTTTTGGCGATCGGGATGATTTTGGTGGCGTCATTGGCGGTTGCGCTGTTTTTCGCAAACTTCAACTCCTTCTTCAGCAACCCGCAGGTTGAAGCGCCTTCGCCTTCCGATAAAGCCGGGAGGCCCCAGGCATCAAGCGAGCTTGCGAAGGCTGCCGCGTCAAGCGAACCCGTTGAAGATTTCTCTTCAAGCGAGCCTTATTCTGGAAACACTTCGGCTATTCAAAGTCTTGACGTAGAAAGTACTCCCTATATAACTCAAAGAGCTTCTGATAAGCCTGAAGCGACGGAAAGGCCTGAGGCTACGGAAAAGCCTGAGGCGACTGAAAAGCCTGAGACTACGGAAAAACCTGAAGTTTCTGCAAAGCCAGGGGCTTCAGAAAAGACTGCAACTTCTCAATTCCCTGAAATTTCCGAAGAGCCCGAAGATTATAAATATGAAACTGCTTTAAGCGCATTGCCGCCTGAGACAGCTAATCCGGAGCCTTCCAGCCAAAAAAGCAGCTATTTGGAGGGGCTCCGCTACCTTGAAGGCATTGAAGAGCAACTGGAAAATGACAGTATATCAGCATATGCAGCGTATGCGGCTTGGGATGATGAACTTAATAAAATCTATCAGCGCTTGAGGCAGAAGCTGTCGGCTTCGGATATGGACAGGCTCCGAAATCAAGAGATTCAGTGGCTTGAAGATATGGAAGCTGCCGCGCGCGCGACGGCTAGAAGAGAAGGCTCGGCGAGCGGTGACATTGTGCAATTTAAATGGACTAAAGAAAGAACGCTGGAACTTATTGACATGTACTTCAGCTATTGATTTTGTGCCAGCCAGCCTTCGCAACCCCCGATTTGGCTATGAAGGAAGGGGAGGCGTTTTTTCATCTCCCAGCCTGATATGCTGATTTTCATAGGAAACTGCCTTTTATGGAGCTTGATTATACAGCGAGTGCGATTGATATCGGCATTTCGCACCGCTCAATGGACAGTCATGCTCCATAAAAGGAACATCTGATGCAAATCTGTATATTCTACTGATTTGCATCAGGAAGCTCATATGCAATCTGTATATGCTTTGGATCCGCCCGATACGCCGCGCAAGGGCGGATCCAAAGCGCAACTGCACTGTTGCGCTTTGGTAAATCCCGATCTAGGGGTAGGATTATTACAGCGCCCAAAGGATAATCCTGCCTTAAAATCTATGCATTTGACTTCATATGCTTATCAGCAGTATATCAGCATAGAGCCCAGGGCTTAATGCGGCAAAGGCTTGCAGGCATTCACACAGGAGAGAAAAATATGAAAAATACACATTGCAGGCATTGCGGCAAAAAGCTTAAGGTTTCTAGCGCCTACTGCCCTGCATGCGGAGCGGATAGCGCGCATAAGAGCAAACAAGGCCGCGCAAAAGGCGGATCGGCCGGAAAATCCCACTTGCGTAGAAAGATTGCATTGGCAACCTTGTCGATAGCGATCGCTGCGGCGGCAATTGCGCTTCTTTTAACTTTAACCGCCAACAGTCGCGACGAGAATTCAGTATACGCTTCAGGAAGCGAATATCCATCTATGTCACAGGCGCCGGTGGAGCGGCAAGAGGAACTGGCGGCATCGGAGTACGCCTCTGACTCGCCTTCAGTTTACATTGAGGAGATTTTCAGCGTCGACGGCTTGGCGTATCACACTTTAGACTATGATGCTGCGGAGGTTGTCTACGATGATTCATATAAAACCCTTAAAGAGATAAAAGTGCCTGGAAGAGTCCTTCATGGCGGGAGATACATAAAGGTTTTAAGAATAGCTGAAGGCGCGTTCAGCGATTTGAGCCTGGAGTCTGCGATCGTTGAGGAAGGAGTTGAAGCAATCGAGAAAATGGCCTTTGCTTCCTCAAGCATAATAGATCTGCAGATGCCCAAAAGCGTGCTGAGGATAGAAAGATCCGCGCTAGCATTAGATTTTTACTCTCTTGAAAAACTGAGCCTTGGAAATAGCGAGGCTTTTGTCGACGCAAGCGCCTTCTTGCCGCAGTCTTCTGAAAATGGCTTGGATAACGGCCAGTTGCAGTGCGAAGCATTGGGTGAAGCCAGGGCTGCGATAGAAAAAAGCTTGTTCGAAAAAAACGGCATTTTATTTCAAATCATAGGTGAAGAAACCGTACAGGTAGCCTTTGATGAGAAGAGGGCTCTAGGCGCAGACCCTGCATACGGAAAAGTAATGAACATTACAGTCCCTGAAAAAGTTGAGTACGGCTCAAAGACTTACTATGTAGAGGCAATCGGCTCTCATGCGTTTAACTCATACGAGATGGACAGCATATCCTTGCCTTCTTCATTGAAGCGGATTTATGCCGGAGCCTTTTCCGTTTGCCCGTATCTGCAGTACGCGTCAATTCCTGATTCGGTGGAACTGGCTGAAGAGGGCGTTTTTAGAGCTTGCCCATCTCTTTTGCAAGCGGAGCTGCCTCAAGGCATTTCTTCCCTGAGCGACGACTTTTTCAGCGGATGCGAATCGCTAGCGGATATTGCGCTTCCTACAGGACTGGAGTCAATCGGAAAGAATTCCTTTTCCCTGTGCGCAGCGCTTTCTGAAATTGAGATTCCGGACGATGTTTCTTCAATAGGAGAGTCTGCCTTTTCACAATGCAGGAGCCTCACGGAAATGGAGCTGCCTTCTGGCCTTGAGTCAATTGGCGCAAGTGCGTTTTCCGGTTGCTCCAAGCTTGAATACATTGAGATGCCAAGCGGATTGCGAACGGTTGGGGATTACGCCTTTGCCGGATGCACCAGCTTGAGCGAAGCTTTGATTCCTGAGAGCGCGTCAACTCTAGGCAAGGGGATTTTCTTCGAGTGCTCATCGCTGTCTTATTCAAGCGTCCCGCAAGGCATTGCATCCATTCCTCCTGAGATGTATTACGGCTGCTATTCGCTTGCAGGCATGGCAATTCCGGAAAGCGTGCTGGCAATCGGCAGCAGCGCGTTTTCTGATTGTTCAGGCTTGCAGTCAATTGAGCTGCCAGAAGGCCTTCTTGAAGTCGGGGAGAAGGCGTTTGCGGGATGCCGAGCCTTATCTGGCTTAGAGCTGCCGGAAAGCCTAAGCAAAGTAGGCGCGGGGGCATTTGGCAATCTCAGTTCGATGGGATACGATATAGTAGATATATTATTGGAAAGAGGATTTGACATAACTCAAGGCGTTCTTGCAGGCACTCCAATAACAATAATAACAATCCCAGAAGGATCAGAAACAATCGGATCGGATGCATTTTCTGAGTGCGCCGAACTGGTGGATGTCGCAATTCCGGATACCGTGAAGGAAATTGGGGAAAACGCATTTTCGAAGTGCATCAGCCTTAAAAGGATTGATTTGCCTGATAGCGTAGAGGCGATTGGATCCGGAGCGTTTGCCGGCAGCGGACTTGTGGAGGCGGAGATTCCTGAAAAGGTGGCTCTTGTAAGCAGAGAATTGTTTATGGACTGCAAGTCGCTTGAGAAAGCCGTAATTCCTGAAAAAGCAGTGCAAATTGGCGATAGCGTGTTCTCAGGTTGCTCTTTGCTTTCAGATGTTGCGCTTCCCCAGGGCTTGGCGGTGATAGGGGATTTTGCGTTTTCCGGCTGCAGCGCGCTGGCTCGGCTGGATATTCCTGAAAGCGCAACCTCTATTGGCGTTGGCGCATTCTCAGGGGCGACCTCTCTAGTTGGATTAGAGGAAAGGATCGAAGCGATGGGCATCGACATTTCGAATGGAATACTTTCAGGAACTCTTATAAAAAAAGCCGTGATCCCATTGGGAGCGGAAACAATAAGCCAATCAGCCTTTGCCTCTTGCACCGCGCTCGTTTCAATTGAGCTGCCGGACAGTCTGACGAAAATAGAGAAGTACGCGTTTAGAGGTTGCGAAGAGCTTGATGAATTGAAGATCCCGGATCGGGTTAAGACTATAGAAGAGGGAGCTTTTATGGACTGCAAGGGGCTTTTGAGCATAGACATCCCGAACGGATGCGAGTTCATAGGCGAGAAAGCGTTGTCCGGCTGTACAGGGTTGGCTATTGTTAGGCTTCCTGAAACATTGCCGGATGATATGGTGAGGGCTTTGGAGATTCCGCCCGGCGTTGAAATAATCAGAAAGCAGGCCCAGTGATTTTTCTTTGAGGATATCCATGCTGATTTGGGACTCGATTATATACAGCGAGTGCGAAATGCCGATATCAGTCCCACCTTGAAAGTGGACAATCAAACCGCAACCAGGTGAAATTGATTTCAACCAGTGCATCAGAGGCTGGCTTTAATGCGCCGATTCCACTCTTGAGAAGGGAGAGAGAAGATGAGAGAAGTCTTTTGCACAAAATGCGGAGCCAGTATGGGCGAAAGAGACAGGTTTTGCGCCAAATGCGGAAACAAGGCGCCTTTGGCTCCGATTCGCAAGCCGACGGATGAAAGCCGACCGACCAGGCCCTTATCCGAAAGCGTCCCATGCAAAGAGATTTTGGAAAAGACGCGCATGGATAAGCCGTCCATGGATAAGCCGTCTATGGATAAACGGCCTGTGGTCAAAGAGACGGATGCTGCTCGGGAAGAAAAGCTTGAGGCCTCGGCGCAGAGGAACAACCTTGAGAGCGTGGATTTCAAGTCCAGCCAAAATCGGGCTGATTCAGCTTTGAAGACGCGTGGAAATAGGAGGGCATCAGGATTCAAGCTGATATTGACGCTGACGGCATCTGTATTTTTCTCCGCCGCCTTGTGCATTGCAGTCGTCTTTGCAACAGCCGTGACAGTTGCCAAAGAAGCGGCATCTCCCGAATCTGTTCAAAGGATGGTTCAAGGCATAGATCTCAACAAGCTTGCGATTGGAGAGCTCATCAAGGCGGAAGATCCATCGGAAACCCTTCCTGAATGGATTTACCAGAACCTTGGAGGCTTCATTACGAGAGGACTGAACATCTCCGTAAAAGACTTGGAGGCTTTCTTGGCAATATCATCCTTCAAACCTATTTTGACGGAGAAAATAAACGCTTTCATAGAAGACATATACAATAATACCGGAGAGGGAAAGGTAACAAACGACGATGTCATACAATTTCTTAAGGACAATGAGAAACCCATTGCGGAGATTATCAAATATCAATTGACTGATATGGAGTACAGCGTTCTCTCTACCTACTTGGATAGAACTAAGCCCTTTGAAAGTTGGACGCTTGTGAGGCTTGTCGATCCAGCGCGCTTAAAGGCGGTTCGCCTGTCCGTATCATCTGAAGCGCTAATAGCGTTGTGCGCGGCATCAGCATTGCTGGCGGCTCTTCTGTTTGCCTTGAACTGGCGTATAGGCAAAACTGCCGCATTTACATGGATAGGCTTTTCACTTCTGCTTGGAGGCCTGGCATTTCTGGCGTCAAGCGC
Organism: Clostridiales bacterium; assembly: GCA_031269465.1. Classification (GTDB taxonomy): domain Bacteria; phylum Bacillota; class Clostridia; order Lachnospirales; family WQUN01; genus JAISWZ01. Next base: position 2,254 of record JAISZB010000123.1, on the reverse strand, counting down.
GGCGATGAGTACGGCTGCCAGCAAAATGCTGTATGTCTACTTGCTTTCACATATCAGGCCTCTTTTAATATCAAGGGGAGTCATTCTTTTAGGAGCCGGGTCAATCCTCTTCGCGATTGGGACGCTTGCGCCGAGGATTGTGAAAAAGCGCTGACAGCCTATGCAGATTTTCACATGAAAACATGTATAAAAGGGAGCCGGGAGAAAAGCCCGGCTCCCTTTTATACCCCTTTGCAGTCAAATGCACCGATTTTGACGCCTGAGAGTCCATTGAAGGGCGCGAAATGGCTATATCCGCATTTTGCGCTAATTGTATAATCCGACATCAAAATCGGAACTATCCAATGCAAAGCGGCATGTTTGAAGCGTCACGCCTTTGACAGAAAATCTTCCAGATGCTTGCCGGAAACTCCTACTCCTTCAATTGCGTCCAGCTTCAACCCATTTTTCCTGAAGGCGGGAACTGCCCATACCCCTGATTGCTCGAAGGCATAGTCGTTGCCGTCCAGTTGGATCTTCTCATATTTTCCGCTTTCCAGAGCAGCCTTGAAATCTTCGGCGTCAAGAATGGATTTGGCGAAGTTGGCGAGAGCATCTATGCTTTCATAGTCTATGCGGCCCTTGAGGCACGCATTGTACATCAAGTCGTGATAGGCCCAAATGTCTACTCCATGTTCAAGAGCGTAATACATCCCCTGGATGCACTTGTCGCTGTGCGGCCCGCGCTCTGGGCGGGGATGCGCCTCGCAGGGGCGCCATTCTATTTCCGTCTCAGGATGGCTCTTGATGAGGCGAACGAGATCTGCGTGCGTTCTTTTGCAGAATGGGCACGAATAGTCGAAAAACACTTCCATTTTTGACACAGGAATTCCCTCTTTTCTTATCTTTTCTGATGCTTGCCAGAAAGAGCTTTTATTATTTAGACGGCGCCATTAAGCGCAATCTGCTCGAGTCGGAAGTGAACGGCAGGGTTGCGGCCTTTTAACTGCATCTCTGGCCTTAATGCATGGAAGAGTCGAACTGCCAGGCATATATGTCGAATTCAGGCGATCCGGCTGTAAGCTCTTCCAGTATATCACACGCGAGGGTTGCTTGTCGACGGCATGCTTTTTATCCCGAATTATCAGTGCAAGTTCCGATTTTGAAGTCTGATTATACAATTTGTACGAAGTGCCGATATCCGCATTACTCATCTTGAAAGTGGATTGTCCGCCTCAAAAACGGTGCATTTGATTGTAAATCAGTACTAAGGCGGAAAAATAATATGCAAAAGATTAGAAGAAGCTTATATCGGCGGGGAGGGACATAGACAGGTACAGGGCGTGGTTTTAGAAGCAAGGTTCTTGCAGTCATTGCTCTTGAAATCGGTGAGAAGAACAAACTCGGCAGGGTTCGTTTGGGCGTAATGCCAGCTGCTTCGACATATTCTGATTTGCATATTAAAGTTCAGATTTTGAAGCATGATTATTCAGGGCGAAAATGCGTAATTATGCTCCAAAATCGGTGCATTTGACTGCAAATCGGTATAGCGGCACCGGAAAAGGGACCATTGTCATAGCAGGCAGGCTGCAGATTATAAAGGTGGATGGTTATCTCCAGCCGCTTGCATACAGAAGAGCAATAGCAAGAAGAACAACCGCCACACGTTCATCAGATTTGGCGCAGGAGACTCCCGCCTCAAATTCCATAAGGCGGGAGAGGAATGCGCTTCCCCGCCCCTCTCTTTTTCTCTGTTAGATTAGACGCCCAACCAGTCAAAGGCTTTAGCTTCCTATAACTTATTTCCGCGCTTAATTTTTCTCCGTCCAGCGTTCTCACATCAAAGCTTCCGCTTGAATGCCATCCTTAAACAAACACGATGCTGTGACGGGAGCGAGCTGCATTATTGCAGGATAACTGGGTTTAACAGTCGTCAGAGGCACGCTTAAGCGAGTATTTGATTTTTTAATCGTCTTTACCAATTGGTTCAAGTTCTAAGCAAACTCTTCGAAATATATTTTATTAAGGTTTACATCGGCCACATGGTCTATACCCTTGTGCAATAACCTCTTCTCTACTGCCAGAAACCTCTTTTTTATTATTATCGTTCATCAGAGTTGTTATGCGGCGGATACCCCCGCCTTTAGGCATGGGGAGGAAGCCGCATGTCCTCCTTTTCAGTTAGGATGGCAGTTCTCCCGGACAAGAGGTTGAGCTTCTTGCAGCTGATTCCCGCAGACAGCTTTGCTCCGTCCAACGTTGGGCGTCGAAGCTC
>JAISZB010000215.1 GCA_031269465.1 Clostridiales bacterium | reverse complement strand
GAGGATCGGCAATCCCTCCCTCGTATGCGACTCCAACGCCTCCTCCGGCTGCGGAAGAGCCTTCTCCGACGCCGGCCGGGCCTTCGCCGACAGACGCCCCCGTACCTAGCGAAACTCCGTCTCCTACGCCGACCGCTACCCCTACGAGCACTCCGTTTCCCGGCAAGTTGACCGTGACTCCTACGCCTACGGCTTCCGCTACCCCTACGAACACTCCATCCCCTACGCCGACAGCTTCTGCTACCCCTACAAGCACTCCGTCCCCTACGCCTACGGCTTCCGCTACCCCTACAAATACTCCGTCCCCTACGCCGACGGCTTCCGCTACCCCTACAAGCACTCCGTCCCCTACTAAAACGCCTACCCCCACTCCTACCAAGCCTCCAACACTCGATGACTTGATTAAATGGGGATGGATCGAAATAGAAGGTTGGGGCAGCGGATACCAGCATTGGCAGAGAGTTAAGATATGGAACAAAACAGATACCGCTCTTTCCTTCAAAATCGTTCCTGGAGACTATATGGTAGCTTTATCTATTTTTGATCAGAACATGCTGATAATCGATACGGTTGAAGTTGCAATCGAAGCCGGAGGATATGTAGAAAAGCGCGTAGAGACTGTATGCACGGACTATGCGAAGATTACGGATACCACCAGCAGATTCTCCTTCCATTTTTACGACAAGCTAGATATGCCGGTTAAAATCGCCCAATCCAGAGAAGGCTTGCTGGATCTCAACAACTGGGTCGTAACTCAAATAATGGCTTGGATTCATTACAATGACATTACCGATGCAGAGTTGCTTGCAATGAAAATATACTATGTAGATCCTAATAACGATATTACTTATATAACGCAGTCGCAGATAGATACGGCCAGAGTCCTCTACAGAGCATTGATTTAGCAATAGAGTGAAAAGCAGGGGCGCCCTTTGGGCGCCCCTGCTTTTCACTCTATGCCAATTTGCAGCCAAATGCTCCTATTATGGAGTTTGACTGTCCACTGGCGTTGATATTCTTAAATGCAGAATCCAGCGCTTTCACGCCATAAATTCAATCTCCAAAATGAGCTTTCGCGGCAAATCAGCATGATTCCTCAATTCTACAGATCCAGTTTGAGATCGTTCTCTTTTATCCACCCTATCTTTCTAAAAGGAATGGAGAAAAGGAAAGTCAGCGACGCGGGCAGCGCAAAGCAGATCAAAATCAACCCTGCCCAATCAAATGCAGTTATTCCCGACTTAAGCCCCGCAGCTACATCATTGACCCAGCCGGTATACACTCCTATTTGTCCCACCAGGCCGCATGTGCCCATTCCGGAAGCCACAGCCGCGCCGTTCATCTCCATTTTGAATACGCAAGTGGCAAGCGGTCCCGTAATTGCCGCGCATAGAGTAGGAGGAATCCATATCTTAGGGTTTTTTACTATGTTTCCCATTTGCAACATGGATGTTCCAATTCCTTGAGCAAACAATCCGCCCCATCTGTTCTCTTTGAAGCTCATCACAGCGAAGCCGACCATTTGGGCGCAACATCCCGCTACAGCCGCTCCCCCAGCAAGCCCTGTAAGGCTCAAGGCAGCGCAGATGGCGGCGCTGCTTATAGGCAGCGTCAACGCAATCCCTACTAATACGGATACCAATATGCCCATCGCAAGCGGCTGGAGATTCGTAGCCCACATAATAGCTTCTCCAACAGAACTTGCGGCAGCTCCGATAGCAGGAGCGCAACCCATCGCAAAAAGGACTCCTACTCCTATAGTAACCAGGGGAGTCACTATGATATCCACCTTGGTTTCCTTAAAAACGAGCTTCCCGCACTCAGCGGCCACAATTACTACGATGTAAACCGCAAGCGGACCTCCGGCTCCTCCCAGCGCATTTGCTGCTTGTCCAACTGCGATAAGAGACAGAAGAACTAGCGGAGGACAAGATAAGGCATACCCTATGGCTGCCGCCATAGCAGGGCCTGTAGCTGATTTAGCGAAAGCCCCTATGTCCGAAATGGCCTTGACGCCCAGTTGATCTCCCACAGTGCCTATAATGGTGCCAATCAGAAGCGATGCAAACAGGCCTTGAGCCATAGCGCCCAGAGCGTCTATGCCATATCTTTTGGCTGAGAGCTCTACGCCCTTCCTTTTTAGAAAAGCGGCAAAGGCAGAAGAAGAATTGCTTTTTCCCAACTGAATCCCCCCAATCTCATCGAATTATTATACCACTTATTAAAGATTAGCTGTGCTGCAATATCTGATATTTTGAATTTTTTCTCAAATTGATATCTATAGCTGCCATTAACTCTGCATTTTTGTATGATGATTACCCCAAAGACTGATCAGGGCTTCCCGCAGCTTAAAAATAGGCCTAAAATAATCTAAAAGCCATCAGCATAATATTGAAAATTATGAAGAAGTGCATTTTTTCTTTTTACCGCGCAATCCTAAAATTTGAAATGTTCTCAAATGGAATAAAGTTCACCTGTTCCTTCAAAACACATCATGACAAATAATAATTGTTGTGATATACTCTTTTAAGCCGCTCCAAACCGCCGGTTTGAGTCTGCCATGAATGCAGTCTCCTGATTTGCAGCCATATGCACCTATTTTGGAGCTTGAGCGTACACTTTCAAGGTGCGATTGATATCAGCATTTCGCCCTCGCTGTATGATGCAGTTTATTTAGGACGCGCCCAAATTAAGTCCCTGACTCCATATTCTCTTTTATTTTAAACTCTACTGTACAAGGAGATATCCGTTATGAATTCTCATGAATTAAGAAGGCTTTTCATCGATTTCTTTATAAGCCGCAATCACAAGGAAATATCAACAGCCTCGCTGATCCCTGAAAATGACCCTAGCGTGCTATTCACCACCGCAGGCATGCATCCTCTTGTGCCATATCTTCTCGGGGAAAGGCATCCGCTTGGAAAAAGGCTTGTGGACACTCAAAAATGCCTTAGAACAGGAGACATCGATGAGGTTGGCGATGCCAGTCATCTAACTTTTTTCGAAATGATGGGAAACTGGTCTCTGGGAGATTATTTCAAGCGGGAATCAATAACTATGAGCCATGAATTCTTGACCGGATCGCTGCGCATCCCTCAAGAAAAGATATCTGTAACTGTTTTTTCCGGAGATGAATCCGCCCCTAGAGACGATGAGAGCGCAGAGATTTGGAAAGGCTTAGGGTATCCCGAAAACCGCATTTTCTACTACAGCAAGAAAGAAAACTGGTGGGGCCCGGCAGGGCTTACGGGGCCTTGCGGGCCAGACACGGAGATATTCTATGATACAGGAAAGGAGAAATGCTCTGAGCGCTGCGAACCTTCATGCAATTGCGGAAAATACGTTGAGATATGGAACAATGTATTTATGGAATACACGAAAGACAAGGACGGAAACTACAAGAAAATGCCTGTCAGGAATGTTGATACTGGATTGGGCCTCGAACGCGCCTTGGCGATTATAAACGGCGCTTCAAGCGTATTTGATACTGATTTGTTCATGCCGATCATTGAAAAAATCGAAGCCTTAACCGGCGTAAAATATTCAGAGGAGACACGCCGCCAATACCGCATAGCTGCAGACCATCTACGGGCCGCGACATTCATCCTCGGCGACGACAAGGCAGTATCCCCATCGAATGTCGACCAGGGCTACATTTTGCGCCGACTTATTCGTCGCGTCTACAGATACTTGTCGCAAATGAACGCCCCTTCGCAGGCAATGAGCGGGATCGCTGAAGTTATAATTGACCTCTACAGCGATGTTTATCCCGAGCTGCAACGCAATCGGGAGTTTGTCGTCACGCAGCTAAAGCATGAAGAGGAAGTGTTCAGCCGGACATTGGGACAAGGGTTGAAAATAGCGACCAAATATCTCGATAAGGCGAGCGAGGGCAGAAAACTCAGCGCGCAAGACGCCTTCAGGCTCTACGATACATTCGGCTTCCCTTTTGAGTTGACCCAGGAATTGGCCGATGAAAAAGGCATAGCCGTAGATGTCTCTGGATTTCGAGATCTTTTTGCGGCTCATCAAGAGAAGTCCCGCTTGGGAGCTGCGCAAAAGTTCAAGGGAGGCCTGGCAGACAATGGTGAAGAGACGACAAAGCTGCACACTGCCACGCATTTGCTTAATTCAGCGCTGCGCAAAGTATTGGGTGATTCAGTCTATCAGCGCGGCAGCAACATAAACCCCGAACGGTTGCGCTTTGATTTTTCTTTCGAGCGCAAGGTAACTCCTGAAGAGCTGGCAGAGGTCGAAAGCATTGTAAACTCAGCTATATCTGAAGGCATTGACATTGTGTGCGAAGAAATGCCTGTGGATGACGCCAAGGCGCAAGGCGCAATCGGCGTCTTTACGGATAAATACGGTGAAAGAGTCAAGGTTTACACAATTGAAGGATATTCGAAGGAAATATGCGGAGGGCCCCACGCTTCCAATACAGGGGAATTAGTCTCATTCAAAATACTTCAGGAGGGCAGTTCCTCTGCCGGAGTCCGCCGCATAAAGGCCTCAATTGGAAAATGAAGCGTCTCTTAAGCTTCCAGAATCAAAATGAAATCACAAAGCATGTGGTTTCAGACGTTACGCCTGCTTATGAAATGGCGTCAGGCGCCGCAGTTTTCCCGGTTTGATCTCTTCTATGCCATAGAGCCGCAATGCGCATTTTACGGCTGGCCATCCATTGAAACATTAATTTAAGCTGCTAAGCCGGCGCTTAATGTATACTGACCCTCGGTCAAAAGAGCCTAATTTGGAGCTTGACTGCCCGCTTTCAAGGCGCGATTGATATCGCCATTACGAACTCGCTGTAGAGTCAAGCTAAATAGGAATTTCACATGCAATCAACATAAATGCGGCATAGTCAAAAGCGCCGTCAGCGGGCGGTTCTCGCTGACGGCGCTTTTTAGCGTCGGCGCTTCCGGCGCAAGCTGAGCGCGCCGCCTAAGTCCTGATGCGCGAACGCCTGTGATAAATCATAGCTATTCCGATGGTTTGCAAAGTGGCTCACATTTTGAATAATTTTGTCGTTAATGTTGCTATATTTATGCATATAATTTATTGAAACATATACATCATCTAAGAATTATACAAATTCATTGATAAGTTTTGCAAATTTAAATAAATATTCTCTTCAATTTTGAACTTTTCTGCAAGAACTTTATGCTCTTTTGACAGGTGAATAATGCAAATAGAGTTGTCGGAACAGTTCCGAAAAATCCGCGCTTTGGGGCCAAGGGCCAGGCTTATGCTTCAGCGCTCAGAACAGCTTCTCAGCCGCTCCCTGAAAATCTCCGCCGCATCAAGCTTCTGCGCACGAAACGGCATGAGGGCTGCGTTTACTAAGAGAGATTAGCGCTCATGGGAAAAAGGCGGCTAAAAACCTTGGCCTGTCCTTAGGGATCAATGTTCTTTAACTATTCCCGCCGCTTTGCGCTCTGCCTTAAGCCTTCCCATGCTGATGCAAACCAGCATGGACAAGCCGGAATACTATTCACTTGCTTGAGACTTGTAGATTTCAAAATATTGCTGGTAAAGCTCAACATATTTATCCATCTGGTATTGTTTAAGCTCGTTGACAAATGAGTCCCAGTCCGAGTCAAGAGATTTGTCTCCGGTAATAAACTGCGCAGCATTGGTTTTAATGAGTTCGCGCAACGTAAGCCTCAATTCATTGAAATAAGACGCTTCTTCCGGATCTTCAATGTAGATTTCTATGTTTCTCGGCAGGTATTCAGGGTAGAAATATTGCAGCATTTTTTGCGTTTCGATGGTCAGCCTCGTTTCATACGCTTCGGCGGTATAGAGATCATCTGGCATGGGCGACCACATTTGCCTAACTTCAGTGGTTCCGTTTGTCGGGCCTATGTACAAGAGATCTTTGAATTTGTCTCCGCCCTCAGAACCGTAATCGTCATTAATCCAATAAAACGCGTCCATTCCAAGCGCTGATTTGACCGGAGCGTCATATTTGCCCCAACCTTGCCCTTCCGGGCCATGATGCGTAGTGAGTTCGCATTCCAGGTTCATCATGAAATCTCCGATTTCAAAAGCCGCCTGAGGATTTTGGCATTTATCGGTGATTGCGTACGCAAAGTTTCCAACGCGATCCCTAAAATCATTTTTAATCATCGTTCTCACGCCGCCAGGCCCCTCAACAGGAGGGATGGCAATCATCGCCTCGTTCTGATCCCTATTCGCCAAATCAACGCCGATGCCAAAATGCTCGCCAACATATGCCGCTACGCGATAAGGCTCCTGCCTTATAAGTTGTTGCATCTGGTCTTGTTTCTGGGTGAACGCCGCTACATCAAGCAAGCCATCGTCTACTAGCCGCTTGATATAGCGAAGGCCTTCGCGAAATTCTTCTTGGGCTGCTGAGAAAATGACTTTTCCGTCTTTGGAATAACTCATGGCCGTGTATTCAAACGGAACAAAAGAGTTCATCAAATAAGCTTCCACCTGATTCGTCCATTCTATGTTAGAAGTAAGGGGAATTTCATCTTTAATGCCGTTTCCATTGGGATCCATGTCTCTGAAATCGACAAGCATGTCATAGAATTCTTCAGTGGTGTTGGGGACGTCAATGTTCAAGGCCTCCATCCATTTCTGATTCACCCACATTTTAGGATAGGCCTGCGAATGGTATGTCTCGCTGACTGAAAGAAAGCCATAAATCTTTCCATCCTCAAAATACGATTTATCCTTGTATTCAGGACGCATCTCATAGAGCTTTTTCAGTTCTGCCGAACTGTCAATGTATTCATCAATCTGAACTACAATGCCTTCTCTCGCCAATTGCTTCATTTGCGCTCGAAGAATCGTCCTGCAGAAAACATCGCCATAGTCTCCGCTGGAAACGAGAAGGCTGAATTTGGCTTCGGCATCCGCTTCATTTTGAGGCAGAGTGATGAATTTCAGCTTATAGCCTGTATGCTCCTCAATGTAGTTCACTGAGTGGTTAGACGAGTCAGTAGGCGTGGTTTCACTTAAACTTGCGACTATGGTGATTGTAATCGGCTCATTTTCTTGAACTTGGATGGCGTTTTCAGCGGTTCCAGAACCGCCGTCAGCAACTTTAGGCGCCGAGTCCACTGTGTTGCCGGAACAGGAAGCTAGCATTAAGGCCGTCAGCAATAAAGAGAGCATTTTGATCACTGTTTTTTTCAATTGTGATTCCTCCTCATACGATTATTTTTATGGGCATTTTTTATATAAAAATGCATTCATTCCACTTAAAGCCAAAAAGGGGGCATGCGCGCGTATGCGCTGTTGAGCGCTAGGCGGTGGGAGCATGTTACTATCTCATCCTTTTAATGAGCCAACCATTATGCCCTTGATGAAATATTTCTGAACAAATGGATAAAAAGTTAGAATTGGGACTGTTGAAATGACAATCATTGAGTATTGAAGCAGATTCTTTAAAGCTGCCTTGTTCATTTGTTCGCTAAGAGTCAGATCAAAGCTGCCTCCTGTCGCTTGAACTAAGATCGATCGCAATATCAGCTGAAAAGGATAAAGGTCTCTATTGTTTAGGTAAATCATGGCATCGAAGAACGAATTCCATTTCGCCACTGCGTAATACAGGACGATGACAGCAATAATCGGCGCGCTGAGAGGCAAGACGATTGAGATGAAATGCCGCCAGTCTGAACAGCCGTCAATTGACGCGCTTTCATGCAGTTCAACCGGGATGCTGGACTGCATATAGGTTCTTGCTAGGATCATGTTCCAAACGCTCATTGCGCTTGGCAGCAATATAGCCCATACAGTGTCGGTGAGGTGAAGGCTCCTCACTAGCAGGTATGTGGGGATCATCCCGCCGCTTATGAACATGGTCAGGGTAAAGAGGAGCATCGCGGCGTTGCGCAGCCGCAAATCCCTTCTAGACAACGGATATGCCGTCAAAAGGGTCAGAGAGACGCTAATAAGAGTGCCCGCTGCGGTGTAAAACACGCTCATGAAAAAACTTCGCAGGATTGCGGGAGATTGAATCGCGACTTCATAACCCTGCAGGGAGAATTCCACAGGCCAGAAGTATACCCTGCCGGAAGTGACTGCGTCAGTGGAGCTGAACGAACTTGCTACAACAAACAGCAAAGGCATGGCAATGGCGAGAAATATTATCGCCATGATTGCATATATGACAGCCATCAGAATCTTATCTTGAATGCTGTTAAAAACGAGAAGCGGCTTTGTTTTGGCTCTTCTCATATTGATGCCTCCCCTCTTCGCAAGCCGTAAACCTTCAATTTCGCGTTTGAATACATGCTGATTTGCATATTGGGCTGCCTGTTCCGGCGCTTGATTATGCAGCGAGTGCGAAATGTAGGTATCAATCACATCTTGAAAGCCTGCCGGCTAAGCTAAAACAGGAACAGTTGCCTGCATTTCAGTTTAAAAACTTATGCGGCATTTTTATCTTTTAAGCGCAATGAGCGTTCCAGAGGCAACCATGGTAATAATCCGGCGTCTTTCTTAAAATAGATCAGCTGAAGAATAATGCGGTTTTATAATCTTTCCAAGAGGGATGGACGCTTTTTATAGACTGCCTCCAAGTGAGTTCTTCGATTGAGAATCTAAGATTACCATAAGCTTGTCTCTCCGATCCTTCTCGCCGCGAAATTCGCGGTAACAAGAAGCGTCACATTAACAGCGGCGTTAACGAGATCAACTGCTGTTGCATAGGAATATTGGCTTTGCTCAAGCCCCCGCTTGTATACAAATGTGGATATCACCTCGGACACGGGCATAACCACGCTGTTTTGCATCAGCCATATTTTATCAAATCCCAGGCTCATGATTCCGCCCACTGCGAATATAAGCTGAATGACAATGGTTGGCGCAATAGACGGAAGGTTTATATGCCATATTTTTTGAATTCGCGTCACGCCATCGATGACAGACGCTTCAACAAGTTCTGGATCGACTCCCGCAAGCGCCGCAATGTATATGACAGCCGCGAATCCCATGCCCTGCCATAAGCCGGACCATACGTAGATATGCCGAAAATAGCCGACTTTGCCCATGAAATCTATTCGTGTAAATCCTAAAAGAGAGATGAGGTTATTAACCATGCCTACCCTCAAATGCAGAACCTGCAGTATAATCCCAACCATTACAACCGTGGAGATGAAATAAGGCGCGTAAGTTATTGTCTGCATTGTCTTTGCAACAGCTTTGCTTCGAATTTCATTCAGCGCCAACGCAAAGAGTATCGGAAAGGGAAAGCCTACTAATAAACTGTAAAAAGTAATCATCAGAGTGTTTTTTATAAGCATCAATAGCATAGGCGAGTCAAAGAATTGATTGAAGTATTTAAGTCCGACCCAGCTTCCGCCAAATAAGCTGTCTCGAAGAGAGAAGCTTTTAAACGCAAGCGTGATTCCGTACATAGGTATATATTTAAAGATGATTATATAAGCCACAGCTGGCAGCAGCATCAAATATAGCTGCCATCTTCTGGTTATTTCTTTCTTTATAGCGACCATGGCTTTACCCCAATTCCCATTATGCGCTTTCTGATCTCAGCTTCTTTTTGTTGAAGAAATCAGAACCGCCGATTAAGTGTTCAAGGTTGAATTTATTTAACTTTCATAGGAAAGGTTTGATTTTGGAGCTTGACGCTTCAGCTCCAAAATCTTGGCATTAACTGATTATAAGCCTTGCATCTAATTCGAAGGGGGGTTTTGCGGCATTCTTTCGTTAAGAAAATTACAGGGATCCAGCTCAATCTTTGACGAAAATCAGGAGGCGCTGAAAGTAACCTCCTCAGAAACAGACTCATTGCAGTTGAGGGTTCTTCAAACTCTGCGCTTTCACGCTAGAGTTTTAGCGGATGAAATTTCCCTGAGGCTGCGTCTGCAATGCGCAGCCTTTGGGAAATTCAAGATTAAAATATGCAGCGCCTAAGTTTAATCAAACGTATATTTCAGTACAGTTATAAGTCCGGACTTAAATTCGAAATATGCTCTGCTGATATTCATATACCGCTTTTCATCAAATGTTCCTTTTTTGGAGCTTGATTATACATAGAGTGCGATATGCCGATATCAATCGCGCAACTCAATGGATATTAAAGCTCCAAAGAAGGAACATTTGATGAAAATGGGCATCTATCGGAATGAAGCTCAACGTTCTCGAAAAACTAAGCTATGACGCTCGCGGCAGTTCAAGACACTGCGTCGCTGACGCGCTTGGAGCCCCTCACTATGCTGTAGGCGGCTCCTGGCTTGGTGCTGAAGACGAAATGCTCTCCAGATGCCGTGCTAATGCTGGTCACTGGCATGAGCTTGCCATCTCTAAGCACGCTGAGACCCTCCTGCCAAGGGGATAGAAACCTGCATTTCCGCCCTTTTTCGCTTATGAGAGTTACATCAGCCACTTCAGCGCCCTTTATGGAAGCTGATATAAGGAAAGCGCCTTGAGCGCGCAAATTTGCAAAGCTTGCATCCTTAGTTTTATCCCAGGCCGGAAACAGGCGGATATGCCCTTGATGGCTTTGAAGAAGCATTTCATTGATGGTGTTGGGAACCGCGCTGCAGCATTCGATGCCGCCTCCGCCGTAATAGATGAAGAAATTATTAAACGAGTGATTCTTTATCTGCTCATTAAGATGCTTCAAGATATCTGCGGGGTTGTGCCCGACGCGCGCAGCCATGGGATAAAAGATTGGGAAGGCGTTGAAATGCTCCCACGACACAGCTTCTTCAAATGAATTGCGTGCAATCTCCAATTCCTCTCCCGCAGTGGCCGCGCCTATGAAATTTCCGGGGAAAATCGGCGCTGTGCCGATATTCTTGCGTTTCTTGCCGCCTTCGCCGTTTCTTTCCTGAAGCCTGTAGACTATTTTCCCATTAAGGACATGCTTTGGAAAAGAGCTTAGATTATTGAGTATATTTTGCCAGCACTCAACGCGATCCCCATGAATACCCAGATCATTAGAGATATCAATCAAGCCCTTTACCACAATGCGAATGAATGTCAGGCTGATAAGAGGGTTGAAATCATGTTTCGGGTCATGCTTGTCCTTCCTGCCGGGATCCCCCAGCGCCCAGCCGTTTTCTCCCGCGTAGTCATTGTAGATGACGTAGCGTCCATCCTCCAGCTCCAGGTAATCTTCCCAAAATTCCACCGTCCCAAGAAGATACGGCAGAACCTTTTTGGCGTATTCAGCGTCGTAGGTCATGTAATAGCGCAAAATCATATTGAGGGAGGCATAGGCGGCGTCGAATTTTTGCCCCCAATAACCCCCTAAAGGGCAAAGGCTTCCGTCTGGGAAGAATATTTCACCGATATTGCATCCTTTCGGCCCAATGCCGACCATTTGAAAAATGCCCCGCACGCCTAAAAGCTCCCGGGCGCGTTTTGTTCCCATAGGAATGTACTCCAGAAGGGGCGTATCATACACATCAGCCAAAGACACTTTATTTGATGAATACACGCCCCACCAAGGCGCCTCATGGTTATAGTCGAAATGATAATCCCCGCCCCAATTCGGCTCGTCAGAGGTGACCCAGGCGCCGTACAATCCGGGCGCGAACTTTCCTCCCTTGCAGCAGCACGCCATCAAGTAATGTGAAGCATACCAGTATTTTTCGATCTCAGGCTCGCCAGGAATGCTTATGGATGAAGTGGCCCAAAATTCTCTCCACTGCTTTTCATGCTTTACGCGAAGCTCCGCGATTGCGGCTTCGTCAGTTTTCTCCAACAATTCCATGCTGGCCGACTTTGGGCTTCCGCTCGCGTCAAAGTTGGTATGTATCGCTATGGCGATAACCGCCTCTTGATTTTTTGACAAAGTGAATGAGGCGGCTTCTTGTCCGAAAATTTTCGCCGCTGCGCATGCTTCGACTTCCCAGTCCAGATCAGAGCCCTTGAATGCCTTCGTCATAATGAGAATGTTTTTTTGCGCTTCTTCCAAGCAGACGGCTTCTCTTCCGCTTGTTTCATATTGCTCTGTGCCCACATGGTAAAACACAAAATCCTCTACAGGCTCGTTGCCTCGAATAGCGCGCATTTGAACTCCGACATCCAATTCCTCGCCGCAGCAGGTTAGCGTAAGAATAGCCAAATTGCTGTTGTAATCCACATAGATGTGAGTTTTAAGGCGATAGCCGTCTTTCGACATGTCTGTGTAAATGTCAGCCGCCTCAATTTGCTGCTCCGCGTAAAACCCCGCGCCGGCAAGATTTGGGGCATTGATCCTCAAAAATCCGAATGAGCGGGCGCCGCCGCCATTCTGGTGCGGCTTGGCTCTCCATATGTCGTTTTTGCAGAGCCAAAATGTCAATTTGTCAGGGCTTGACCCCACGCAGACGCCGATATCGCCGTTTCCGCACAACGGACCATCCGGTTCGCCTTTTGTTGGCGTTTGCTCTGGAATTTCAGTGAAAATCCCCTTGATGTCGCTGACATTCATACTAAAGTCCACCTTTCTTGTTGAGAAGCTATGCTGATGCGCAGTCAGACGCGCTGATTTTGAGGCAAGTTGCTGAATGCGGACTGAAAAAGCTTAGCTGTGAAGCGGGCTCATTTCATAGAGCATGCCTATTTGCAGTTTGATGAGCCTGCTATGAGCTTGATTATCCTTAGAGGCGCCGCAGCGTCCAAAATAGGCAGTTTCATATGCAATCAGTACAGAAAAGAAGCTCTTGACTCCTCAGCGGCTGTCTGCGAGAATGGGCGCTAAAAATCGCATTTGCCAATTATACTGATTTTGGAGTTTGATTATCCATAGTAGCACAGTTAATCATCGTACAGTCTAAGCGTTTTCATTGGCTTTGAGTATATCAAGTCTATAACTTCGATAAAAGTGGAACTTTTCAATCAGACTGTTTATATTTATGGTTTTTTCAGATTTTTCAGGAAGCTTTTTTTAAAATGGGTATCCATTTTAAGGGAAGCATTATGATTAATTCCAAGCCAAAAGCGTTTGCGAAATAGCTGGCTGCGAGTAGGAAAGCACTTGCGATTTGCTAAGAAAGCGGGCATCCATGCTTGATATAAACTCCATAAATCCCCAAGATCCAAGCTTTCTCATTGAATATCTTTTTTTAAGAAAGGTAACCTTTTTGCTTATAGCCCGCGCAAACAATTTCACTGACATTTACAATGCAGCTTCGAAAATCGTAGAAAGCCATATGAGGAGACGAGTATGAAATATGAAACAGGAGCGCATATCCTGTTGAAAAAGCATATTCAGAATCATGCACAAGAATAAATCTCAATTGACAAAGCCCATAGTTAAAGTGTACAATTATATCATATAGATGGTAATGATGAAAGGCAGATGAGACACATTTTCAAGAATGCCATTTGCTTGGATTGTACAAGCTTAAGCAGTTGAGTATTTTGGCTGATGAATTGTTCGCGTATATTTTTCGTCGAGGCTGCCTGAATTGCTCCCCTAGTTCATGCGTCTCCGGCTATGCATTTTACTGTCGTGCACTGTCTCATCAAGCACTCGGAAAGCCCCGCTTTCCCGCCATTTAGCATATTCCTCTAGGCGCGCTTGAATATGCTTGCAGACGGCCGCCTCAGCTTGAATGCGACTGCATTGGGCAGGCGAAGTTAAGAGCTCTTCTTCATATGAAACTATGCCGATTTCAGTAAAATGCTTCTATTATTAGAGGCTTGATTATCCATTGACGCCTATATAATCAAGCTAAAATAGAAACTTTCTATGCAAATCAGTACAAGCACAAGAGATATATAGCATCCTAAATTCAAATAAGCTTATTTATTTGATAAAAATCTGAATCAAGCATTAATGATCGCTTGAGTAGAAGTATATGAGGCCCAATTATCCAAAAATGGAGCCCCTGCGAAATGATGCTGATGAAAGGGTGATGGATTTGCTTGTAAAGGCCAAGGTTTTTATGTTTGTAGCGTTTTCATATCTGCTCGTATTCTTGATCCCTATATTCCTGAGCCTTCGCACGCATAATCTTCTTTGGGGCGTGCTCCTTGACAACGCGCGCAAATCGGAGCTTGCGGCGCTATATAATTGCAGGGACAGCATGGACGAGTACTTGAAGAAACTAGATTCTGTCATAACTAATGTTTCATGCAACAGCACTTTTAGATACCTGTCTTTTAAAGACAATCCCCAGTCAAATCACTCAAGCATCTCAGATATTATCCGCGCGCATGAATTCTTAAGCGCTGAGTGCAAATTTCCGACGCTATTCGCTGATGAATACTACATATATCTAAAAAACCCTGACATCTATATCAGTCCGGCGCACATATTCCTAGACATAGAACGATTTTACGGAGCGTTTTTTACTTACGGGAATATGACATCGGATCAGTGGAGGGATCTATGCGGAAAATCCACATGGAAACGCTATTTCCTCCAGTCCTCGAAGGCCACTGTGGGGATTCACAGCGGCGACTACATTCTCTGCATGCAGCCATACATTCTGGATTCCAAGCAGGTAGGGACATTCATCGTGCCCATCAACGCGAATAGCCTCATAAGCATGCTTTCAAACGGGCTTTCTGACAGCGACTCAATATATGTCGCAGATGCAGGCGGCAATGTTTTGATCAATACAAGCGCTTTCAGCGATGATGCAGTCTCCGGCCTGATTTCAGCCAACGCAAGCGGCGCTGAGTACCGCGACGCTCAGCTTGAAGGAAGCACTGCGCTGATTTTCGAAACTAGATCCGATTACAGCGGATTCACCTTCGGCAAAATTCTGCCGCGCTCCTATATATCCGATCAACTGCATGTGGAAAGGGCTGAATTGGCTTATTTTCTCATAATCGCAATCTTTGCGGGAACGGTCTTGGTAATTGCCCTGACCTATCTAAACGGAAAGCCAATTAGCGACATCCTTGCCTTAATGGACAAAAAAACGAATGGCATTCAATATAAGTTCTTTAAGAAGTTCGGCTATATGAGCCGATTTGTTTCAAACTTAATTGACAGCAATGAGACTCTCAGGCTGAATACTGATTTCCAGCAGCCTTTTGTCAGGACTATGTACGTCCAGAAGCTTCTGCGCGATCCAATCGCTCATGATAAAAGCAATGAAACCATATCGCGGTTTTTGCAAAGTTTGAATATGCGTCCTCTTTCAGGTCGCTTAGCGGCTGTTCTCATCAATTTCATAGCGCCGGATCAAGTGCCTTCCAATGTGGAAGGATTGGAAATCGAGCGTCTGAAAGATCTCATAAAGGCTGAAGTTGCAGATGTTTTCCACAACGAGGACTATTTTTTAAACTTGGATAATATAAAGCTTGCGTGCATAATCGAAGCCGGCATGTCTTGCGAAGAGCTAGAGGCAATGCTTGCGGATATATCTTCAAGGGTGTTTGAGAAATACGGGCTATGCGTCACATTCTATGTTGGATCATTTAGCGACTTGTATTCTAGCCTGGGAAAATCGTTCGTCTCCTCTTTAGAAGCATTTGAAATGCACCCCTCTGTATCTGAGCATTCTGTGTGGTTTTGCGTTGAAGGATATAAAAACGGCTATTACTACTTTCCAGCCGCGATAGAAGATAGGCTTATAAACGCAGTCACTTCTGGAAATACGAAAGCTGCGGAAGAGCAGCTGAGTCAAATCTACAAGGAAAACATAATCAATAGAGAGCTTAGCCATACCATGCTTCAATACCTATTCAATGAACTCGAAGGCTCCATCATGAAGTCCGTTTATAAGATTGGGGATCTTGAGATTAATGACAACTCCATACAAAACAAGGTAATTGAGATTGACAAAGCAGTTTCGTTTTTAGACAAATTTCAAATGATCACCAAATTGTATAAAGAAGTATGCGAGCTGGTCAGCTGCGGAGCAAAGCGGAAAAATTCCAAAATCATCAAATCTGTAGTAGATTATATCTGCGAGCAGTATACTGATCCTAATTTGAGCCTTTCCAGCGTAGCTGATGAATTCAATATATCCTCCAGCTACTTGTCCATACTATTTAAGAATGAATGCCAGGAGAATTTTTCCGCTTTTCTAGCAAAAAAGAGAATTGATCACGCCTGCGCTCTTTTGGCTGAAGGCAAAACTCTTGATTATATCGCTTCCAATGTAGGATATAACAGCGTGCAGGTTCTTCGCAAGGCTTTTAACAGAGTTACAGGCATAAATCCCAATGATTACCGAAAGAGCATTTGCAAGCTTTAAAGCATGGCTTATTAAACGCATATGAAATGAAACTCCTTGAGCTTGGCAACTCCTTAATGAATGATTATACTCCAAAAATGTATGTATGACTGTAAATCGGCATAATTTACGTCTTGTAATGTGCTGATAAAAAGAATTCTTCATACGCCAATTGCAGTCAAGTCAAGATGCTCAAACTCCAATATAGGACTCCGACTTGGTGGTCAAGGGCATTCTGATTTTCATATTGCATCCTATTTTGGAACTTGATTATGCCCGATTGATAGATAATAATCTTCAAAATTATACATAAGCATGCGAATCAGTAGGCATTTTACGCAAATCGGCATAATTTCTTCCTATACTGATATACATTTGAAATTACCTTTTTGGGGCGCTTGATTGTACTAGTTAATGAAGCGCCAAAAAAGGAACATCTGATGGAAATCGGCATACCATCAAAAGCTTTGCAAAAATACAATTCTACATCTTGTATTGCCCATTGCTTGAAATGAATGATTCATGACTCAATCATTGTTGAAACTGACGCTTATGAAATCGAGGAGGAGCATTCGTTGCGGCAGTTTGGAATTCGCACCCCCTGCGGCTTCATTTATCTCGCATTAATATAATAGGCAGGCTGCTCAGAAACGAGTTGCAAATTTCTCCAACCATTGCTATACTCATATTATAGCAGTGCACTTTTTTCAGCGCATTCAGGCGCTTAAGGAAGAAATATCCCACTATGGCGGTTTATTGAAGCTGAGTTTGGCTAAGCTGCATTTATTCATTTTATCGGTATGCATAAAGATTGCCGCTTTCTTTAACCTATGCAAAAAATATTTTTCCTTCGGAACTGCAGAACTACCTAAGTTTGAAGACGAGGATTCCCATTTTCATCGCCTGATGTGTTTGAAGCCAAATAAAAGAGGGGAGGGGTTCATTCATCCCTGACTGCTTGACATGCCCTGCGGCATTTCAAGGATGATGAACAATAAGCAATGAAAAAGGCAAGATTTCTCTTAGCCGCCGCCCTGGT
Organism: Clostridiales bacterium; assembly: GCA_031269465.1. Taxonomy (GTDB): domain Bacteria; phylum Bacillota; class Clostridia; order Lachnospirales; family WQUN01; genus JAISWZ01. The sequence continues at coordinate 5,997 of JAISZB010000215.1, read as the reverse complement.
GATTTCCCTTCTGTTTGCAAGCCAAGCGCTTGCTGCAGATGAAATCAGCGTGGTTCTTGATGGGCAGCTGCTATCTTTCGACGCGCCGCCACAGATAATTTCTGATCGCACAATGGTTCCTTTAAGAGGCATTTTTGAGTCCATGGGCGCAGTAGTGCTCTGGAACAGCTCCACAAGAACAGTTACCGCCGTCAGAGGGGCGAATGCGGTAAAGCTTAAGATCGGCGATTCTTTAGCTTTAGTCAACAAATCGCCTGTTGCTATGGACGTCCCCGCGACAATTGAGAACGACAGAACCCTCGTGCCCCTTCGGTTCATAACCGAAAGCCTGGGCGGGGAGGTCGTCTGGGACGGCGATACTAAGACTGTCAGCATAACCTCAGACAGCTCCTATTCATCCGATCCGGGGGAAAATCTTTCTTTCAGAATGCTTTTGGAAAATGCTTGGTTTGAAGCGGGAACCCAGAATTCTTTCAAGTTTGATCCTGAAGATTTCACGAACATAAATGAGAGCTGGCCGGACGGTACCGACAGAGCATACTACTACTATACCGAAGGCAACATAATGGAACTTAAGTGGGGAAGCGGCGAAACAATTAACGACCACTATTTCGAGTACAATCCTCAAACGAAACTTCTTACTGAGTACCTTTTAGACGATGAGATCGCATTCTATAATCTCACCGGAGACAGCCCGGTTCAGCCAAAAACCGCCAAGCTCTACACGGTGTTCTCTGAAAACCCAAGCATAGAAGGCCAAATAACGCAGTCTGACTACAGCTATACGGGGGATCTTACAGCGCGCCTATTGTCCGACGGCTTAAGCAACCTCACTAACCTTGATTTTTATCTCTCTGAAGTCAATGAAGTCATAGACGGAGTAAGAATAGACTGGTCTCCAGCCTCAACGCTTGTCAGTGGATTGGATTCACGCCAGCAAAAAGAAGAATTCTTTTTTTACACCTCAGACTCCCTAAGCTGGTTCATGATGGACAGCCTCATGTACACGTTAAAAGAAAACCTCGGATACAAAAATGTCTACTACACCATGGACGGAGGCAAAGCCTTGAGGCTCCCCGGTACAACCCCCCCAATCACTTTCCCTGTGGACATACCATATCTTGGGAGCAAATATTATCAATCCGATTCCAATCTGCTTTCTAGCGAACAGCTTTCTTGATCTGATTGCTTAAAAGTCGTTTTTTTGAGCATCCGCTGAATTAAGAATATAGCAATCAATCCACTCCAACACTATAGGCTGTGGATTTTGCGCTTCTATTACTGATTTCGACGGATGCTCAATATAAGTTTAGCACTGAATATGGCTTCTCTTTGCTTCTGTTTTCTTTCTTAAGAAAATTCAAAAAACAGTTGAAATGAAAAGTGGTCTGTGATATACTTCTTAATGTTGTCATTTGCTGTGGAATTTGAAACGCTTATGCAGGTTAATAATTGGTTTCAGTTTTTAATCGGCTTTATAATTAGTTAACTTAATATATTTTTTGGAGAGCATTTGGAGAAGTACTCAAGTGGTTGAAGAGGCGCCCCTGCTAAGGGTGTAGGCTGGGTGACTGGCGCGAGGGTTCAAATCCCTCCTTCTCCGTCATATTTGTACGTCGGGCTTGATACAAGCCTGAACGCGCCGAAAAAGCCCGAGAAATCGGGCTTTTTATCGTGCCTTGCGATGTTTTATATGTGGCGGCTTTTCGCTCGTCTGATTTTGAACCTAAAGTGTAATCATGCACCAGCCTTGCTCCGCTCCCTGCTTTTCGTGTTATGGGTATAGGTATCGTACAGAGGGTTTGTAATTCACGATGACATGACAAAGGTATCGTGTTAAGGGTTTAGAGGTATCGTGTACCGAGCATTAGAAAACGTGTAAGAGTATGCACCAACGCAAATCTGCCCCGTTGCCAGCCGGTTCGCTTCGGAAGGCGGAGGGGCTTTTTTCTTTGCATACTCTTTATGAACAACGGTATCTAGCGCGGCAGGGTTGTCAGGCTTTTTTTGACAGGCTATGAAATTGTACGGCTCGGTTGTCGCTAAGTGCGGAGGTCGATACAGGTAGACCGCCGGCTCCTTGTTTCTAACATTTTTTCACACTCTTATATGTATTTGCCTTCCTATAAACAGATAATCTTGACAAGCTCCGCCGCCAATTTGTTTTTAGAATAAATATCGACTCTGCGGGGATGTCCAGTTCGCGGATGATTAGCGCCAACTGGTCGTAGCTTCCTCTTTCAGAGCTTTTTCCGCTTTCGATTTAGAAAACAGCCCGGCAGCTTTTTCGGCGGTCGCGGCAACGGAATAAATTATGTCATACGCCACCGCGATTTTGCGATACTGATTGAAATTCTCGCTCTGGCGCAAATGCTCATTTTCAGCTTCTCGATACGTTTCTGAACGGACTTGCTATTCGCGCTAAGCGCGGTGAACTCGCCGTGCATTTCGGTCACCTTGTCCGCGAGCGCGGGCAGGTCGGATATTACTGACCGCCATCAGAGTGGTATCGAAACGGCTGGCAAAAAAGCTGGCGCTGCTCATGAAAATGAGAACCGGCAAGACCATCGCGAGCATTGCCATCGCGGGCGCGCTGTACCCTCGGCGGCAACATCCGAAAAGCGCTGGTCGTGGCGCTGCTCTCCGTCATCAGCGTGTGGGACGAGGAATTCGTCAAGTTCGCGGATTTCGATTATTCGCTGGCAGTGCTTTCCGGCACAGGCGTAATGAAGGCCGACACCCTCCGGCATATGCGCAACGCACCTCTACAAAGGCAAATTCAAGATGCCTTTGTTGGTATAGCTTTTGATGATCTCAGATGATAAAGCTCTCGAAGAACGCCACCGCCATCGCGCCGGTTTTCAGTACCTCCGGCGTGTTCCAGCGGGTCAGATACGCGTCAAGCCCGGTGTCGAGGAAATACAATTTGGGTGTCTTGACCGTCCGCTTGACGATGCTGTTGTGATAGGGCCGCAGGAGATGGTCAATGCCGGAGCTATACCGCTTTGCAGTCAAATGTACCGATTTTGATGGCTGATTATCCATTGAAGCACTGTATAATCAGTCATCAAAATCGGAACTTTCCATTGCAAAGCAGTATAATACGGATGGACGGACATCGCGTTCAATATAGGTTTTCACATATGCGCCGAAGAACAACCGCCAGTCATAGTCATCGTTGAGCACAAGCTCCGGCATGCAGCAGCGATGAATGATGTTCCACACATCCTCGCAGGGGATTTCCGCTAAGTCTGTTTGGCGGGCGTTAAAATATTCGTCCATGTGCAAGAACGGTTCGGAGAACGAAACGCCGAAACTTACGCCACAGCAGGTTAATCGAAGGTGTTGACTGTGCTCAATCAATATGCTATGCTTTTATTATACCGCATCTGTAGTGATGTTCATAGAAAATTACCTTTTTGGAGCTTGATTATACAGTAATCAATGGATAATCAAGCTCCAAAAAAGGGACATTGCATGAAAATCGGCATATAAGAATATACAGGCAGTGAAAATGGTGATCAGCATGGTAAAAAGAGCCGCAATTGTCACAAGCGGACATTCAGGCTAAGGAGTAGAAAAGCAACTGCGTTACTGCTCCTTAGGATATCATTAGGAATTGACGGCGGACGATCTAAAGAAAGGAGATAAATAGGCTATGGCAAAGAAAACGCTAATTGTTTACTATTCACGTTCAGGCTTGTCAGAACAACTGGCAAAGGCTCTGAGCGCCAAATTGAACGGTGACATTGATAATGTAGGCTATGCCGATCGTGACAAGGTTTCGTTTGCGGCGGCTGGGCTGGAAGCAGTCCGCAAAACGACATCGGCGTTTAAAGGCGATACGCACGATGCAAGCCAATACGATGAAGTCTTCTTCATCTCGCCTGTGTGGGCAAGCTCGCTTGCCACACCGATCAGAAGCTATATGGCCGCCAACAAGGATAAAATCAAATCCTACGCGTTGCTTGTCACCTGTGGAAGCGGAGGCTTAGAAGGCGCCAAAAAGGACGCGTGTGCCGCTATAGGGAAAACGCCCTACATTTCACAGCAGTTTCTTTCCAAAGAGATTAAGCAAAACGAGTTCAATCTTGATGAATTTGTGAAGTAAGGAGTAACGAGATGCCAATATATGATTATAGCTATACCAATATGGAGGGGCAAAGCGTTTCATTGTCCGAATACAAAGGCGATGTTATGTTAATCGTCAATACCGCCAGCAAGTGCGGGTTTACGCCGCAATACGCGGGACTGGAAAAGCTCTGGGAAACGTATCATGAACGCGGCCTTGTGGTTATCGGTTTCCCCTGCAATCAATTCTTGCGCCAAGATCCCGGTGACAACGCGCAGATACGGGAGTTTTGCACGGTGCGGTACGGCGTAACCTTTCCGCTTTCACAAAAAATTGACGTGAAAGGCGCGAACGCCCACCCGCTGTTCAAAGAGTTGTCGGGAGGCAAGGCAATCAAATGGAACTTTGCAAAATTTTTAATTAATCGTGCCGGAAATTTGGCGGAGCGTTTTGGCTCTACTACGAAGCCGGAGGAACTTGCGCCGTTTATTGAAAAACTACTTTAAGCACAGATTTGCGAATGCATGCAAGTAAACGACGGAGTGCAAGAGTTACAAAACCCGTTGAAGTGGAGAGTTAAAAGTTCTCAAATCCTTCGTGATAAACATTGATTTTACCCCGTTTTTAGTTTTCCACGCTTCTATTGGATACATTATGAAGAACGGCTTAAATAAAGGATTTTGGGGGATCAAATGTGAGTACTTTTAACTCTCCAGTCTATATGAAATAATTTGTTAACCTTAAGAGGATAATAAAATGAAAGTGAAAAATAAAATCTCACTGGGAAGTCGGGGTATCAGTAGAAACACTGCATTGATTTTTGCAAATAGCTGAATAACGAATAGAATAAATTAAGGTTGAGGAAATAAATGTGTTCAATGTTTTTTTTATCAGGAATCAGCCATTTTAAAGAAAGTATTCAATACAGACCTTTTTGATTTTCTTATAATATAGGAACAACTCTTAGAACAGTTCGATTTTCCGATAAATACTTAATTTAAATATGTTTGTTTCCTGACACAAGAGCGTTGGATTATATAAACGAATTGTTGGTGGAGGAATAGCTGTAATAATAAGAATTCAAAAAGGAGATAAAATGGCGCGAATAACAAAACCCGTAGAAGAACGGCGTCAAGAAATCATTAATACCGCGCGGAAGTTATTCACGGAAAACGGCTTCGACAAAACGACGGCGGCGGAGATTTCAAAGGCAATGAATGTGGCGGACGGGCTTATTTTCCATTATTTCAAGTCCAAGACGGACATTTTATACGCCGTTATCGACGAACTGGCTGCAGAGCAGACTGAAAAGGTGAAGCGAATATTAGACGATTACAGCGGCTCCGCATTCGAGGGCTTGAAATTGGTTTTCAACAGCCAGAAAGATTATGAAACCCACAGCAAGTTAATTGCAAGCCTTAAAAGCGACCAAGCGATTATTGAATATTGCATAAAAAAGATGACCTCATCCGCAATGCCGCTCTTGTTTTCGCTCATCGAACGCGGTAATGCGGATAATTCGTGGAATTGCAAATATCCAAAAGAAACTGTGGCTTTTATATTGCAGGGGTTTAGCGGTCTTATCGAATTTCACGAATCCTCAACAGATGAAGAACATAAAATACTGGCATTCACCGATATCCTTTTTCGTATTTTAGGGGTGGGCTATTAGGATGATGTACGAGTTGCGGGAGATGTCAGATATGACGCATACCAATTATACCGCTTTTCATCAAATGTTCTTTTTTTGGAGCTTGATTATCCATTGAATGGTGCGAAATGCCGAAATCGGCATTTTGCACTCGCTGTATAATCAAGCTCCAAAAAAGGTAATTTAGTACGAAAATACATTTTATGGACATTTGTCCATGCCTCAAATACACAAATGGCTTAATATTTTCATCCTTAGTGGTGAAGCGAAGCTT
>JAISZB010000124.1 GCA_031269465.1 Clostridiales bacterium | reverse complement strand
CCGCTTTATTTTGGCCCCCGCCTCGCGGAAGGACTGCCGGGCCGCCTCCAAATCGGCGCCTTCGCCTGCGAATATCCGTCGGATCTTCGCGGAAATGGATGTTCGCACGAGAGACACGGCTGTGCGCACCGGCCGATCGAACGGCGGCTTTCCTCTGTTTCGCGCAGAGTCGGCAGGCTTCATCCTGGCATGCTCCAAAAAATCTTCTTCCGGCAAAATCTCAGCGGTCTTTCTTATGTATTCGGCAAGAGGCGCGCGAAGCCCGCCCTCTTGAATCGAAAGCATGCCGATGAATCCCGGGGGCGGCGCCGCATATGCGGAAATCCAGCATTAAGCCAGCATCTCCTGGCTGGCGAAAGCCCCTTCTCTTTTAAAAGCTTTCTTGCAGCCTTCAATTTGCGGTGTTCATAGTGCCAATGCATGATATCGCGGCAGGCGAAATCGGCGGCGTCCTCCTCGGCCTTCCTTGCGGCGTCCTCCTCGGCTTTCCTTGCGGCGCCCTCCTCGGCCTGCCTGGCTGCATCCATGATGTCCATCGTGTTTTCGGCTCCCCGGCGCAACTTCATCTGGTTTGGCGGCAATCTGCAATGCAAATCAAATTATAGCAAGTTTTGGGTTAATTGAAGACAGCTCTAGCCTCCAAATCCGTGTCGATTTTTCTTAACCTTATAGTATTGGCCTTGCCGGGGAGCGCCGCGAAGGCGCCGTCCGGCTTGCGGGACGGGCGCCTTGACGGCCATTGCGGCTGTTTGCCGCCCGGCTTGGCCTTGACGGCGGCTTTGGCGTCGACGGCGGGATTCGCCGGCTGTGGCCGGACAGGCTCGCTCGCCGCCGAAAGCAAGGAGCAGCCGGAGGATGCAGTCCGCTTCCCGAGCGGCGGCGAAACGCCGGATCAAGGCGCGCTTCGGCATGCATTCGAGAAGGCCGGCACCGATATATATGAAAAAATGGCGGATAATATAGTTCCGTCCATTAACGCCGCGGTGAATCCGCTCCGCGATCCCGGCTACGGGAAAGGGATCCCGCCGGCGGACGGCCGGGAATCCCCGGGATCCGGCCGCGGCGGATGCGCCGGCGGCCGCCGAAGGGCGCCGGGATCGGAGAATCTTTCCGGCTCCAGCGCCGGAATTCTGATGAAAACATCTGAAACAGGCGGCAAATCGAGCGAGTCCAGCGCGCTTGCCGGAATGCCGGGAAGCGGCGGATTCAAAGGCTGCGCCTCGGCCGCCGGAGCCGCGCGCTCCGCGGCGATGGAGGCTTGCGCCGGGGGCGGGATGCATTGGATTTCCGCGGCGAAAGGCAACGACAAGAAGGCTTTCAAGGCGATAAGGGGCATTTTCGGCTTTTCAGGCGCCGCGCCGCTTTTTGAGGGCGGCCGCGCTTGCTCCGCAGCGCTGAAGCCGGCTGAAGCGCCGCCGGATCTTCCCGCAATTTCAGGAATAATAGCGAAAATAACCCTGGACTGCAGCCACGGGGCGCTATCGCGAGTGACTTTTTTTGGCGTTGGACGTCGAATTTCTTGGACTGGAAGAAAAATTCCCCTGATTCGATTCCGCTGGATGCGTCTGCACGGCAAAAATACCGAACAATCCCTATAATCCTCCCGAAGCCGGCTATCGATGCTTCTTCTCAAACGCAGAAAATCTGGATATTTTTGCTTGCGCCGTACGAAAGCGCCGGCGCGTTGCGGATCATTCCAGCCCGCTGAAATAAAGAAAGCAGCCCCCGCACTTCCTGCTATGGGACGAATTTTGTTGAAATCCAGCGTAAAGCGCCTGATGAAAAAAACCGGCTGCAATTGCAAAAAATACCCGGCGCAAATATTAGGCTTCTTAGGGAGAGGGCGTGCTGTCCCCACCATCAGCGCTCAAATGCAAGTAAACGCGCCGTCGATGATGAAATCCGAGCCCGTCGTAAACGCGCTGGCATCTGAAGCCAAATAGACTGAAATTGCCTGCAGCTCATTTGGATCGCCTAAACGCTTCAGAGGCGAGAGCTCTATCCACTTCTCTATAAGCGGCCTAAGGGTTGGAGATTGAAGCGTCAAGTCTGTGCCTATATATCCTGGGCTTATGGAGTTTACTCTAACATTCCTCGTAGCCCATTCAACGGCAAGGGATTTTGAAAGTTGGACGACTCCAGCCTTAGATGCGTTGTAGGCGCATTGCTGTTGCGGAATATTTACTATATGGGCTGACATGGATGCGGTCGTTACAATGGAGCCGCCTCCATTGGCGAGCATGTGCCTGCCAGCGGCTTGAGCGGTAATAAACACGCCTGTAAGATTGACGTTGATGATTTTCAACCACTGCTCAAGGGTCATTTCTTCGGCGGGAGCATTAATGCATATTCCAGCATTGCAAAATGCAATATGAAGACCTCCGAATTCATCTGCCACCTGTGAAACCATAGCCTCGACCTGGCCTTTGTCAGTAATGTCCGTTTTTATTGCGATGGCTTTCGCCCCGGTTGAAGCTTTCAGCTCACTGACTGTCTTTAGCGATTCTTCCAAGTCGACATCAACTACCGCCACATTTGCCCCTGCTTCAGCGAGGGCTTGCGCTATGCTTTTTCCGATTCCGCGCGCGCCTCCTGTTACAAAGGCTGATTTGCCGTCTAATCTGAACTTGTCCAAAATTCCCATTGAAACCCAATCCTTTCTTAGAGCTTATCCGTAAATAAGGAGAAATGCCTAAAATTAAGGATTCTTTGAAAATGCAATTGACTCCAAACAACCCTTCCGTATAAGCTCTTAATAGAAGCTTGACTTGCAAGTAAGCGCTATAACTGATGCGCAATCAAATGTACCGGTCGGTTGGATTAACCAATTAACTGCCGTATAATCCTTCACTGAAATAGGGACTATCCAAAGGCATCAATATATACCGATTTGCAGTCAAATGTACCTATTTTAGAACTTTATTATCCATTGGCGCCCTTATAATCAAGCTCCAAAATAGGGACTCTCAATGCAAATCAGTATAGCCTATGAGCTGATTCAAGCGCACCGGCATCGCTAAACATTATTAAAGCATCGACCTTTCAATCAGTGTATATTATCATACTAAGCGTTTAAAAGTCTATGGACATCTTTAGGAAAAACAGATGCAAATTTTTGATCTTCCAATCCGCCAGCTGATTCGCCTCCACGCTGATATCGGTGCGGGGGAGGTTTCCCGCAGTTTCTGCACCGTATCCTACGTTTCAACTGCGGCGCAATGGCTTCGTGAGCGTCGGGAAATGCCAGTCAGTTTTCCTGAGGATTGAATTTCTTCGGCTTGGACATGAAGCTCGGCTTGTACGTCCTAAAATAGGACGCATGCCCTGCGCACTCCGGCTTCGCAGGCATTCCTATAATCGTTGAGGCGCGCCACGCATACGGGTCGTCCAATCCCCTCTCTTTTTGTTGGTGATAATCCCGCGTTTGCCCTGATAGCAGGACGGGATTTCAACCTTTTCGCCGCGCAGGATTTTCGCGATCATAAAGGATCCGCCGCCCTCTACCGTGAGGTTGAATACCTGCCCGACTGCCGCCGATCCCAGGCCTTTAAGCCCGCGGTTTTATTCGCCGTGTCTTTTACAAAACCGTATATGAACTTGTTGGTCAGAGGCTTAAATTAAGGATCTTTTTTATTGCATCACGAAAAAGTCGACTTTACCTCACTTATGTTGGCTTCTATAATTTTCTCTCTCGTTCTATAGAATTTACTTTCGAAAAATCAAATAATGCATAGGCTTCTTCTTCGCCATATGTTATAATATTTGTTGGTGAAACAGTGATTCGAAAGGTATGGTGCGCAAATGAGAGTTAGCTATAACAAATTATTCAAATTGCTTATTGACAAAGGTATGAAAAAAGGTGAAGTATGAAAGATATCAGGCATCAGTAGCGGTTCTGTCAGCAAGATGTTAAGAGGTCAAAACCTTAATATTAATATTCTTGTTCAGGTATGTGACGGCTTGTCATAAAGCGTGAGGTTAAGTAATTGGAAAATCAAAAACCGAATGGAAAGAATCGTGGCTTGACGAATATATGAAAACGCTCTGCGCTTTCGCAAACACCTCAGGCGGAACAATGGAAATAGGAAAAAACGACGATGGTCAAGCAATCGGCGTATCCGCCATAGCTAAACTACTTGAAGATTTGCCAAATACCGGAAGTGCGCTTGATGAATTTATGCTCCGAAAACAAGGCAAAACTTGGGATGGCGTACTTGTACCATATGTGTCGGTAAATGACTTTGAAAGTGATGGATTCAAAGTGTTTCGACGTAAAGCCGTGGAAAGCACGCGTCTAAAATCTGAGGATTTACAGATTACAGATGAAACTTTGCTTAGTACTCTGGGGCTTTATAGAAGGAAGTTATTTGATACGGGCCGCGCTTTTGCTTTTCCATCAAGACCCTGAAAAGTGGATTCCTGGCGCGTATATCAAAACAGGCTGCTTCGAAAATGCTGCCGATTTATTATACCAACACGAAATACACGGCGCTCTTATCAGTATGCCTGACAAAGTTGTGGAAACAGTATATCTTAACTATTTTAAGGGGATTATCAGCTACGAGGGCATACAGCGCGTGGAGAGCTACCCGGTGCCGCATGCGGCATTTCGCGAAGCCATTACTAACGCTATTGTACATCGCGACTACAGTACCGGAATACCCATTCAAATTAAGGTGTTCCCCGATAAGATTATCATATATAACGATGGGCGTTTGCCTGAAAACTGGACGGTAGAGGATTTAATTAAAACGCATCGTTCCGGGCCGCATAATCCCATGATAGCAAGTACGTTTTCCCGTGCAGGCATGATAGAATCGTGGGGACGAGGCATAGAGAAAATAACCGAGGTTTGCAAGAAGGCGGGCAGACCGGAACCTGCAATAGAATTCAAGCACGGGCGTGAATTTTTTGTAACGTTTTATACCGAAGCAAGCGTCGGAGTAAATGACGATTTAAGCAACTGAGTAAACGAGACACAGTAAACTCTTAAATTTGATAAAATGAATGCATTTTCAGCGCATGCGCTTCGTCCAAGACGTTCATCCACAAGAAACTCGTCGCCCCACGTCCTCGATTCTTCAAAAGCTCTTTTCAAGACAAAGGGTCAGTAAAGGGCCTTTGATGAAGGCCTTGGCACCCAGACTCCCAATGTACGGCCTGAATGTGTCGGCACGCCTTAATATTTCCATATGCGGGCATTTCCGCCGCCAAAGAATGAAAAGCGGTCGAAAAAGGCGGCGCAGAATCAATCCTTACAGCAGATCCTCAGGTGGCAGCTCTGCCCTGGATAGCGAAAAGCCTTGCTAGCGACTGATAAGCGACGCTTAAAATTAGGAGGGCGCATGCAGATGATGCTGAGATTTTTAATATATTATACTTGAGTTGCTTTTAAGGAGCCAACGCAAAATAACTTGAGCAGTTGACATATGCTTAAAAGGAAGCCGATATACCGATTTGCAGTCAAATACACAGATTTTGGAGCTTGATTATCCATTGAGGCTCCGTATAATCAAGCTCTAAAATTGGATCTTTCATATTCAAATCAGTATAGGGTCGCCGTGTTTTCGATTAGTTAAGCCATATACTTATCACAGGGGCCGCTCGCGTCATCGGCGCGGCGATTGCGCGACTTCTAAGAGATAGCGGAAAATACAATCTTGGCTGCTGCTATGCTGGAACAGGACTGTCTGGAAATTGAGTAGCTCAAGCGTTTATCGCGGTGCGTTCGGTGGAATTATCAACAGCACAGGGATTGCAGTCCCCGAACCTCTTGAAGCCATTCCGATGGAGTAGCTTTGCTTGCAGTTTCAAATCAACACTCTTACTCCCTTTCAGCTGATATGCGGGTTTCTGCCAGAACTGCGTAAAGGTAAAGGCCGCGTGACAATAATCGAAGCAGGGCAAGCACGGGCTTCGCTTCCCTGCGGCAGGGCGTATGGTTCAAGAAAAGCCGCTCTTGCTGATTCGTTGCGCGCTGAAATTTCCGTGTCAGGTGTAAAAGTCAGCGTAATCGAACCGGGCGCGATTAGGACAAGGATTTTGCATAGCAGCATCGAACACAGGAAATCTCTGATTTCAGCGTGCAGGATTGATATGACAACAGCCGAATACTACCGCCAGGCAACGAAAAAGAGCTTCACGACAAGCGAGGCGGCATTTAGAAATGCGATAGCTCCTGAAAAGTTCGCCGAAATGGTCGTCGGCATACTGGAGAGCTTCAATCCCAAACCGCGCTATCTTGTTGGGCGAGAGGCTAAGAGGTGCTGGCGTTTGTTGTAGCTTTGCCAGACAGAGCTAGGGCTAAACTCAGTTCATCCTGTTGCAGAGACAATTCACAAAAAAATCAAACATTAGTTTTTAAAAGCAGAAATGGAAAGTATATTGGTAGGTTGTTCAAAGAAGTGTAAATTTAGATTACTATTCAAGCTCCTCAATCCTTTCAAATAATTCAGGAAAATATTCGGGAATTTTTCCAGCCAGCTCCCTGCTGTTGTCTATTTCCTTGTCTCCAGCCAGATTTTTAGCCATAGAGTCCCGCTTCCGCCCATCAAATGAAAAAATTATGCAATAAGTTGATTTTTATATTATCACACTATCTCAAATTTTGGAAGAGGCTTTAAGAAAAAATCCAATTTCATACATAACGAAAACAAATGTTTATTTTCTTTGTGAATTGTCTCTGATCCTGTTGCTGTTCTGCCAAGCTGCCCTGATAGATTATTACGCAACGTCTCAGGCCGCCTCCCTTGGCAGCTCCCGCTTCACCTCGGCCGCGAAGTCCGCCTGCAGCATCCTCTGCGAGGCCGGGTCGAACAGGGATTTGGCCGGCCTCATGTCCTCCGCTCCTCTGGATCCAGCCCCTCGAAGAACTCCCCGTCGTATGACACTATGAACCCGAACATCCACGTCGAGTTGGATCTCACTCTCGCGTCCGGTGCCAGCTCCCCGACTATCTCCTCTATTTATTGAAAATCAGCGTTAAATGGCTGGTTTCGTCAAACTCTGCGGGTACCCTTGACTGCAAATCAGCATATATTGTGTATTTTGCACCCGCATCATGCTGTATTGCGGACAAAGGGCATTTATGGTACAATAACCTCAAACGGCGCGTGACAGAAGCAACCTCAATGAGTTTACACCAAATCAGCTTGACGAGCTTAGCTTTGAGCACTCCCCGATCAACACAACTCAAGATGAGGCGGCCAATTCATGGGCGGAACAATTCAGATTCTACGTTTTTCAGCTGATTAATGAAGATATTTCTAGCCGCGTTACTGTGAAACGAGGCTTACAACACGACGGAAATGATGTTGACCTGAAAGCTGCCTTTGTCTCCAAAGCTCTACAGAGGACTAAAGGATGTGAATTGTATGGTTATAGGAGATATTAGAAAAATCAACTTAACCACATCTTCATTTGAAACAATTATCAAGAAGGATTTCATGTATGTGGATAAAAGCAGATTCATAGAGAATTTTCTAGATTCTCCCCAAGATGCTCAGATTATCGCTCGTCAAAGACGTTTTGAAAAAGCCTGAACTTGGACATGCTTCATTGCTTCCTCACCGATCTTAAAGACAATAGGAGCTTGTTTGAAAATCTTTACATCAGAAACAGCCATGTTGACAGCGTTCTATATTCATTGCTAGTGCAATCTGGCTATTTGAGCCTTGATTCTTGGGATGGCGAGAAGTTAAGCGGAGCAGTGTCAATGCCAAGCTTGGAGCTTGGCTATGTTTGGCGCGAGTTTATTTTCGGGGATGTTCTCAAGGATGCGCAGGTGAATTCGTTCTTGAGCAATTTGAGCGATCTAGATATACTTGCTTCCAATGTTGAGAAATTATTGGACTGCATGTTTTTGAAATTACCCAGTTTTGATTTGCCTGCCACTGAATATAAGCGCTCAGATGGCAAGCCTTATAAAAAAATACCTGAGTTATACTACCATCACTTGGTGTTGTCCGCCCTCATATTTCTGGAAGCTACGCTTGGCTACAAGTGCATCTTGTCAAATCGGGAAAGCGGGGATGGGCGGTATGATGTTTGGATTGACTTGCATAAGATAATGGCGATCTTTGAGTTCAAGTCTGGGGCGAAGGGCGAAAAAGCCGAAACCTTGGCCAGGCGCGCAGCCAAGCAGGTGCGGGACAGCCGATATGGAGCGGAATTGGGAATGCCGGTAATTGCAATAGGATGCGGTTTTGCAGTGGATAAAAGCATAAGGGTGAGTTGCCTTAGAATTGATTATTGAATCCTGTAAGAGCCTGAATAGATGCCTTAGCTGTGAAAATATACCGCTTTTCATCAAATGTTCCTTTTTTGGAGTTTGACTGTCCATTGAGTGGTGCGAAATGCCGATATCGGCATTTCGCACTCGCTGTATAATCAAGCTCCAAAAAAGGCAGCTTTCTATGAAAATGAGTATATTAAGGATGAAAGATTGGAGGAGCGGCATGAATCGAATTCTCAGTAAAGCCATCGCATCAGCATTCATATTGCTTTTGAGCGGTTGCGGAGGCTCAAAGGATCAAGAGTTGACTGATGTCAGCCAAGATGTTGAAGAGTATGGCTTGAAACTGGAATATTGGGATGTATGCAGTGGATCATCAGATATTTATGAAAATGCAATGACGGAGCTTGCGGATGCCTATATGAATTTTAGCGGCGTCAAGATAGATGTGACGCTCCTGAAGCCTTCAGACTATTACACCGAATTTTTGTCTGCTGCCGCTTCGGATTCTTCTCCTGATGCGTGCTCGTCTGCCATGCCCCAGCCTATACAATACGCCTCAATAAAGCAAACTCTGGATCTATCTGGCATTATCCAGGCATGGCGCCTGGAAAACAGTTCTATGTTGGATGATATAGGCGCTGAAAATCTGGCGCTGTTCAATATTGATGGCGAGCAGACAGGCATTCCTTATTCCAGTCTGAGCAACGCAATTTACTACCGGAAGGATTTATTCGAAGAAGCGGGCATTACAACTGCGCCTAGAACGATGATTGAGTTTGAAAGGGCTCTGTATCTCTTCAAGTCAAGATTTCCGGAGAAAACGCCTTTTTTGATATCAGCTCTGGGGGACAGTGAATCTACGAAAGTGTCAACATTCTTCATAGATTCCAATGGCGGTACAAAGCTTAATAATCTGACCCAGCTGAATTTTACCTCGCCCAATAACGTTGAAGCCTTCGCATATCTAGCCAGATGACTTCGCGACGGCCTTATGCCAGAAGATGCCCTGAACTTGGGCGAATCTGAAATAATTGAGATGTTTTTATCCGGAGAGGGAGGCATTATACTTTCAGGGCCTAACGCGACATGGCTTATGGAGTCCGAGATAAGCGGACTGTGCGGCATAATCGGCAATATTTCAGGAAGCAGGACAGTCAGCAGCTACATCACATTCACATTAAACGCATACCATGGCTTCAACCAAACCAAGCATCCGGAGGAAACTAAAGCTTTTCTCAAATGGCTGGCAGAGAGCAATTATTCGCTCTTTGAGAAAGGCGGCATCAATTCGCTTCCGCTGCGCAAGTCATATCAGGCAATGCTCAGCGACAAGAACCAGCTAGTGCTGTAAGTCTCAAATACGATCTATAAACTATACCTTAAGTATGTTTCCAGTAAAATTCCACTTAAACGGCTTCTTCATATTGCTATTGTAGAAGTCCGCGAAGGCGCGGATT
>JAISZB010000066.1 GCA_031269465.1 Clostridiales bacterium | reverse complement strand
TTTCCGCGCACGCTTCTTGTATCAGCTCCTTTAGACGCGTTTCGATTTCTCCGACGAGAACCTTACGTCGGTATTTCGGACACCATACCACATGGTACTTGCACGAATACACGACATTGTTATTTGATTTATATTCCATATCGCTATTATACTATGCAGTTCTATCTAATGCAACAGCGAATACGGGGGAATATGGTGTGCCTTATATCCCCATAGCTCAAGCAAGGGGTTTTACGGCACTATTGATAAGTCAGGGTAAAGTTCGAAGCATCTAGAAAAATCAGTCATTGATAGCCTCAACGCCCATTTTCCTTAGCTTATCAAGGTTTTCCTGCATGCTCTGAAGTTCTTCTTGTGTATGCCCCTCCCACTCAGAGACCTCGCCGATGATTCGCAGAGGCTCTCGGGTTCGGTATGACCGCGTGAGATTTCCAGGAAACTTTTTATCTGTAAGATTGGGATCGTCCTCAATCTCGCCCGTAGGCTCTACGATGTAGATTCTTCCCTTTCCCTCTCCCGCCGCGAGTTCCGCCGCCCATGCCGCTGCGGGAAGCGGCGAGGCTGTAAAGTAAACATAGTTCGACTTTTCTCCTTCGTCGTAGTTTGAGCTGTACCCTGGCAGCAGCATGCCTCCAATCGGCAGATCTGCCTTCGTGCCGTGATAAAAGGGGCCTGAGTCATCGATTTTTCCAGCTACTCTAATCTGCAAGCCTTTCATGACATCAAGCGCCGCCTGATGAAGCTTGTGGTCGTGGCTGGCGGTGCAGTCCGAGTCGACTACTATCGGAGTTTCCGGCTGAGCCGTCTTTGCGAGGACGGCGTTTGAGATTAGGCAGATGTTCGATACAAGCCCCACAAGTTCAATCCTTTCAAAAGATGTAGCCTTCAAATATTCATACAGCTCATCAGAGCCGAAGGTTCCCTTGCAGAAGCGCTTGTCCCCGTCCCGCATCATTTTCTCGGTTTCGCCGTAAAGATCGTGGCCCGCAGTTCCCTCTATGCAGTGAGGCACAGCTAAATTCTTTCCCTCCTGCGTTTTAAGGTAGTCTTCCCCATGCGTGTCAAATGTGAAAACGACGGCGTCGCCTTTAGAGCGATACTTTTTTATTTTATCCGCAATTGGCTTATCCAACAACTCCGCGCCTGGAAATCCCAGCGAGCCTGATACAAAATCGTTTTGATAATCAACTACTATCAAGCACCTTTGCATGCTTTCCACCTCTTAATAGATATTTGCAAACGCATAAAACCAATCCGTTTCAGTCGCAGATAGGCTCATCTTTTTCAGTTGTTGCAGAAATGCCTATCGTATTGCTTCTAGCATCAATTCCTAATGAAATTGATTGGGTATAATCCGTACTGTCATACAACAGCTGGAATGCAAAAGGTTCAAGCTTTGGCGCCTTAGCCCTGCCGTCCTTTATCAAGTGTCCTGCCTTCCCATGACGCCTTGTCGGCATCAAAGGCTTTCTCTCCTTATTCAAAACATAAACCATAAAACGGCGATAATTCCGCGTTGCTGCAGCTAAGCGCCCTTCGCCAATGCTGTTCCAAGGTTTGCGTATTTGCAGCACTGTCTCTTCCCATCAGGACTGTTCAGCCGCAAGTCGCAGAGTTCGGAGCTGCAGCAAACGCACTGGAGCGCTTATAGGATATTCTTGGACAGCGCAGTCTCTTAAGACTTAGGCTAATCAATCAGGACTTGCAATTGCAAGCCTCCGCCTCAAATATCAAAAGGCTTTTGCCCTGCGATATTAGGCGGTGGTTTATTGACAAATGATCAATCTCTCTTGCGGATGCGAGATGCCGACTGCGGGATCGGTGCGGAGTGCATTCTGACGGGCAACCCGCTCTCTGAAATGCAGGCGCTTTTCAGGGTTCAAAAAACTGGGGATGCAATGGGGAGATTTCATCGTCATAGCGATTTTTCCTTGGTTTGAAGCCGAATAATCCACCTAACTCATGAGCATGTGATATGGAAAAAACAGTTACGTCTTCCGAAGATTCCTCCCTTTTTGATTGAATCTTCACAATATGCTTTATGTCGCCGCGAATCAGAGCGCTATTGCTGGACGGAGTATCTCCGGAGGCAGCTTTAACCTCTATGCCTACAAGCCCGCCTTTATCTTTGATTATGAAATCTATTTCCTCCTGGGTATTCCTTGAACGGCTGTAAGACATTAAAGTTGTGAATTCATTGATGCATAGAGCGACAAAGTTTTCTGCCAGCATGCCAAAGCCCTTTTCGTGATCAATTGAACTGACTTGCCTTTTTGCCGCGCTTCCAAGAACCAAATTCATTAATCCTTGATCAATGAAAAAATATCGCTTCTTGGATCGTTTTGTGGACTTAAGGTCATTAAAGACATCGCCTCGGAATAAAAGCCGGCATGAGAGCAGCCATCTTAGGGAATCAAGCACTGCCGCCCTGTTGATGTCAACGCCGCCAGCATGCCTGAACCTGTACGTCAATTGCTCTATGCTATCGTCCGCTATGTCTTTTCCCGACTCCAAGGCCTCGGCGACGCCTATTAAGGTGTCCGTCCAGACCTCTTCCGGACAAGGGCCTTCAAAATACATCTGCGTTTCTTTGACATATAGGCGGTATATCGCTCTCAACTCTCTAAAGCAATGGGTATAGTCCCTTTTCATTCCCCCGCTTAGCCATTTCTTTACAACTTCCGGGTATCCCCCGCATTGCAGATAGAAATTGTAGATTTCGTCTATGGAAGCATTGAAATTGCAGTCCGCGCACGCATCTACCACTTCTTGATAAGACATAACCGTAAGATCCAACTCATCGACATCACCTGTTGGATAAAAAAATTCTTGGTGGTTTAGCGAAAACTTGTTTTCCAGCTCCATGATTCCCATATAGCTTCCTGTTGCGATAACCTTGAATTTCTCGTTGCGGATCATTTCTCTAAGTCCGTTAAATACGTACGGAGATGATTGAATTTCATCTAGAAGCACGAGGGTCGATTCTTCATTTTAAAAGGTTCTCTATTCATATGCGAGCAGAAATCCTCAAACAATCCTCCCCAACTTTGATTTGCTGGAGCAGATTCTCTATTTTTGAACCAATTTAGATTATCATTGTTTCCCAAGTTTATATAGAGAAGATTTTTATATTCTTCTTTTCCGAATTTTTCTAAAATATAGGTTTTGCCTACCTGTCTCGGGCCTCTAAGCAACAAGCCCTTGCCTCCCTCCTTCCAGTTAAGCAAGCTTTGGTAAATATTGCGCTTGAAATCATAATGCATAACTTCACCTCGGGGCTGATTGCAATGGGATTTCGTTAACTTTTATATGTCAGGCAACACTAGATTGAATTTTCAAGCAATGAGCATACGCCATGAATTTCATGATGACTTTCATTATATATTGCGTTCGGTTGATTTGCAAGAATTGTTAGCCATGAAAATATGCTTCGGAATCAAAAGCGCAATTGTAGAAGAGCGTCGGATTTTCGCATATAATCTTAGCGCCTTTTAGAAAAATAAAAGCCGACACAGAATGTTGGCTTTGTTTGTTATTATGTTATTGTTCAGTTCATATTACGTTTGCTCCGGTTCGATCTTGAGTTCGGGCGGCTTTGCGTCCTCTTTTTTAGAGGTCTGCGCTGTCTTTTCCTTGCGACGTTGTTTTTGCTCCGATTTCTTTGTCTGCATTGCGTCTATTTCCCTGAGCCAGTCCTTAACAGGCGCTTTCCACTGCTCGCTTTTGTTCGGAATGTTTTTAATAAGGCTTCGCGGGTTTAGCCCAAGCCGCTTCGCGAGCGCTATGTCTTCCATATTCAGGCGGCATTTTTTCTTTGCCACTGCCCATAATTCGTCGCTGTATGCCATTCTACACCTCCGACCGTTTGTTCATAATCCGCAAAATTGTATCGCAAGCGTCGTCAAAGCTAACGTTTTTCGAGAAATCTTAAACTTTGCGTTGCTTTTCCTAAAAGCCGACCATCTGCGGATTCGTGCGGCTATTCTATTCTATACTGCTTTTCATATAAACCCCTATGAAGCTTCGCTTCAACACTAAGGATGAAAATATTAAGCCATTTGTGTGTTTGAGGCATGGACAAATATCCATAAAATGTATTTTCGTACTAAACTGCCTTTTTTGGAGCTTGATTATACTGCGAGTGAAAATGCCGATATCAATCGCACCATTCAATAGATAATCAAGCTCCCAAAAAGGAACATTTGATGAAAAGCGGTATATCTCAGCGTATTGCGCTCAAACAGTCGTGCTGACGTCTGCCTGTTTGAGCGTCGCCATATCGCATTCAGAACCGTGCAGGTCGTACAGAATATGAGTATCGTAAAAGTCACTCTGCCTTGCGTTCGCGATATTGAGCGACAGTGCGGTCTCGAGTTTTTCAGAGAGTATCGTTTCTAGATTGCAAGCCATTGCGGATATGCTCCTATCGTCAAACAAGAGTTGAACGAATACGCGACTTCTCTCGGAGCAATTCTATCTCCCGCAGTCACATCAACGGCCAGCGACACCGAGAGTAGCGGGCAGTACGCAGTTAGGCTCACCCGAATCCGGGGAAAAGCCGCTCTCGCGTATGTCTGCAACCTGATTGACGGAGAATGTCACATCATCCTCGACATAGACGACGCAGACCTCATCGCGAATGCTTCCGATTGATTCGTGCGTGAGGGTGAAACCCTTGATTGTCGCGTCCAGGTTCAGGAGTTCGGTCGGACAGTCCGTGAGATACAGGGCAGTTTCGTTCGAGAAAACGCCTTTGGCATAGCAGGATTGCAAAAAATGCATTTCGTCCTTCACGTTTCCGGCAGGTCGTAAATCCCGCGCGCTATGCGGTAAACGTGATTCGCAG
This sequence comes from Clostridiales bacterium, assembly GCA_031269465.1. Taxonomy (GTDB): domain Bacteria; phylum Bacillota; class Clostridia; order Lachnospirales; family WQUN01; genus JAISWZ01. The sequence continues at coordinate 7,955 of JAISZB010000066.1, read as the reverse complement.
CGGTTATACAGACCTTGACTTCGCACCACTCAAAGGATAATCAAGCTCCAAAAAAGGAACATTTGATGAAAATCGGTATATAAAACATAGTTGTAGAGTGATAGTGTGAATTAGTTATATCTCAGCAAAAGCGCGGCTGTGCCTTCGACAGGATAACCGAGAAGAAATCCTGTGATAACATACTGTTCTGGGCTTTTCGGATTGCAGTAGTCAAACGTAATAGTGATGTCTAAGAGACTAAGCATAGATGTGGGTCGACATAGGAGCTTTTAGAGCCTTTCCGCGCAATGTCGACATTGTACTATCAATAAGGACAGTTCTTTATAACCGGTCTGTGGAATTACAGATATTTATCTCATAGACTTTCTAAATATGCAGAAGCCCTCTGAATTGAATGTTATCATGAAGCGGTCGAAAATTATGCAGGATGATTTAATTTTAAACTCTAGTCACATTGTTATATTTTGAACGTCTGTGCTATTTATTATATACCTTGTAGCGAGAAACTACAAGTCTTTTTGTTAAGTATAAAATAAAGTTGGGGTAGCGGATTGTCCGCTACCCAACTGACGTTTTCTGCTTAATATCCCGTGCGAGGGAGTTTTTGGGGATTCGTGCAGTGGAGTATTTACTTTAATTGCGCCGCCTGCCGCAGTTCGTCCCTGAATCTGACAGCGCTTTGCCGGACGTCTTGAAAACACGTTTCCGGCTCAGTTTCTTTGCTGGAAAAAATAATCCCTTTAGAACTATTGGCGATTAGCCGTTGGCCATTGGTTCCGAAAAATCCGCGACTTTCCCGCCTTGCACCCCGACTCCAGCTACCAAAAGGGGCATTTCATCACCGATAATCTCCCTGATATGGCGCAGTTGCTGAGGGTAAGCGGCAATCAAGTTGCCGTTAAAGTTCCATTCAACCGCTACTTTCCGCGCCACTTCCTCGTAAACACGCTGCCCGTCGGCCAGTATAAGATCTTGGATTTCCGTGGCGGTCGGGTTGCTGTCGTGAATGCAAACCAGCACCCCCTTGGTTTTGTCGGCGAAGTAGTCTTTTAAGGTATCAAACCCAAACCACGGCGTCACCGTCACACAGTCAAATTGCAGCCAGTCAAACAGTTCACCAGCCACCATTTTGACGGATTCGCCCATTTCAGAACGCTTGCAGCCAGCCAGTATCTGAATCTCTGGATGGTGGGTTTCGAGGTGCTCGTTGGTTAAGCGTAAGCCCTCTAAGCCTTCCGCGCCGTACCCTGCGTAAAAACTGACGTTCATCTTGTAAAAGATGGCTAAATCAGCGGTCTGCCTGATGACCTCTTGGTTAAACGCCAAAATAGTCGCGCTGATCGAGCGGCCAACTTTAATAAAATTAGGAAACTTGGCGTATTGATTGTCCAGACCGACGCAAACGTGTGAGATTTAACGTTAAGATTGGCTTTGAGCCTGTCCGTTTCAGTAATGGTTTCTCTCAACCGTATTATATTCAAAATTGTAGTCGCTTTGCAAACCGTCGGAATAGCTACTAATTATCTGGAGCAAAAACGTGTGATAAACGGCGATAAATCCACGCTGATTACCGTTAAAGGCGATTTTGAGCCGATTATCAGCGAGGAGGATTGGAGCAAAGCTGAAAAAATCCGGCATAGCCGCCTTGCGCCCTCTTTGATACCGTCTATTGAGGCGCAGCGCAAAACCCACACCCAACGCTCTACCGTTGACCTATGGGCACAAAAGTTGCTCTGCTCCTGCGGCGGGCATTTCCGCAAAAATCGGTGGCATAAAAACAAACTGAAAGAATGGTCATACGGCTATGATTGCTACAACAAGCTGAATAAAGGCACGGCCAAAAAGCGGCGCGAAGCGGGTTGTACGACACAGGCTACTGTGATATGACCATGATTGCCGACTGGAAGCTGGATGCGATGGCAAAAATGCTTTTTGAACAGCTTTGGGGTGAACAAAGAAGCAGTTCAGCTTGCCTGTAAAATGATTCGGGAGAACTATTCCGCTGATAGGCCGATAATCGTTTACAAATCGGCTGCCAAAGCCAAAATCGCTCGCATTGAAGGGCGCATTTCTAACCTTGTTGATATGCGGACGGACGGCGATATTTCCAAAGAAGAATACCGCTCCCGCCGCGGGAAGTTGGAAGCAGGGTTAGAATCTGCGAAAGCGGAATTAGCGGAAAACTCGATAGCTCCGCCCGTTCCGCAGGAGTTCAATCTACGTTGGAAAGAAATTGAGCTAACGCTGAATCAGATGATTGATCTTTCGGGCGACAAGGTGAGCGAAGAAGTTATCAATAAATTTGTCCGCAGGATTACGCCGTTGGGCAATAACCGCTACGCGTTTCACATGAACCTTGACAATGGGCTGACAGAACAACTCACTGCCAAGGTTGAAGGGAGAAAAACCTCCGCCGTTGTCGCCTTAGACAACAACGAAGGGGACGGCGAACCGTCCCCTTCCGTACATAACATAATTTCGTTCAGATTGTTGCAAAGGCTGCAATCGTCACATAAATCCTCCGCGAAAAACCGCGTAAATACGGCATTTTCGGACGATTTATTTTTTGCCCTCCAGACTGCGTATCGCCGCCTGAGCTGCGGCGAGCCTTGCGATCGGCACGCGATAAGGGGAGCAAGAAACATAGTTGAGTCCGATATTGTGGCAGAACTCTATAGAGGAAGGATCTCCGCCATGCTCGCCGCATATTCCAAGCTTGATGTCCGGCCTTGTCTGCCGGCCTTTTTCGACCGCTATTTTCATAAGTTCGCCTACGCCTTCTTGGTCAAGCTTGGCTGTAGGATCTCCTTCATAGATATTCTTGTCGATGTAATCTTTGAGGATCCGGCCTGCGTCATCGCGGGACAAGCCATATGCCATCTGGGTCAAGTCGTTGGTTCCGAAAGAGAAGAACTCCGCGTCCTTCGCGATTTTATCAGCTGTAAGAGCTGCGCGCGGAATCTCAATCATTGTTCCGACGTGGTACTTCAGGCTGGAACCAGCGGCTTCAAAGACAGTCTTTGCCGTTTGATCGATTATGTCTTTGACATAGCGAAGCTCCTTGATGTCTCCGACAAGAGGGATCATGATTTCCGGAATGACGTCGAAGCCCTTGGCTTTCTTCACTTCGATTGCAGCTTCAAGGATGGCTCTGGTTTGCATTTCAGCTATCTCGGGATAGCTGACTGCAAGGCGGCATCCCCTGTGCCCCATCATCGGGTTCAGTTCGTGGAGAGCCTTTGATTTAACCTTAAGCTCTTCAACAGACTTGCCCATGTCTTTGGCAAGCCCTTCGAATTCCGCGTCGGTGTTAGGCAGGAACTCGTGAAGAGGTGGATCCAGCAAGCGGATTGTGACCGGGCGTTCGCCCATGGCTTCATAAATGCCTACGAAATCCGCCTTCTGGTATGGAAGCAACTCATCCAGGGCGGCTTTTCTCTCTTCGACGGTGTCGGATAGTATCATCTTGCGCATCTTGGGGATGCGGTCTTCTTCGAAGAACATATGCTCGGTGCGTGTAAGGCCGATGCCTTCGGCTCCGAATTCAATTGCCGCGCGAGCATCCTTGGGAGTGTCGGCGTTTGTGCGGACTTTTAAGGTTCGCACTTCATCCGCCCAGGACATAAACTCGCTGAAGCTGCCTGATATTGTCGCCTTGGTGGTGGGAATGTCTTCGCCGTAGATGTTTCCGGTGCTGCCGTCAAGGGAGATGTAGTCTCCTTCTTTGTAAATCTTTCCGCCGAGTTCGAATTGCTTCTGGGCTTCATTCATTTTGATGGCTTCGCAACCGGATACGCAGCAACGGCCCATTCCGCGAGCGACAACCGCAGCGTGCGACGTCATGCCGCCACGAACCGTAAGAATGCCTTGTGAGACTGCCATGCCAACGATGTCTTCAGGTGAAGTCTCAAGACGAACAAGGATTACGCGTTCGCCGGCAGAAGCGGCTGTCTCTGCGTCTTCCGCATTAAAGTATACTTTGCCTGCCGCCGCCCCAGGAGATGCCGGAAGGGCTTTGCCGATTGGCTTGGCGGATTTCAGCGCCGCTGGATCAAATGTGGGGTGAAGCAGCTGATCAAGCTGTTTAGCATCTACCTTTGTAAGAGCTTCCTTGTGAGTGATGAGTCCTTCATTGACCAAATCCACAGCGATTTTTAAAGCCGCGTGAGCGGTTCTCTTCGCGTTTCTGGTCTGAAGGAAGTAGAGTTTTCCGTTTTCTATTGTGATTTCCATGTCTTGAACATCTTTATAGTGCTTTTCAAGCTTTTTGGCGTAGGCGACGAATTCGTCGTAGATTCCGGGAAGGGTCGGTTCGCTCTTTAGCTCAGCGAAAGCCTTGGGAGTGCGGATTCCGGCAACGACGTCTTCGCCCTGGGCGTTTACCATATATTCGCCGTATATCACATTTTCGCCGGTGGCGACATCGCGTGAGAATACTACGCCTGTGCCGCTGGTTTCTCCGAGATTGCCGAAAACCATTGACTGGACGTTGACTGCAGTGCCCCACTCATAAGGAATGTCATTCATTCTGCGGTATACGAATGCGCGCGGGTTGTCCCATGAGCGGAAAACTGCGCTGATTGCTTCATAGAGCTGCTCTTTGGCGTCTGAAGGGAAGTCTTTGCCTTGGTCTTCCTTATAAATCCTTTTGAATGTCGCAACGATTTCCTTGAAGTCGTCCGCGCTGAGATCAATGTCTGTCTTAACTCCGCGCTTGACTTTGAAATCGTCCAGCACGCGCTCGAACTTGTGCTTGGCAACGCCAATTACTACATCGGAGAACATCATAATGAATCTGCGATATGAATCATATGCGAACTTCGGGTTTCCTGATAAAGCGGCAAGCCCTTCTACAGCATCGTCGTTGAGGCCGAGGTTCAAAACGGTGTCCATCATGCCAGGCATGGAAGCCCTTGCGCCGGAGCGTACAGAAACCAGAAGCGGATTGGCTGAGTCGCCGAATTTCTTTCCGCTGATCTTCTCTAAATGAACGATGTTTTCATCAATCTCTTTTTTGATGCTCTCAGCAAGAACTTTGCCAGTGCTGTTGTACAGAGCGCAAGCTTCGGTGGTGATGATGAAGCCCTGGGGAATAGGGAGGCCCAGTTTGGTCATCTCAGCCAAATTAGAGCCTTTTCCGCCAAGCAGATTGCGCATGGATGCATCGCCTTCGGAAAACTTGTACACATATTTGACGCTCATAGAAAAACCTCCTCAGTTTTTTTCAGCGTGCGCGGATTTTTCGGAGAAGGCGTTTTCGGATTCTCCGGGAGACAGGGCATTAACCGCCTGCCATGTCATGACGAAAACCAAACCCGGAAGGCCTGGCTTTTTCAGTGCTATATTCAAGCGGCAAATTGCCCTTTGGGAGATGCTTTTCTCTTTAGAAGAATATGCCGCTTTCGTTCAAGCTATTTAAGGGTGACGGTAGCTCCAACATCCTGAAGCTTCTTTTTGAGGTTTTCAGCTTCATCCTTAGGCGCCTGCTCTTTGACGACCTTGGGTGCGCTGTCGACCAGGTCTTTTGCTTCTTTCAAGCCAAGGCCGGTGATCTCGCGAACCACTTTGATGACTTTGATCTTTTCAGTGCCGATGGCGGTGAGTTCGACATCGAACTCAGTCTTCTCTTCCACAACTTCTACAGGGCCTGCCGGGCCTGCCGCAACGGCGGCGGCGGCTGAAACGCCGAATACTTCCTCAGCCTTTTTGACAAGGCTGTTGAGCTCAACTACAGTCAGCTCCTTGATGGCATCAATGATTTCGTCTATTGACAACTTAGCCATAATGACTATACCTCCGTATACAATGATATATAAAAAATAACAGTGATTGATTTGCTTTAAAGCAGAAATGCTTAGGCTTCCGCAGGCGTCTCTTCTGAGGCTGGGCCTCCGCCCATGCTTTCTGCAATTGCCGCGGCGAGCCTTGCAAAAGAGGCGATAGGCGCCTTGAAGGAACCCAAAAGCTGCGATAGAAGCACTTCTCTTGACGGGATGTCGGCAATAGCTTTCATGCCTTCTGCATCGTAAACGATATTGTCGACTACTCCGCCTTTAAACTCAAGCTTGGGCATTGTCTTGAACTGCTTGTTGATTGCGGCTGCCGCTGATGTAGGATCATCATATGAGACAGCGACAGCTGTCGGACCGAAAAGGAAGCTGCTCAGCCCTGAAAAGCTGGTGTCTTTGATTGCAAAGCTCAACATTGTATTTTTGTAGACTTTATAGTCGACTTTATTTTCGCGGAGTACTTTGCGAAGCGTTGTATCCTGCGCTACTGTAAGCCCTCTTGAGTCTACCAGAACTACTGATTTCGCTTTTTCAAGCTTGCTCTTGATTTCATCGATTACGACTTGTTTCGGTTCATATTTCGGCATTGTTTCACCTCCTGTTGGTAGGGAATGATAAAAGCGCTTATGTGCTGATTTGCAGTCAAGTGCACCAAAGGCAATCTTATATGCAAATCAGTATGAAAAGCGCAATCTGCGCTCAGCATGGCAACTGCGCCGAAGAGTCAGACGGGCGGCATATATGCCGAGGTGCGTCATATCGCACCGATTTCATGAGGATGCTCAATGTCTCATCAAGGCGAGCGCATCGGCATGAATCAGTTGCAGCTGATTTCTATTCGTGCCTGTCTTGAGGCTTGAAAAATAGCGCGAAAAAACCCTGCCCAGGATCTTGAAGATCCAAGGCCTGCGAACAGGCCCAAATAGACAGGGTGGAAGTATCAGTAAAAAAAACCGGATATTCCGCCTCGGCTGGATTTATTCGATGATTGCGCATGGCATCCCAATTAGGGGGGATGAGGCCAACTCCAGCCGCGCTTGGCTTTTACTTCAGGCGCGGCGTATGCAGTCATCAGAACCGGCTGTCTACGGCAGTGAAATTTCATACGTAGAGAATAATAACACATTTTGATTATTTGTCAAGTACTTTTTTGAAAAAACCGAGATATTTCTTTCCCATTTTGGCAAACCTTTGCGATCACTTTTTTGCCGGGCTTATCGAGAGAACGCGGCGCTTCCAGGCGCAAACCAAGGAGCAGGGCTCAGAGCCTGCGGATTTATGGGAGATTTTAGATCATAGTAAATCATAAGCGTGATTATAACATTATCACCAGATTTAGTTACGGCATTTAGCGTTGCGCCAAGCGGGCGCAGCCTTTCAGGACATATGAAGCTATGCTTGCCTTAAGCGCATAAATCATATTTCAACATCCCGAAGCTTAACCCGAAAGTCTTGCCGTTATTTAGTATATGGTAATACTCTCAAATTGCATATATTGATAAATGGGATTAATAGTCATACAATAAAGAAGTGAGGGGTGTGAAGCGATGGGAAAAATTATAACTGTCAGGGTCGATGAAGAACTAAAGGAAGAATTTGAAGATTTCTGCAGGAATGTAGGCTCCAACACCAGCGTCATTCTCAATATGTTCGTCAATCACCCCATAGCTAAAGCTAGGGGCTTAGCAATAAGCCCTGATTGACTAGCCTAAGTCTTAACTGACTACGCTGTCCAAGAATATATAGGTACTCCGGGGCGTTTGCTCTAACTCCGGACACTACGGCCTGTGGCTGAACAGTCCTCTAGGGGACGAGACGGTGCTGCAGGCATACAAAACCTTGGAATAACATTGGCGAAGGGCAACTTACCCTAGAAATAGGGATTTATATGCGCGCTATGCGCTTAAAAAAGCGCGGAGGAAGATATATGGTTTATGTTCTGAATAAGAATGGAAAGCCCTTGATGCCGACTAAGCGCCATGGGAAAGCAAGGCGTTTGCTAAAGGATGGAATGGCTAAGGTTGCAAAGCTTGAGCCTTCTGCAATCCAATTGCTGTACGATAGCGCGGAGTATACCCAGCCGATAAGTCTGGGAGTAGATGCGGGAAGCAAGACCATTGGCATTTCCGCGACTACGGAGAAAGAAGAGTTGTACGCCGCTGAAGT
>JAISZB010000038.1 GCA_031269465.1 Clostridiales bacterium | reverse complement strand
AAAGATATAATTAACTGTAATATTATTCTTTAATTTACATGTTTTAGCATAAATTATTGAGTGTAATCTATTAACATTAATTTACTTATAATGTCGATAATAGATTCCAAACAGGTTCTTACAGACGCATATCGTTTCAAACCGTTAGACTCGGTGAAACAAAGTGTATGTTCGTTAAGCAAAAGGGAGAACTCGCAGCACTTCAGGCTGTGAAAAAGCATTTAGCAAAAATTGCGGAGAGCGCAGACGTTCCGCTTGTCCTTGAACTTGACGCATTACAACAAGGCGTTAATTGCCTCGCGCACCCCGTTTGTAGTAAACGGCAATCAGCTCTATCTCCCGTTCATAGGCGCGGCGTTGCGGGAGCGATACGCCATGCGCCAAGAAACGAGCGAAATTCTGTCGCCTACGGCGCAACTTATATTGTTCCGATACTTGTACCAGAACGAACACGATGTATACCGCTTTTCATCAAATGTTCCTTTTTTGGAGCTTGATTAACCATTGAAGCCTGTATAATCAAGCTCCAAAAAAGGTAATTTTATATGAAAACAGTATATATGTCAAAGGACTTGCGGAGTTAATCTGCGTGTCAGCAATTCAAATAACGCGGGCGGTCAAACAGCTTGCCAGACTTGAACTAATGACTACGCGCAAAGACGGTGTACAGATTATCATCACCGGAACAGAACGAGGCTCCGCCCTGTTCGACAAAGCACAATCGCACTTGCTGAATCCCGTCCGCAAGCGGTTCTGCGTCGAGAAAAATCCACTGCCGCCAAAACTGCCACTCTCCGGAGTATCTGCGCTTGCGGAGTACACGATGCTGAATCCTCAGAGCGTTACGACATTCGCTTTCGACGGAAGAGTGAATGAACTGCCGGGGACGGACACACTCGTTGACCCGGACGCGCAGGCGGAAGTTGAGGTCTGTCGATACTCTCCGACGCTCCTTTCAGCGAAAGACGGTTTACCTGATTTGCTGTCTCTGTGGGCAACGCTCACAGACGACGATGCTCGGATTTGAAAGACGAATTGCTCGCGGAAATATGGGGGAATAAATAATGGTCAGAGGATTAGAGAGCTTCAAATCGTGGTTTCAGGGCTGCGAACAAAACTACGCGATTATCGGAGGTACGGCGTGTGACCTGCTGATGAGCGAAGCTGGCACGGATTTCCGTCGCCACTCGCGACATTGATATGGTGCTGATAATCGAATCGCTGAATGCAAGCTTCGGCGCGAAAATTTAGGAGTATGTCAAAGCGGGAGGTTACGAACACCGACACGCAAGTACGGATTCGCCTCAGTTCTATAGGTACATTAAACCGACTTCTCCAGATTATCCGCATATGATCGAGCTATTCTCGCGACGAATTGACGGAATCCTCTTGCCACTAGAGGCCGTGCTTGCTCTGCTCCCGATTGAGGAGGATATTTCGAGCTTACTGCAAGCCGATTCGCATATAAAGCTGCAGGAAAACGTTAAAGCAGACTTTTCAGAGTTCATAGACGCAAATACTGACAGCGCGGTTCGACTGCAACGAGCCGCCACTGTATATGATGTGTTGCCTGTACCGGAACGTCCGAGTTCATTGCTGTCGCAACTTGGAGACGCAAAGCAAGAAGTTGCCGGGGCATAACGCAAATCTAAACACCTCGCAGCGTGACAGCGGCAAAGTAATCTAAACTAAATATCCTCTGAACATAAATCCCCCAACTACTCCATAACAGAGCGTTTGGGGGATTTTTTGGGGTCTTTAAACAAGAATTCCGTTATGTCAGAGTATACATCAATATTCTATTCTCAGGCAACTTACCTTAATGCTTCCATCCAAGGCAAAACCGCATCCAACTGCAATCACTGGCCTTCCCATTTCTGCTCCGTATCTGTTGTCCTTGACTTGCTTCGATGCGCGTTTGGCCAAGGTTTCAGCTTTTTCGCCTTTAGCTCCTGACTTGAATTCAAAAACGACCATGACTTTATTCATGTCAATCCAGACATCATAACGCCCGTCTCCGCTTTCTCGATTGGATAAAATGCTCTTGTATCCAAGTGTTGTTTCTAGAAATATCAGAGCCGTAAAGACTATGTGGTGGTAGTACAATTCAGGTATTTTTTTGTAGCTAGTGTTATCTGGCCTCTTGTATTCAGTGGCTGGTAAATCGAAACTGGCGAATTTCAAAAACATGCAGTCCAAAAACTTTTCAACGTCGCTGGCGAGCGCATCCAATTCGTTTAAATGCTTGAAAAAGGAGTTGATCCTTTTGCTTTTCAGAACATCATTGAAAATGAATTCTCTCCAGACTGAAGCAAGCTCCAAATTTGGTATGGAAACTGCCCCATAAGACTTTTCGCCATGCCACGAATCTAGGCTTAGGTAGCCTGATTGCACCAGCAAAGAATATAATGCGCTCTCGTCGCAATCTTTCTTTAACATTTGAGGCCCTATCCTCTGGTTGATTTTAGTTTCCAGAATAGCGCCTTTATCAAGCAACATTAAAAGCTCACTTTTCTCATATGGCGTAATTAATGACTTAACTCTATCAAGAGTTCCGCTCATCCCCCAATAGTTTGAGATTTCCTTCTTGGAAACTGCGCACAAGACACTATAAGTATTATAAATATCAACACCGCCAATTTTGATGCCATTATACCACTGGCGCGCAATGTCCAAACTCAAGCCAGTCAGATCGCATACTTCTTTAGCCTCATCTTCGGTGAGTCCATAGTCGGAAGAGTAGACTTTGTCAGAGAAAACATCAAATGTATCCAGGTTATTCAACCCGCTCAGCATGCCTTCATGCGTGATTCGCATTACTCCGGTCATGAGGCCCTTCTCCAAGAAATCGTTTCCTTTGAAGCCAGAGGATAAAAAGTCCGTGAGATATGAACGAATTATATTGTATATTTTTTTCACTGTGGTTTTCATCATAAGGCTGTCATATTCATCTATCAAAATGTATGATTTTTTTCCAGTCGCATTAAACGCTATCTGTGTCATAACCTTTAACCCGGTTGCGTCTTCCGGACCTCTTTTAAGCCAGCTCTCATACAGCTCCTTGTAGTCGTTGCAGGAGGCTTCAAGATAAGGCTTGATTTGCAGCTTTATCGCGTCTTGTATTTGAGATTTGAACAATGTGGGTCCCAGATCCTTGAAATCGAAATAGAAAACAGGTGATGAATTAGCCTGAGGCCATACAGGGCTATTTCTGATATAAAGCCTGTCAAATAATCTCCTGTTGTCTTTTTGATCTGTGAGGAAGCAACGAAGCATGCTCATATTCATGCTTTTCCCAAGTCTTCTTTGGCGGGCGATAATCTGCGCGTCAGACGGAGTGTTTAGAAAATTCTCAATAAATTTGCTCTTATCCACATATAGTCTGTTTTCTGTAATAATCTTCTCGAAGGAAGAGGTGCTCAAGTTGACTTCATGAATGTCGCCTACTACCATCACTCATTCATCCTTTCATATCTATTGTGACTCTAGAGGCCTCTTGTAAAGTATACCACTTTTCATCAAATGTTACTTTTTTGGAGCTTGATTATCCATTGAATGGTGCGAAATGCATTTCGCACTCGCTGTATAATCAAGCTCCAAAAAAGATAATTTTATATGAAAAGCAGTATAAACAAGGAGTCAAAACGTTTTCAAGCTCTTTTAACATGGGAGCACACTCGTGATTCTACTGTAATCTTTCCTGGAAACAATGAGCGCCAATACAAGCCAAGATTCGAATAGCGATAAGCATGGCTAATTGGAAAACTCGTCCAAGCAACTCATCTATGACATCATATCTCATAGTCCAAACTTCAAAAAAGGGGGGCCGAATTATTCGGACCTCCCCTATTGATATATTGATATATTGATATATACTGCCCGCTCAAGGAGGACTGCAGAGCGCAATTCGCCTTGGATCAATGCACATAGGCATTTCCCCTGCGATTTTGACTTGTCTGTTAAACATGGGCGTGGATGAGTCAATTGCCAGGCTGGCGCCCGGCATCCGCTCCGACTGGCGGAGCCTCAGCCACGTGACAGCCGCTGTAGGCGGAGCAGATTGAAAAAGTCTCAGTGAAGAGCGTTATGGATTTTATCATCTCCATTATAGAAAAAGAGGCCGGCGGGGATTACTCATGGCGGAGCCTATCTGCCGGTGCTCTCCACGGAGGGCCAACAGCGCCGGCTTCGCCGTTTGGGACGTTTATCTTGGAAAACTACAACTCATACCAGACAAATAACGTGATAAAAAAGCTTAGGGCATTGAAGTCCTCAGGCGGCTTCGTAGTCTTGAGCCCAATGATCAGCGGGCATCACAAAAAATACGATTTTATATTATCAGCCTTTTGTTGCATCTGCTTCAAAACATCCTCTTCTTCACGGCTTGTCCTATTCCGCGTCAGGGTTCTCCATATGCTCAAATTCCCATAGTTCTTCCTTTATACAGAAAATAGTCTCGGCTGTATAAGCCTATTTTGCAGCTAGCGCAGACAGTCTTAAATGCGCTACAGTCCTATTCGGCTATAATTAAGCATTTTACAGGCTAAAAGCATGTCACGCAATTAAGAGCGACAGCACTTGGAATCGGACATCCTAGATCCAGAATAGGCAGTTTAAATCAGTACATCGGGCGGCCTCAGGAGCATCAGGACATTTTTCCATGCTTCACTAAGCTCTTAAGACAAAGGATGATTACTATGCATCCCGCCTTTGCAGCAACACGATAGTCTCAACATGGCTGGTCATCGGAAACATATCAAACGGCTGCAGCTTTTCGAGCCTGTACCCGCCTTGGCAGAGAATCTTGGCGTCTCTAGCCAGAGTCGCAGGGTCGCAGGAGACGTACACTATCTTCTCAGGGGACAGATCCATGACAGCACTGAGAACCTTCGGCTCGCATCCTTTCCTTGGCGGATCAGCCACCACTATATCAGCTTTGGCGCCGTTTTCTATCAATTCGGGAAGTACAGCCTCCGCCGCGCCCGCTATGAACTCCGCATTGGAGATCCCGTTGAGCTTCATGTTGCGGTTCGCGTCCTTTATGGCGTCATCTACAATGTCGACGCCGTACACTTTCTTCGCTTTGCCAGCAAGGTAAAGGGAGATTGCGCCTGCGCCGCAGTATGCGTCTATAACGGTTTCGCTTCCGGTCAATCCCGCATAATCAGAAATTACATCGAAAAGAGGCTTCGTCTGAGCTGAATTGACCTGGAAAAATGACAGAGGAGACAGCTCGAAAAGCAGATCTCCTACATTCTGGCGGATGAAGCCGGATCCTAAAAGGATTTCGTTCTCCATCGACAAAATGGTGTTTGATCTTTTAGTGTTTTTATTTAGCACTATTGTCTTAAGGCCGGGTACATTTTTAAGGCATATTCTCTTAAGGAGAAGCGCGTCTGGAATAGTAGTTCCATTAACAACCAAGCAGATCATAACCTCTTCGTCCGCGCCGCATCCTCCCGTGCGTATAGCTATATGCCTCAGCAAACCGCTATGCGTCAATTCATCGTATGGCTCAAGCTGGGTAATGGACATATACTCCTTTACCGATGAGATGACGGCATCGCAGATTTTGGCTTGGATCAAGCATGAATCTACCTGCACTATGCTGTGGCTTCTGCGGGCGTAGAATCCAATCGCCGCTTCGCCGTTTTCCAGCGCGACCGGAAACTGCGCCTTGTTGCGGTACCTAAAAGGTTCATCCATCCCAATAGCTTCAGGAATGGCAAGATCGGCGAAGCCTCCTATGCGAGCCATCGCGTCGGCAACTTTCTGCCTTTTAAGCTTCAGCTGCCCGCTGTAGGAACAGTGCTGAAGCGAGCATCCGCCGCATCGCCTGTAGACCGGGCACGGAGGCTCCACTCTGTCGGGGGACGGTCTTATCAATTCTATAAGCTTTCCGTGGGCATAGCTTTTCTTAGCTTTTACAATCTGAGTTTTTACTACATCTCCGGGAAGCGCTTGCTCCACAAACACCGCCATGCCGTCCACTCGTCCGACGCCGTCGCACTCGGATGTCAACCCGTCAATCCGCAATTCGTATACATCATTTTTATCCAGCATTCTACTCCACCTATTCAAAGTCAGACTTTCTCACATTTCTGTCTATCATCCTGTTATATCCCACCCATTTGCCGGATGTATTGTTGCTTGATATTGAGTCTTCAAACATTTTGATCTTCGCGTCCATATTATCCGCGCAGTGGAGGATATACGCCTCAATTGTGTTGGGGCGCTTCGGCGATCCGTATTCATATTCTCCATGATGAGCCAGAATCGAGTGCATGAGCAGACTTCTGAGCTGATGAGGAAAATCAGGGATCTTGTCCGCCTCCTGTTTGACCAATTCAGCGCCAATGACTATATGGCCTATGAGCTGTCCGTCATCTGTGTAATCATTGTCAGGAAAGTCTGAAAGCTCGTAAATTTTTCCGATGTCATGGAGAATTGCTGAAGCCAGCAAAAGATCGCGGTTAACGTATTTGCATCTCTCGCTCATGAACTCGCAAATCTGCATTACCGATACCGTATGCTCAATCAGCCCTCCTAAATAGCTGTGATGCATATTTTTCGCTGCGGAATGGCTTTGAAACTCTTCAGAAATCTCGCGATTGCGAATGAAAATATTTTCCAACAGCTGGCGCAAATAATTATTTGAGAAGGATTTTATGGTGTCAAGCATAGTCGCGAAAAGAGCGTCAATATCTTTGTCTGTCCTAGGGATGTAGTTTACAGGATCGCATTCTCCATCAAAGCTTTTGCGAATTTTATTGATTTTGAGCTGCAAGTCGTTTTGGTATGTAAGGACTGTTCCGTCAATTTTGATGAAATCATTCTCATCAAAGTTTTGAATGTCATTCGTCATTTCCCATACCTTGGCCTCGATCGTGCCCGTCTTGTCCTGGAGCTTAAGAGACAGGTAATTCTTGCCGGAACGCGTCTTCAGCGTCTGCTTTTGCTTGCACAGATAATGATCCACCACATGATCATTAACCTTAAGGTCCTCGATGTAGTGCATTTTAAATCCTTTCTAGGCTCCGCCTCAGGCGGGGCGGAAAGCATCCAGGCTTGCAGGGCGCCAAGCGGCGTCGCCTGAAGCTAATGTCTTTTTATTACAGCTTTGCAAATGAAACCGCCTATTTTTGGAGCTTGACGCTACAGGGAGCGCGAAATGCCGATATCGGCATTTCGCACCTTGGAAGCGGATAGTCAAGGTCCAAAACCGGAGCATTCGACTGCAGATCGGCACAGCTTTTGTACGCTTCCTGCGCAGCGCCCTCTGTACCGCATTGAGTTGTTTTGCGCTGATTATGGCGTTTAGCCCTTATCCGCAAATAAGGCGAAAGCTTAAATTCATGAATTCTTTAAACTGAAGTCTGTTCGGAATAACCCCTCTCCCATCTTGCGCGTAAGCTCACAAGCGCAGGCTGTAGGCGGCAAGGTTGTCCCGAAATATTTTCAGCCATCCGATTATTGCTTCAACGATACTCATTCAATGCCTATTCAAAGCCTCCAAATCCTTTGCCTATGATTTCAGTTGAATTGCTTATTGTTATAAACGCGGCCGGATCCTCTTTCTTGATGAACTGCTGGAGAAGAAGCGCCTGCCTTCGATCGAGCACCGTCGTTATCACTTCCTTGGGCTCTACAGTGTAAGCGCCGTGAGCGGTGTGAACAGTAGCCCCCCTCTCCAGTTCACAGCAGATGTATTTGTTTATCACTTTGCTCTTTTCACTTATGATAACCATTATTTTATAAATGCGCAAGTTTTCTAGGACAGAATCCATTAAAAAAACTTTCAGGCATACTCCAAGCACAGAATAGAGGCATGATTCCGCGCCGAAAAGCACTCCGGCGGCAGCCGCTATGAGAAAGTCAATCAATAGGAGAGCCATGCTCAACTTCATATGGAAAGTCTTCTTCAGTATCTGCGCTATTATATCCGTACCTCCGGTAGTGCCTCCGTTATGAAAAACCAATGCGCTTCCAAATCCCGGGATAAACACCGAGAAAATGAGCTCCATGAATTTTTCATGGGTTATGGGAGCTTTCAAGGGCATTATAATTTCCAAAAGCCATATCATACCCGATACGGCGAATGAGCCGTATATGTTTTTCGCAATTGAACCTTTTCCAAGAAAAATGGCGCCCAGGGCCAGTATCAACATGTTTAGGGCGACCATAAGGCTTCCTACTGGGAGATTCGCAAAGAAGTACGTCATAAGGATGGAAAGGCCGCTGACGCCTCCGGATGCGAATTTGTTTGGATTCCTGAATGCATGCACACCAAACGCTACTAGGAATATTCCCAAATTCATGCCAGCGAATTCCCTGACGCTGGACTTTTTCAACGAACTGAGTATTTTAGCCTGCACTGCCAACTGCATTTGCAATCCTCCTAGCTGATTTCTTTTGTGAATAAAATCCAATCAATATTATGATAAACGCAGGCAAAGATAATATGCAAAGCTCCTAAGAACGCTTTTTTGAAGCATCCAAACTCATCTCTGGCGCAACCTCCTAAAGCTGTTGCGCTCTATGTATACCGATTTTCATCAAATGTTCCTTTTTTGGAGCTTTACTGTCCATTGAGTAGTGCGAAATGCCGATATCGTCATTTCACACTCGCTGTATAATCAAGCTCCAAAAAAGGCAGTTTTATATGAAAATCAGTATAGCCAAGGAATGGCCTTTGCGCCTTTTAACCGATAAGAGCTAACTCTGAATTTTTTCAGCCGCGCATATAATTGAGGTCGTAGGCGGGAATATGTTCATGCCCCTATGTTGCTGAGCATATGGAAACTTCAATTTTGGAACTTGATTGAAAAGCGCTGAAGCGGATAATCAGGCGCCACTTTAGGAGCATTTTACTGCGCGCAGGCATATTTTCTAAAGCGTCCGAGAAGTTGCAATCATCTGACATAGTAAATGAAAGAGCAGCCTCTTAAGATTTAGTTTTTGCTTTTACAGCCCAATTATCAATTATAAATCAGGCCATCATAAATGGCAATTAAATGAGCAGATATTTGCATATACACCGGTGCGCGCACTGGAAATCTCCTATTTTAGAGCGGGATTTTACAAAAAGAGTATAGTCACGCTCCAAAATCGTTAACATTGAACTTTAAATCAGATAATATTCTGATTTAGAGATGAAACTGCCTATGTGCTGCTGATCCATAGTTGGATATTATAGATGGACTGGCCG
Source organism: Clostridiales bacterium (assembly GCA_031269465.1). Taxonomy (GTDB): domain Bacteria; phylum Bacillota; class Clostridia; order Lachnospirales; family WQUN01; genus JAISWZ01. The sequence goes on along the minus strand of JAISZB010000038.1, from coordinate 5,264 downwards.
CTATAGCATGGCATGAAAGTTCAGGCTGAAGCACATTAGAGAACTGCGATTTTGAAGCCGGCATTATATGCTTCAATAGATAAAATCAGATCTCAAAGCAGGTTCACTTGTCTGCGCTTAAGGCATATGCGCTTATTTTGGACTCTGTACACTCAAGCTTTAAAAAAGGAGTTCAAATGCTAAATGGCATTTATCCTTAGCATTAAGCTGATGGACGCATTTGATTGCATTCGCTATATCCATTATAGGCAGGATCTCTTGAGCTGAGGAGTAGTTAAATTGTCTTTTAATTAAAGATGATAATTAAAGACAAACGAAGCCCTTTTCAAAATAGGCGCAGTTTAATGTGCATCAGCATAGTTGAACTCTTTAGCGTCTCGAGAGCAAGCCGCGCCAGCAATTCCCCCTGATTTCGATTTTCAAGCTGGCCCAAGGGCGAGCTTTTCCATATTCAACCCTGGTTTTTATCATTTAGCGCCAAATTTCACGCAATCCCTCAAACTCCATATTGCATAAAGCCAGCCAAGCAGATATAATAACCCAAACTGCAATTCTTATATATGCCGATGCACTGCCGAACGCGCGTATTATATCCTCGCCTGCCAGTCTTTAAAATTTCCTCGGCGGGACGCGCAAAGGCATAGGCTGCGCATCGCTTGCGGGCATTTTCCCGGACGGCTGCTCTTTCCTGCTTCGGAACCCGCTTGCCATACTGATTTTCATAGGAACCATCTTTTTTGGATCTTTATTATACAGCGAGCGCGATTGATATCGGCATTCCGCACCGCTCAATGGAAAATAAAGCTAAAAAAGGAACATTGTTTGAATATCAGTGCAATAAAGGCGATTTGCTTCAAATGACAGGGTCTTTAAACTTAGCCTGGCGAAAAGCAAGAATCTACATGCAAAAACCGCCAGAGTTTGAGTTAATGAATGCAGGTCAGTCCACACTAGAGTTTAAAGACCCAAAAAACATTCACATCGCCGGAGGGAGGCCGAAATGGAATCTATACTAGTAAGAGCCAGAGCGAAGATAAACCTGGCTTTGGACGTTTTAAGAAAGCGAGAAGACGGCTACCATGATCTGAGAATGATCATGCAGACCGTTTATCTGCATGACATCCTCATTATAAAAAAAACAGACAAATATCCTTTCAAGCTGGCGACGGACGCTCTTCACCTTCCTGTCGACGAAAGGAATCTCGTTCATCAGGCGGCTGCCTTTTGCATGAAGGAATTCAATCTTGACCGAGGGATGTTCATCCTTTTGAAAAAAAGCATCCCCATGGCGGCAGGCCTTGCCGGAGGCAGCAGCGACTGCGCCGCCGCCATTTCAGGAATAAACAGGCTATACGACTTGAAATTGTCAAATGAGGAAATCAGATCCATTGGAAAGCGCTTCGGCGCCGACGTTCCATTTTGCGCAATGGGTGGGCTTGCCTTATCAGAGGGAATAGGGGATGTGCTTACGCCGCTCCCCCCCTTAGAGTCCGCCTCCGTTGTAATAGCCAAGCCTCCCATAGCCGTATCCACGGCGCAGGTTTACAATTCTCTCAGCTTAGAAGATATAGCAATGCGCCCTGACATAGACAAGATGATTGAAGACCTGAAGGCTTCAGATATTAAGTCCGCTGCAAAGGGCATGGTCAATGTTCTCGAGCCGGGATGCATTGAAGAGCACCCTGAAATAGGGATGCTTAAAAGCATCCTTTTGGAGTCGGACGCCATGGGGGCAATTATGAGCGGAAGCGGCCCGTCAGTGTTCGGAATTTTCCAGGATCAGCGCCAAGCAAGAAACACTGTGAAGAAAATCAGGCTGCTCTTCCCTCATGCGGAAGTGTTTCTAACCGGCACATGCTCCCTTTGATGAATCAATACCCAGGCAGCCTATTTATAATAATGTTATTTTAACATTAAAATCCCGCTAATAATTAGAGGCATATTGACTTTTAATTGTCAATATTGTACAATAACTCCATGTTTAGGTTGCTTTCAAGGAATAATTAATATTTAACACTGACATAGATTGCCTATTCCTTTAATGGATAATAGCCATCAAATTGCCGCAAAGTATTAAAGGGAAGTTTTTATAGAGTTATTTCAGCATTTCACTTTATTATTTATTCTAATTAATGAGGAATATATATTATTCATCATAATAGACTACACATTAAGCTTAGTTTCATCAAATATCGAACATAAAAATGGCGCATAAGATCAACTTCATTTGCTTGCAAAATTTAGTTTTTTTGTTTAAAATTATAAAATGCTGATAAAGAGCTTAAATGTTGCAGGGGGGATTGTCAGATGAACGTGTGGGGAGCTGCCAAAGTTTCGGCTGTTGTTTTAGCCTGTTTTTTGATCTTTGGGTCTAGCGATGTTTTTGCGGCTGTCAAATATAAAGATGTTTCCAGCAGCTATTGGGCGTACGAAGCAATCAACTATGTTTCGGACAGAGGGCTGATAGTCGGGGACGCATCTGGGAGCTTCAGGCCGGAGGCTTTGATCGACAAGTTCGACACCGCGAAAATTCTTGCAAAGGCTGCAGGATACAAGTATACCAACGCCACTTCAGAGGAGCAGACATATTACAACAGGGCATATAGCAAGAACAAGTCTCTTTTGGCCAAGTACGCTAAAACCTACAGCAAGTGGAATTCCACTGCGGATCATGAAATTGCGTTTCTTTTGGAAAAGCAGATATTCTCCGTCGACGATCTTGATGAGTTTATAGCGAAGGATTCATCAGGGAACCAGCAGCTTCGCGCGCTGTCAAGGCAGGAAGCGGCTTGCTTTATAGTAAAGCTTATGGGCAAGTCTTACGAAGCCCTGAAAGCCAAGCCTGGCGTCGAATTCAAAGATGATGCTGACATATCAGCCTCATTCAAGCCATACGTCTATTACCTTAAAAGCCTTGGCATCGTAACGGGGGACTCCTCTGGCAACTACTTTCCGAACGGGGCGATGGTCAGAGCCTCAATGTCTGTAATCCTCTCAAAGGCTCTGGACATCCTGTCTTCCGAAACGCCTGCGGAACCTCGGATCGTCTCAACAAGCCAGGACATGAGCGTCAACAATGTCACAAGCATTGAAGGGACGATAGAGAAATTCTTCCCATCCTTTAGAGGACTGCAGATAGCGACTTCCGACGGCAAGTCATCCATCTGCCAGTTGAAGTCCAGCGCAGTCATATACATCGGCAGTTTTTTGAAAACTTACGGAGACTTGGCTGAAGGCATGCAAATGAGCGGGGTGCTTTTGAACAATGAGCTAATTGAGATTCGAGCGTCGGCTCCGAAAATCTCATCAGGCATTATAGAGATAGACGATGGAAAGCTTGCGGACATAAAATACTCCGAAGGCGCGGCCATTCTTGTCATAGAAAGCCAGGACGGCGCTGTTTCCGAGTACCCCGCAGCTGAAAGTGCGGCTTTCCTGAGAAACGGAGGGTATGCTTCAAGCCTCTCGTCGCTTAAGGTAGGAGACAACATAGATGCGCAAGGCGAGGGAGGGATGCTGTACAAAGTTCAAGCAATAGGGGTTAAATCCACAGTAGACGGGTTCATAGTAGAAATACATATATCACCAGATAAGAATACCATTGTTTTTTCCTCCATAGATAATGAAATAGATGAATATCTGCTGAACAAAGAGAAAGTCGACGTCTACTCCCTTAGATTGGGAATGAAGGCCAGGCTTAACCTGGAAAGCAAGACCGTAGAGGCATTTGCCCTGCTTGAACAAAACCCGGAGCCCTCTGCCGTCTACACCGGCTACATTCAAGCAATCTCCAGCACTTCGCTCTCAATTAGCGAAGGAGGGGATTCCGCCATCACAAGCATCGGCCTCCAAGAGAGCACCAGCTACGTCGACGGCTCTTCAGAGCAGTCTGTAAGCCTGGATAATCTGTTTGTAGGGATGAAAGTGACGGTAGTTCTGCCCTCAAGCGGAGAACCCGCGCAAAAGGTCACTATAGTTTCGGCATAGGCGGCTCCCGCAGGAAAGAAGACGCCAAAAATCTGGCTGGCAAGCCCGTTTTTTGTTCTGAATAGTCCCGCTTTTCAGAGCAAAAAAGCGGCTTGCCTTAGGAAACGCCCCCTGCCTTGCCTTAAAAAGCATATGCTCAAACATAAGTTAATCACCCCATAGCTAAAGCTAGGGGCTTGCATTAGCAAGCCCTGATCGGCTAGCCTAAGCTTCCATCGAGAAGCTGCGCTATCCAAGAATATATAGGTACTCCGGGGCGTTTGCTCCAGCTCCGGACACTACGGCCTGCGGCTGAACAGTCCTCTAGGGGAAGGGACAGCGCCCCAGGCATGCAAAACCTTGGAACAGCATTGGCGAAGGGCGGCCTGCCCTGGAAATAGGGATTTATATGCGCTAAAGCGCTATGCGCCAGCAGCGCATAGGAGGAATATATATGGCTTATGTTCTGAATAAGAATGGAAAGCCCTTGATGCCGACTAAGCGCCATGGGAAAGCAGGGCATTTGCTAAAGGATGGAATGGCTAAGGTTGCAAAGCTTGAGCCTTCTGCAATCCAATTGCTGTACGATAGCGCGGAGTATACTCAGCCGATAAGTCTGGGAGTAGACGCGGGAAGCAAAACTATTGGGATTTCCGCGACTACGGAGAAAGAAGAGTTGTACGCCGCTGAAGTAAAATTGAGGACTGATATAGTCGACCTGCTTTCGACGAGAAGAGCATTCAGACGCGCGAGGCGCAATAGGAAAACGCGCTATCGAAACCCCGCTTCAACAATCGCGTCCGCTCGAAGCATAAAGGCTGGCTGGCTCCTTCTATAGAGAACAAAATCCAGACACATTGCGAGGATTGCCACAGCGACTGCCATGCGGGAAGGCTTAAGCTGAACCTAAAAAGAGGGCAATCTTTCAGAGACGCCGCATTTATGGGGATTATGCGTTGGGCTTTCTACAACAGGCTGAAGGAAGAATGCACTGATGTAGGTATGGCGTACGGCTACACCGCAAAGAACACGAGAATCAGAAATGGATTGGAAAAAGATCATGCGGTAGACGCGAGATGCATCAGCGGGAATCCACTGGCTGTTCCTTTAGATGCAATCTACATGCAGAAAGCCGTAAGGAAGCGCAATCGCCAGATCCATAAGGCTGCTGTCAGCAAAGGCGGAAAGAGGAAGCTGAATCAATCTCCAAAGTATGTATTTGGCTTTCAGCTATTTGACAGAGTCCAAATGCCGGACGGGCGCAAGGGCTTCATTTTCGGGAGGCGATCAAGCGGAAG
>JAISZB010000021.1 GCA_031269465.1 Clostridiales bacterium | reverse complement strand
AAACTGCCTTTTTTGGAGCTTGATTATACAGCGAGTGCAAAATGCCGAGATCGGCATTTCGCACCACTCAATGGATAATCAAGCTCCAAAAAAGTAACATTTGATGAAAAGCGGTATATACTGATTCTCATTGAAAACTACCCGTTTAAGCTTGATTATGCAGCGAGTGCGATTGATATCGGCATTTCGCGCTGCTCTATGGACATTCGATTTCCAAAATCGTAACATTTGGCGGCGAAACAGCATGCCTGCCCAATGGCGCCAACATCCTTAAATGCGTGAATTAAACGCTATACAGTATGCGAGAAACTTCAATTTAAAACTGCCATATCATGCCTCTGCATGCGAGCGCTTGCGATTTTGGATCCTTAGAGAAGAGCTTGCGACAGACATAAGAATAGCATAAATCTGCGTTGGATTCAAGTCTGCCCGCCGCATCTACTAGCCTTTTACCGCGCCTGATAAAACTCCTTTGATAATATGCTTCTGGCAAGACAAGTAAAAGATTATTATCGGGAGTATAGCCAGCACCAGCATAGCCATCATCGCTCCCATGTCCCTGGAGCCGTAGCCTCCCCGCAGGTACTGCACAGCAATCGGTATGGTTTTGTACCTGTTGCCTATGACTAGGTTCGGCAACAGGTAGTCATTCCAGATCCACATGGCGTTTAGTATCGCTATAGTAACCGCAGTTGGCCGAAGGACGGGAAAAACTACTTGGAAGAAAGCCTCTATGGGCGTGCAACCGTCTATTGTCGCAGCCTCTTCTATTTCAAGCGGTATGGCCTTTACGAAGCCGCTGAACATGAAAACGGAAAGTCCGGATCCGAACCCCAGATATATGAATATTATTCCCAATGGATTGTCAAGGCGCAAGACATTGGCGACTTTAGACATTGTGAACATAACCATCTGGAAAGGAACTATCATTGAAAATACAAAAGCGTAGTACAAAATGTTTGAAGCAGCGCTTTTAACCCTGCTGATATACCAAGCCGTCATCGAGGTGAAAAGGATTATCGCGGCGACAGAAAAAAGCGTTATGAACATGGAATATCCAAAAGCGCTGATAAATCCAGTTTTTGCAATTCCTCCGGCATAGTTTTCAATTCCCGAAAAAGTTTCCGCAGTCGGAGGAGAGAACGGCATGTCTGAGATATAGAATCTGCCTTTGAATGAATTCATGAGGACTATCAGCATAGGCGCCGTAAAAATGAGAGAAAGCAAGCTCATAAGCAATACGGACGCAATCTCAAAAGCCTTTTTTGATTTCATCAACCCTCAACCTCCTTGCTTCTTGTAAATCCAAGCTGAAACAAGGCTATAAGCGCCACCATCAGAAAGAACACTACGGCTTTCGCCTGCCCTATCCCCTCAGATCCCACGCTTCCGTAAAAGGTGTTGTAAATGTCTAAGGCAAGCATGGCGGTTTGCTTTGCGGGTCCTCCGGCAGTCAAGGCAAGGTTTTGATCGAAAAGCTTGAAGGAATTTGTAAGAGTAAGGAATGAGCATATGGTAAAGGACGGCATCACCATGGGAATCGTTATTTTGAAGAGCTTTTGGCTGAGCGAAGCCCCGTCCACGTCCGCCGCTTCCATGAGCTCTACCGGAATGTTCTGGATTCCCGCAATATAAATAATCATCATGTATCCGGACATCTGCCACGCCATGAGCACAACCAGCCCCCAGAAGCCGTATTTCGAATTTGCTAGGAGAGTGACCCCTGAACTGCGCAAAACTCCGTTTATGATAAGCTGCCAAATGTAGCCCAGCACTATGCCTCCGATTAAGTTGGGCATGAAAAATACTGTTCTGAATATATTTGTTCCCTTCAGCCCTTTCGTCAAAAACAGCGCCAGGATGAAGGCCAGCAGATTAATCGCTATAACCGAAACCAGAGTAAACAGCGCGGTGAAGCCAAGGGCGTTTATAAAATCCGTATTTGCCGAGAACGCTTTTATGTAGTTGTCAAAGCCAACCCATTTGGCGTCAACAACAGTTGAAAACTTAGTAAAAGAAAGATAGATTCCCATGAAGAATGGGATCACAAATGCAATTAAAAACGCCGCGACTGTTGGCAAAACAAATAAAGGGAAGTATCTTTTCAAGGATTTCTGCATGCATTCACAACCTTTCGAGCTAAAGGGCTTTCAAAAGCCGCGCAAAGCGCGGCTTCGACTGGATATTGATATCTGCTATTCTCCGCTCTCGATTTTCCACTGCTCCACAACTAACTGCTCAACGTCCGTCCATGCCTTGCTTCCCTGAACATACTCCAAAAGAGCGCCGCCAAACTTGTCTTTGAAGTTTTGGTTGGGAAAGACCGTAAAGTTCCAAGCCACCGACGCGGCGCCGGGTTCAGCCATCCATCTGGCGATCTCTTTAGCCAGAGGATCCTCAGGGCGCTCACTGTCGCTGAAAGTGTTAAACGGCGCTATGAATCCCAGATCATTTGTTACATAGTTTTTTCCCGTAGGGCTGGAGTACAGCCAGTATATGAAATCTTCCGCCAGCTTTTGGCTCTCTTCAGAAGCTTTGGCGTTGATCGCAAAGAAATTTTCCGTTCCTATGCACAGCCCCTGGCTCTCTTCACCTTGGACGCCTATGTAAATGGGCATGAACTTTATGTCCTCTTCTTTGATTACATTGCCCTGAACGCCGCTTATCTGGCTCCATGCCCAGTTGCCGTTTTGAACCATAGCGCACTTGCCCAAGGCAAACTCCGCCATGGAGTCATCCACAGACTTGCTTCCCAGCAACCCCTTTTCCGTAACGGAGTTATTGACATAGAGATCAAAAATGGCGCCGAATTGCTTTCCGTACTGGAACTTGATTTCTTTAGTTCCATCTCCAGAAAGATCTATGCCGTTATTCTTGAATTCGTAATATATCGGCACATTTGCAAGATGAGTCTGCCATCTCCAATCCTCTCCGGGCGCCAAGGAAGTTGACGCGAACACGCCGTCAATTCCCAGTTCAGCCTTTTTCAAGGTCATGTCTTCCACAGCGCTCTTAAGAGACTCAAAACTCTTTATATCATCCATGGAGGAAAACTTATCTGAAATGGCGAAATACTTGTTCATAATAGAATTATTGTAAATTATGCCGTACCCTTCAACCACGTACGGAATGCCGTAAACGCCGTATCCTCTTGAAACTGCGAGGGTTTTGTCGCTTAAAGCATTGTATAGCTGCGTCCCCTTCAAGTCTTTGCAATACTCGGACCAGCTGGCGTATCCTCTCGGCCCGTTTATCTGGAACAGCGTCGGAGAGTCGGACTTTGCAAGCTCTGATTTTAGAGTCTGCTCGTAAGTGCCGCTTGCCGCGGTAACAACTCGAAGCTTGACGCCCGTCTCGTTTTCATAGTCAACTGCTATTTTGTCATATATCTCGGCTATTTCAGGCTTGAAATTGAGATAGTAAACCGAATTGCCGCTTTTTCCTCCGGAGCATCCCGCAAGGGACATGATCATAATGCTTGTTATGGCAAACGCCAGCATTGCTTTCATTTACTTTTCCTCCCACTGGAAACAGGTTTTATGGCGTGCGAAACGCTACACCGATTTTGAGGCCGATTTTACTGGCGCTCAGCCAAATCTACCAAGAGCTTTCAATGCAAATCAGTATCGCAGCGCCTTCCCTTAATAATTTAAGCCCTGCTCTTTTTAAGGCCAGTATATTCTATGCAGCAAACATCAACATATATTAATGAAAAACTTAGAAATTTATAGTTGCTATTTCTGTAAAAGCTGCAGCGGCCGCCATATGGCATTCCTTAGTCACATACACCCAGTTTGGAGCTTGCTCATAAGCTTTCAGGCCGAACAACCAAGCTCCATAATAAGCGGTTTCATATGCAAATCAGCATATATATATGAAACCAAGTGTATGGATAAGAATCATGTCGAGCGTTTTTCATAGGCGCAAGCTGCCTCTCCATGCTGAAAAAAGATAGAGAATAAGGTTCAGGCAGTGAGTTCGAATTCGAACTCACTGCCTGAACCTTATTCTCTCTTAAGACATAAATTCAAAAGCTTCACGCGCGCAAGTTCAAGAGAACATTGTTTATAAGCGTCGATGATGTGTTTTTAGTATACGGAAAATAAATTACATCTACGCCTACGGCTTTGAACTGGCTCTCGTATTCTTTCCATTTATCGCTTTCTTTCCAGTCGTCCCCGACAAACATGACATTGAACTTCAGCCTCTCCCATGCCGAGAGCTTATCCATGTCGGCCTGCGCGACAGCCTCGTCTACGTATCGAACCGATCTTACAATCTCGATTCTCTCCTCAAAAGATATGACGTGCTTTTTATGCTTGTAGCTCACAAGTTCATCCAGGCTTACGCCAACAATCAAATAATCGCACATTTCCTTGGCCCGGCGAAGAATGTTCACATGCCCGATGTGAAACAAATCGTAAACTCCTGTCGTATAGCCTATTTTGTAGCGCATGTTCTCCTTCCTGTTCTTTGAAATGTTGACAAACTAAATCCCTAAAATCTGCTGATTTTCCATAGCCTCAAAAAGAGCTCTGAAAATATAGTAATCCGTAGGAGCTGTGATTTTCATATTGTTAGCGGTGCTTCTCACCATGAACATTTTCACTCCATATATGCTTAATAGATGAGCTGAGTCTATGCTCTTTACATTGTCAACTCTGGCTCTTTTGTAAAGCTCCCAAATCATGCTATATCTGAAAGACTGCGGAGCTTTGGCTATATACATAGATTCGCGATTGGGAACTTCATTGATGAAGCTTCCGTCTATGCTGCTGACGACGCTTTCAGTAGCCATTTCTGCAGTTATAGCGCTCCCAAATTCCTTTACCTTAGCCAAGTTCTCTGAAATAAGGCCAGCCGATATGAGAGGCCTGACTCCGTCATGAATAAGCACAATGTCGTCAGCGTCGCAGGTGCTTTCCAGCGCTGACAATCCATTGTAAATGGATTCGTGGCCTGTTGGCCCTCCCTGAATGATTTGGCTAACTTTCTTGATGTTGTAATGGTACAGGTAAGACTTCAGCTCGTGAATCCAGCTCTTAAGGCAGACGACTACGATGTTGTCTATTTCGCCATGCTTCTCAAAATGTTCCAGCGTATATATGATTATCGGCTTCCCGTGCAATTCCAGAAATTGTTTCGGCTTAGCCCGGGTATTCATGCGCTGCCCAGTCCCGCCCGCAAATATGAGGGCCGTGTTCATTAACACTCCTCCAAAAAATAGCGAATATCTTGTGGATATTATTAACATCTATACGCAATTTTAAACATAATTTGGTTTTTCAGCATGATGAGCTTTAAAATGCGTCCATGATTCGCCGCTCCAAGAGCCAAATCCGGCGCGAAGCCGCGCTGGCTTAAAGGATTGCAATACTCATAGGATATAAATGCCGCAGGGGATCATGTCGAAGCTTATCATTTGGAAAGGACATGGAAACTGAGGATTTAGGATGTGATGGAGGAGAATCAAAAAGTCAGCTAAATCCACCAAATGCTCTTTTCCAGAAGTTTGAGGCAGCGCCGAATAGGAAGACGACAGTGTAGCGGACGGCCTTTTTGAATTGCTCGAGCAACAAGGATTCCTGAGGGAGTAACCATTAAGAGAGGGAAAAGATATGATGAAAATTCTGAATTGATTGAAATAGAGATGAAAAAAGATTGCAAAGTCAGATTGGTTTTTTATTTAGATAGAATATCCTCAAATTAAATTGCCCAGTACATTTCAGAGCTCTTAACATCAGTTGCACAGATATCAAAATGATCTCAGGTTAGCGTTCAATAGAATATAATATAGCTATTCCGACGTTTTGCAAAGTGACTGTCATTTTGAATAATTTTGTCGATAATGCTGCTATATTTATCCATATAATTTATTTAAACATATACATCATCTCAGAATTATACAAATTCATTGATAAGTTTTTCAAATTCAAACATATATTCTCTTAAATTTTTAACTTTTCTGCAAGAATTTTATGCTCTTTTGACTTGTGAATAATGCAAATAGATTTGTCGGAACAGTTCCAATATTATTAAAGAAAACAAGCCCCTGAGTTTCTTCGCCTAGGATCTCGCTATAAAGCAGAAAACCAGCGATGCCTAAAAGGTTTAATCTCTTTGCCTGAGATTTGTTAAAGTTAAGCACTCAAGGGCTTCATGGCCAGTTAATTCTGGTATTTTATGCCAGGAATTAACTTCTTATTTGACTCATATAAAACACAAGAACCAAAATCCGGCATATCTTGAAGAAGCGGGCAGTAGGGCTTTTCTGCGCGAGCATTGCTTTTTAAGAACATTGTATGCATGAAACCTATGCCCATTTGAGTTTCCGCTTTAAGTTGTCTTTTACGTGCAGAAGATAGCACGCTTAGCCATCATTTCAAAGCTTGCCAAACAAGAATCTGGCATCAACCATAGCCTGGTAATTCTCAAGCGGGATGCCCTTGAAGATGGCATTGCAGGCGCCAAAGGCGTACCCTGCGCCTTTGCAACCCTCCAACACCTTCATTGAGGCTTCTTTGACATCATCAATTGTGCCCTCATGCAAAATTGAGCAATCCACGTTCCCGATTAAAGCCAAGCGATTCCCGAAACTCTTCTTAAGTTCAACTATGTCCATCCCCGCCAGGGGGTCAACGCATTGTATGGCCGTGACGCCGCAATCCGAGGCCCTATCCAACGCCTTTGAGACGTCTCCATCGGAATGCCAGATGGAGACGGCGCCCGCTTTCTTCAAGGCTTGAGCCCATGCTTCAAAGTAGGGGAAAAAGAACTCGTCCATCATAGCTGGGGAGATGAAAAGACCTGTGTTGAAGGCTATGTCGCTTGGATTGAGAATTCCGTCTGCGCCAGCCTCCAAAAGCTTGTCCTGCTGAATCAGGGCATAGTTCAAGCGGTCAAGGCACCTGGCTCGGACTTCTTCCGGGTGGTCGAAGAGATCCATAACGAAACTCTCAAAATGCTCTCCGTCAGGAAGGCAAATGGTGGGGGAGCAGGAACCCACTATAAAGAACTCATCCCCAGCGGCTTTGCGCAATGCCTTCACAAGCCCTATCTGATCTTCTTGCTCAGGAAGCCACAAGTATGCAGGAATACCTGGCGCAAGCTCCCAATACCCTCCAATGTCCTTAATGGCGTCATGCCCAAAGCGCGCGGCTGTTTTCACCATCAGCTCAGCATTTTCATTTAGCGCGACTTCTTTTTCCTTCTGGGAGAGTTTGGAGAAGGCAAGCCCTACAACCGGCTCTTCTCCCCAAGCATCCTTGTACAAATGAAACTCCAATTCCATTGAAGCCGTAAAATCCTCAGGGCTTTGATGCCTCATCGCCGCAATAAATCTTTGCTTGGGCAACATGTCTGCACTGCTCCTTTGCTAATCGGAATATAGAAAATCTTTGCTCGCAATGCTTTTCCTTCTATTTGGAAAATATATCTCTTCAAGAGAAATGATACAGTTTTTTGGCGGTTTAATCAAGTACAATAAAGAGCAAAAGCCTGAAATCATCTTGACATTCCTTCATTAAGGGACAACAATTCATTGCAAGCAAACAATTCATTGCAAGCAAACTGTTGTTGGCTTTGAAGCGTTTGGTTTGCTATCATAAATTGAGCAGCGTGGCAGAAGCATCGGATCAAATATATGAAAGGATAATCTGGCAGAAAATGACAAATACATAACAATTAATTCTCCCTGGTTGCGCTCGTTTTGGTTTCAGGGCGTGAAGCGCGTAGGCGCTGAGCTGGCTGGGAGTGCCTTTCTCCCCTTGTTCCGCCGCAATGAAGAGAGGAGGCATGCCATGTGAACAATAACTGGCCGCCGGAAGCCGAATTTGAACGCATCATTAAAGAATATGGGAATTCCCTTTTGAAGCGTGGCTTCTTATATTTAGGAGATGTCCAACTCGCACAGGACGCGCTTCAGGACACAATGCTGAAAATAGCGGCCAGCCTCTCGCGCTTTAAAAGCGAAAGCGCTGAAAAGACATGGATCACGCGCATCATGATAAATACTTGCAAAAACTATCGCAGATCAAATTGGATGAAAAGAGTAACGCTGTCGGAAGCGCTCAATGAAATCCCCTCCGAGCAAAGCGCGAAAAGCAGCGACGGGCTGATTGAGGCAGTGATGGCTCTGAAATACCGCGAGGTGATATTGCTTTATTATTATCAGGAGTTGCAAATTTCTGAAATCGCGAAGGTCATGCATCGGGCTGAATCCACAGTGTCAGTTAGGCTTATGAGGGCGAGGAAAATGCTTAAAAGAAGCTTAAGCGGTGAATGCCGCGCACTGGCCGATGAGCCTGATGAAAATGGATCTAAGCTGGAAACCAAGACGAGGCCTCACGGAAAACAACAGGATACACCGGGCTAAAGGATGGTGTGAAGTGAAAAAAGACTTTAGATCCATTGTTGACGAACGCCTATCGCGCTTGGATTTAGAAAGCCTGCTCGTAACAGCAGCTAAACGAAATGCCGCCGCCAAACACCGCATAGCACAACTTGCGCTGGCTTTCATGCTTGCGCTGACAGGTTGCATATTTGCCGCTAGCGGCATGCTTAATGACAAAACCGAACCAAGCGCCTACTTGTTCTATCCGCAGTCTTTTGAGCCGGCATATGTGGAACCCCCGGGAGATATTCCGGAGTTCTACGTGAATAATCTGATGGTCGGTGACGCGTATCAGATGGATTATAACTTGAACATGCTTGTGCTTTACTTTAACGACGCAAACGCAAGGCAAACCGCCATTTCCGGCTTAGAATCCCTTGCAATTGGCGGGGATGGCCTGATTGACGATTCGATCCGGTTTGCGCGGGGAATTTTGTCCGGAACCCACGAGCATCCGGACATTATGCGCCTGTATGACGGTTCCGTTGCATTTACACTGTTTCACCATTACGCGGAATATGGCAACTACAACAAGATTTGGCGCATCAAAGACGGTGTTCTGTACGAATACTATGGCTTCGAAAAGCCGCATCTGTATATCGCCGGCTTATTTCCTTCTCCGGATGGCACAAAACTGGCGGCTATAACACGCTCCACAACAAGGCAATGGCTGACGATTTTTGACTTCAAAATTAGCGCCGCAGGGCCTGAGCTAATGGAAAGCCTGCTCTATAAAGCCGCGCTTGAGGCGGAAGCCGGATGGATGACGACGGATAGTTTTAAAAGCTATGTTAATGGCGTATATTGGGAGAATATGGATATTATCCGTTTTGACGCGTCATTTGAACCCGAGGCCGAAACGGTTGCCCTTACCGCTAGGTACTCCGCGAGCACTGGGAAACTCGGGTATGTGGAATAGCATATTTTGACTGAGCTTCATGAATGAAACCACTATTTGTACTGACTTTCATAGAAAACCCCTATGAAGCTTCGCTTCAACACTAAGGATGAAAATATTAAGCCATTTGTGTGTTTGAGGCATGGACAAATGTCCATAAAATGTATTTTCGTACTAAACTGCCTTTTTTATACATCGTGTGCAAAATGCCTGTATCAATCGCGACATTCAGTGGTTAATCAACAAAAAAAGGAACTTTGATGAAAATCAGCATAGCGGTGTTAAAGCTATGCTGGACGAGCGCATTGCTGAAAATTCCATTTTGGGAGATGAAAAATAGATTATGAGATTCAAAGGTTTGCCTTTACTGCTTGCATTCGCATTTCATGTTTTAGCCGCAATTTCAGCGACAGCGGCTCAACTGACTGCCAGGGTTGATGAAGCTGATCCGGTTCATAATGTCAATCATGACTTTGGTAGGCATACTTTCACATGGTCAGACGGAACGAGCGCAGTTTATGATCTCAACTATAAACCTCTGATAATAAACGGCTCGCTAATCAAAGCCGAGGTTAAAACTGCTAATGATCGCACTCTTGCGCCTGTGCGGGCAATTGTTGAAAACTTGGGGGACGATGTCTCATGGGATGAAAAATCTCAAAAAGTAGCGATTCTCAAGGATGGGAAGAGGATAGAGATGACAATTGGCAGTACTGTATTAATTGTAAACGGCCTGAAGAAAAGCATGGATGCTTCACCGGCTATTTACAATGGCCGCACCTATCTGCCTGTCAGATTTGCGTCTGAAAATCTTGACGTTGCGGTTTCTTGCCACAGCGGAGGCGATGTGATGATAGTCGCAGGCGTACAAGGCAATGTGTTTGTGAATCAGAAAATAACTGCAGTGGCTATTGCAAAAGAGCAGGCTGTAAAAACTCAGCTCTGAATAAAACGGCATTTTGGATATATTTTCATATATTAATTAATATATATTATTTAAGATATATAAAATAATTTTAATATAATACAAAAATTAGTTTGTATTTCAGAATATATATTAGGCGGGTTGGAGAATAATCATCCTCAGCTCTGAATAAAACGAATTTTGGATTTGCAATTAATTTATATTTTAAAATATAAGATTTTATTTTGCATAATTCAATTAATTATTCGAACATATTCAACAAAATCCTCAAGTCAACTTGCCGCTCCAACTTCATTTTGGCGTTCCAAAATCCTAGGGGGGTGAATGGTTCAGTTCGGTGAAGAAACTTCATTCCACATAATATAATTGAACAAAGGCATCTTCATAAAGCGTTTCAAGGGATAGTTTTATCATTAATTTATTATGTATTCTAAATATGATCCAGCCTAATTTTTATGCCGCCAGGCTTTTTGCCGGCCAAGTGCGCCTAGGCGGCCTTTCCCGAATTCTCA
>JAISZB010000390.1 GCA_031269465.1 Clostridiales bacterium | reverse complement strand
AGTTGTGGCTGTAAAGACATTTATTTTGCCTCCCGATTTTTATTTAATGATTTTATTATAAACCATTATTTTCATAAAGTCAAGAGAAAAATAAACTGATCAAACTGGAGACTCATTATTTGTATTATATGTTGCGTCATACCAATTCTTGTATGTGGTATTTAGGTTTGAGGGTCTTGTATATAAAGCATTTTTAGCCCATGATGTGTTAGGCGCAGACATGCTTTTACCCGATAAAGAATCAGTATAATCATAAATCCAAACGTAACCCGTTCTATTTATACATGCATAGAGCACTTGAAGCGAATACCGTCGAAAAAACAAGAATGAGTGCTAAAAATAAGCCGAAAAATCTTTTTGTCGTTAGTCTGTTCATTATAAATCCTCCATGATTTCATTATTTTTTTAAAACCGTATTCAATAAACTACTACATATTAGCGATTATTATGCTATCATTGTCGAGCGTATCGCTTACCGTAATTGATGTCATAAGCGAATGGTGTTGACATCAATTCTATTTATACACAATCATAGAACCACCATCCTTTTACTCATATTTTGATAGAGGATTAAATATACTTTTAGCCAAAATCGAGCGCATGAGCAATGATTTTATCAGAAGCACAATTAGTCCTCTATATATACAATAATTCCTAATGTGCATTTTGAAAAATCACAAAATAAGCCTATTCACACACACAAGCTATTTTGTCGGCTTGCCAAGCACGGAGCAAATCGGTTATAACACTTTCCATTTGGCGCGGTGTGTATTCGGCAGGAAAGAAGCGTTTGTATTTGCTTGTTTCCTTATCCGGCTTTGGAGCTTTCTTGTTTTCATCGAGTATATTGTCTATTGCTTCAATGTCCAATTCGCCAGACTGCTTCATCTTTTTAAGCCGTTGTGCTTGTGAGAGCGACGGTTTAGCTTCGTATTTATTCATTGCCGACGCAACCGCCGTCTGCTCTGTTTGTGAGAGATACGATAATTCCACGGCGGGATTGAACGCAAGCTGTTTTGCGTCAACCCTGTCAATCAATGCGTTTATGAGTTCGGTAAGCCGTATGAGCCGAAAAATTTGATTTTTGCTTTCGCCGGTCTGCTCAACTAACACTTCAACCGAGTGCATATCGCTTTTTACGCCATTATGGTTTAGAGCTTCCATCTTTACCTTGTATGCCCATGCCCGTTCGCTGTATAGAAGTTTTTCCCTCTGCTCAAGATTGCTGTCAACCATTGCTATTGCCGCACTGTTATCGTCTAACTCACGAATAATAACAGGCAACACCTCAATTCCCGCTATTTCACAGGCTCGTTTTCGCCTGTTTCCGCAGAGCAATTCATAGCCGCCGTCCTCTCTCGGACGGACAAGCCCCGGTTCGCGAACGCCATATCGTTTTATATTTTAAGCTAAACGGGTCATTGATTCATCATCGTTGACTTGGAACGGGTGAAATTCGGGCGGGTATAGTTCAATTAAGGGTAGTTTAACAATACGCTCGCTGTTCGCTATTGCCGTGGTGCTTTTGAATATTTCCTTACTGCTTTTGAGAGCGTTATTTCCCGATATAATTGATTTAGACAATTTCAAGCACCCCCTTTGCCAGTGCGTCGTATGCCGCCGCTACTTTAGCGAACGCATCACACTGCCACCTTTCTACGCGTGGGTGCGCGATATAAAACAAAGATAAATTCACTTTACATACCTCCCGATTCCTTTGGCTTATACAAGTAAGTCGGGCCGCAGAGATGGAACTCTTTACAAACAAGTTCACCCCTTTTCCGCATTCCGCGCAATTCCCACTTAGAAACGCCAAGCTCGGCCATTTTTTCTTTAGGGGTCAGCCAACCATCGGTATCATCACGAGCAATGTCTGTACGCTTGGGGAGGTTGTGCCTTTGGATAAGATTGCCGACCATCCAATAATTGAAGGATTTATCGTCAGCACCGTATGTAAAACCGCTATTGTTCAAAGCGTCAGCTATTTCATGATTTGCAAGCCCGGAAAGAAGCAGTGATTTTATTTCTGAGACGGCGCTCATCTCCTTATCAACCAAGTTTAAGTTTCGCGTATATTTCGGAATATCAATGGTTTTTGTGGAACCGCCTTTGAAGCGTATACCTAAAATGATTTTTTCCGAGTCGGAATTTATTGTGACATCTTCTAAAACAAGTCTTGCTATGCGCTTCTTTTCTTTGTATGATGTTTGCGGGTCACGCCAAATTTTCGGAAAATCAGAAACCATCTGCTCAAGCGCGAGCCTTAACTTATCATCAATCTCGCGAATTTCGGTCTCACATTTTTGCTCGTAAATCATTTTGGCGGATTCGTATGCGCCTGCTTTCTGATTCCAGTCACGCTCGAGCTCGGCGGCAACAAGGCGATTATCAGGGTCAACACGCAAATACCGGCGTTTTGCCAAATCCATATCATAACGCGCCTGTTCCATTTGTTTGCTGTATAAGCGGATTATTTCATCCCTGCGTTGGGTCATTTCGCGCTGAACGGTTATTGCAGCGTCAGTGGTCAAAGGGTTAATTGTTTCTAAAATCAATCTTTCTATCGTAATATCAATGTTGCCGCCTGCCACGCGCTGGCACATAGCTTCGCCGTAACGCCAATAATCGGAGTCGCAGGTATAAATTGGTTTAAGCTCATGGTCAGACTGTTTGTACCGCACTTGCATTTTTCTTCCGCATACGCCGCAAATCACAATGCCCTGCAATAGTGCCGCGCCTTCGCGGACGGCACCGCCGTGCCCTGTTTCAAGATTAGGCCGCGTGTTTTTAGCAAGCTGCAAGTTGTTTTCTTCAAACTCCGCCTCGCTTATATACGCGGGATGGGAGTTTGGCAGCCACGCGTGATATTCTTCTTTCGGCATTTGTTTTCTCTTGCGCCCATCGACCGTGTGATGCGCCTGTGTTCTCCCGTAAACATATATTCCGGCGTAAATCGGATTTTTGAGGATGCGCCCCGCGTTTGAACTTGTCAATGCATCCCATGTAAGCTCGCCGAGACGGTAATCCTTAAATTGACGGTTGGGAAAGAGAAAACCTTGTTTGGTGTATTCACGCATAACATTGTAAGCCGAACCGACTCTTTTGAATGTAGTGAAGAAAAGCGCGATTGCCTCTTGAACCCGCATATCGGGGTCTTTACAGATTTGACCGTTTTCATCGTATATATATCCGACAGGAATCTGTATCCGGAGTTCGCCGCGCTTTGCTTTGTTCAAGGCTCCGCCGCGCATACGGGCTTGCAGATAATGCAGCTCCGCTTCGGAAAGTGTCCCTTTCAAGCCAAGCAGCAGGCGGTCATTAAAGTCGTTTACGTTATATATGCCGTCCTCGTCCATAATCAACGTATTGGAAAGTGCGGCAATCTGCAACAGCCGATTCCAATCAGAAGAACTCCTTGAGAGACGTGACACTTCAATTCCCGCGATAACGCCGGCACGACCTAACGATACTTCTGACACAAGATGCTGAAATCCGTGCCGCCCCTCGGACTGGGCGCCCGACTGCCCTAAATCGCTGTCAATCGTTTCAATCTGACTTTCATCCCAGCCCATATCTACGAGCCTTGCCCTCAGCGCGTATTGACGTTTTGTGCTTTCGGTATTTTCGTATACTTGGCGCTGGGTAGATTGACGTATATAGAGAAACGCTCTACGGCTCAAATGCTCGCCTTTGATTTTGCTGTCCGCCATTTTCATCACTCCAATCCATTAAAATGTTGGCAAGGGATATTGACAACCCTTCCGGTATGACGCCGCTGCCGGTCTGTAAATAGTCAGACGGATTCTCAGGGATGCGTAAAACAGACTTTTGAGCATCTTCTTCTCCGCAAAATATTACCGCGCTCCATGATAAAAAGCCTTTTTTATTCCATAAATCCAAGCCCAATGGCCGCGCCGGCGTCTTGACCGGGGATAAACAATATTCCCGCAGTTGTTCATAATTGTCCCGCAGCGCTTCTTTTTTAACCGGTTCGCTCTCTTTTGAAAAATGGTGTGCTTCAGAGGTTTTTTTTATCCGCCAGCCCTCGCTCTAACGTGCGTTTGCTGACTTCTACACCCCGTTCCTCTCTGAGACGGTTTAATATTTGAGCCTTTGTGTGAGTGTCTACGAGATTTTTCGCAAACTCTATATCATCGCCGCTTAATTTCCGCGGGCCTTTTGGTCCGCGTTTTTTTGGCATCAGCCCTGCGATGCCTTTTTCGTCAAACTCTCTTTTGATTTGATAGAAGCTGACACGCGAAAAACCGAACGCCTCGGAAGTCCCTGTTACATCGCACTGCTCTTTCTCTACAGCCCGCAGCATTTCGTATTTTACTTGCATAAGGTCATGCGGGTCGAAAAAAGGTGCTTTCTTGAATATTTCCGCCGATACCGTATCCGCGCGATGGTTGAACGAACCGTTTTTACGCAGTTCATCATGTTTCGCGACGTTTGTGACTGCCATAATAATCACCCCTGCCCTTAGAATGTGTATGATTTATTATGACATATATCAATTATGTTGTCAACGAGCATCTTCGCGTGTTATCGCCCTTTTAAGCAATATAATCACTATTGCGCATATAGTGCGCCATATATCTCTTTACATATGCGCCATATATCTGTTTACACATCGCCGGAGAGTCGGATGCTGTCAATCAATTCGCAGAGCGACAGCAAATTCTCAACGGTCATTGTACAACCGTCTCCGATTACGCTTTCATCATAAGTATGCAGATTTGTGTACGTTATTGGAAACACTTTGATTTCACCGTATTTATCCACGCATTTCACGCACTCGGCATACTCGTATTTTATACGTCCAACATACTCGTAAACTTCTCCCTTTTCAGGATGGTATGGGTGTGTGATCGTTATCGTTTTGACACCCTTTAGTATTTCCTTCGCATTATGAAGCCTTTTCTTTGCCGTTCGGGTCGTGCGTGAAAATAGATTTACCTGTCGCGCTTGCTTCTGCGGCGCGTACAGAGTGGGGAATATGGTCATTGAAAATACGGATTTCTTCGCTATACGCATTTTCTATCATACTGATAAGCTCTTTGGCAAAGTTTGTCCGCATATCAACCATTGTCAGCAGTATGCCGCAAATATTAAGGTTCGGATTGATGTCCTCATGTATTTCCGATATGCTTCTTAGAAGAAGCTCAAGACCCTTCGCATCAAGGAATTTTGGTGTAACAGGTATTATCGCACTGTCGGCTGCCGCAAGCGCGTTTATGGTCAGTACATCAAGCGTTGGGCAAGTATCAATTAAAATGTAATCGTATAATGGCTTCACTTTATTGATGTACTTGCGTAAGATAATCTCCCGTCCCATGAGCGGCGCAAGCGTGAGTTCCATACCTGTTAAGCTGTCGTTTGCGGGTAACAAGTCGATACCCTCCGTGTGATGAATGATACCCTCTGTCGGGTCAAAATTCTTTTTTGCGATTATGTCAGCGATTACTGTTGCGAGTGTAACCGGCAGTTCGTCCGGTTCAGTAATCCCCAAGCTAACTGTTAATGAATGTTGATTGTCTGCGTCTATACATAATACTTTTTTGCCTTGCCGTGCCAATCCGACAAAGAGGTTTGCGGTTGTAAAACTTTTGCCGCATCCGCCTTTTCTGTTTGTGATTACGAGTGTTTTGCCCATGCAAAAATCCTCCTTAAATTACGGGGCAAAACTTCTCACTAATTTTTTACGTTGGATTTTTTACGGGACGCGGATTCAGCCCCAACTTGTGATATTTTGTAAAATATTAGAACCAACTCTCTGAAACCCCGTACTTATGCGGTTTCTTGAGTTGGTTCTATTATATCACAAGCCTCGGCGTATATACCGACGAGTTCCCAACCTTCTTGTCGTTCTACGAAGTCTGCGTAATACTCCTCCTGCATTGCCTGTGATGATGTTTGCCGAGTGTTCAGCGTAGAAACACGTGCGTACACGGCGACGCGCATTTCATTCGCAGAGTCAAAAATCTGCGGGGTTTCTTTTGCCGGAAAATAGTCGGCGTTATCTGCGTTGCCGTCCTTGATGCGTCTGCGGATTCTTGCTTTCTCCTCTGCTTTGCTGTTTTGTGCTAATTTGTTGTTCATTGTCGATCCCCCTCATGTTTGAATTGTTATTCCTAATTTTACTGTGCAGATGTCATATTTGCCATTATGCAGAGATAAAAGATGTTTGCTGTCAGTAATAGTCGGAAACTCAGGTTATTCGCGGTGATACGATAAAATATGTTGAACATTTTTTACAGGAGGGCTACAATATGCCAATCAGTTCACAGGAAATCGGTCAGCGTGTTCTCGAACTTCGCTTAGACCGTAGGCTCACACAAGAGGGGCTGGCTTTTGATGCGGAAATTTCCGTGCCGCACGTTAGCTGTATCGAAAACGGGGCAAGGAAAGCGAGTTTAGGTGTACTCGTCAAAATTGCAAACGCGCTCTGTGTTGATGTTACTACGCTTCTGTTACGGGACCACTGTTAGGAACGCTGCGGAAACTTTCAATGAACTCATCCGTCTATTTGACGACTGCGACGAGTTCGAGCGCAGGCTGCTGTTGACTACCGCAATCGGAGCGGTAAAGGCGCTGAAACAGGGACTTCGCGAGTATAGTTACCGAAACGCAAGAGAAAAGTCACTCGGCTCCGCGTTATAGCCGGGTGACTTTTCCCATATAATCCAGGCTGAACACGAATCGCGGCGAAGTCGCAATATTTATCAGCGATAATAAATATGCTGTTGACTTTCGGCATTGATTATAGTATAATAATCAACATGGGGTTCTGTCATCTGCAAATGGAGGAAGAAGCATGGGAAGCATTAGCTATAAAAAACTATGGAAGCTGCTCATCGACAAAAATATGAACAAGAGCGACTTGCGGCTCAAGGCAGGTATTAGCACAACAACGATCGCTAAACTTTCAAAAGGCGAAACAATACGTTCCGATATACTGGTGCGTATCTGTACCGCCCTTGATTGCGATACAAGCGATATTATGGAGTTTGACCGTGACGGTACGGCTAACGTAAAGATGTCCGATGTGATAGAATAATGGATAATCAAGTCTACAATGGGGTCGTAAGTTTCATCTGGGGCATCGCTGATGACTGCCTGAGTGATGTTTATGTGCGCGGTAAATACCGCGGCGTGATTCTGCCGATGACGGTCATTCGCCGTTTGGACGCGGCGCTTGAAGATACCAAAGACGACGTGCTGAAGATGAAGAAAATGCTCGATGAATCGGGCATTTTCAACCAAAACGAGGCTCTTTGCAACGCGGCGAAGCAATCGTTTTGCAACAGCTCCCAATTTAAGCTGAAGGACCTGGCAAGCCGCGCCAATCAGCAGAAGCTGAAAACAGACTTTATCGCCTATCTGGACGGGTTTTCCCCGAATGTGCAGGATATACTGAAAAAGTTCAAATTCTACAATCAGATTGATACAATGGTAGATGCCGACATTCTCGGCGCGGTGATAGAGAAATTCGTGTCGCCGACCGTAAATCTAAGCCCCGACCCCATCCTTGACGACGTGGGCGGCGTTCGTCTGCCCGCACTTTCATACGATGGGTACAATTTTTGAGGAACTGATTCGCCGCTTCAATGAAGAAAACAACGAGGAAGCCGAAGAGCATTTCACACCGCGCGGACAAAAAGGGGGAATTTATCTCTGACAAAGATAAACCTGACTTCGAGAAAATTCCATTTGACTATCCTGGCGGCGTTGACGCATATTTGCAGAACGAGGTCCGTCCATTTAGAGCTGATTCGTGGCTTGATATGAAAAGCGCGAAAATAGGATACGAAGTACGCTTTACAAAGTATTTTAAGCACGAATCTGATAAGCACTATGTTGAAGAACTTGAGATGAAAATTTCTCGAACTGAAGAAATCCTTGCTCCGCATATAGATTTCCTTGAGCAAAAAAAATATTCGGAATATTCTGATATTGATGAGATATGGTTCTCTGAACTTCCGGAACATTGGAAAGCTATAAAAATCAAATATCTTTTTGAAGAACGCTCTGAAAAGGGTTTCCCTAACGAACATCTCTTGGCTGCGACACAAAATATGGGCGTAGTACCAAAAGATGTATATGGCCAAAGAACAGTTGAAGTAAGTAAGGATTTACACCTGCTGAAACTTGTAAAACCTGACGATTTTGTTATTAGCCTACGCTCATTTCAAGGGGGAATCGAAAAAGCTTATTATCGCGGCATTATAATCCCTGCTTACACTATACTTATCTGTAAAGGACTACGGATTGAATATTTCAAACATCTCGCCAAATCTCCTGTTTTTATCAGCTTGCTTCAGCAGTGCGTTACCGGCATCGGGGAGGGACAGAATATTGACTATACCACGTTAAAGAATATTCGCGTTCCTGTGCCACCAGAGGACGAGCAACTACAAATAGCGGCTGTATTAGATAGCATAGATGCCCGCAAAAAAGAAATTGAACTCTTAAAGAAATACAAACGTAGCATAATGTCCGATGTTGTCACAGGCAAACTCGATGTGCGCGGAGTGGCGGTACCGAAGTTTGAAGCGGTGGAGGAAGTCGCGGAGGAAGCGGACGACGAGGTTGACGGTGATGCCGAGGAGGTAGACGATGAGGGTTGAGGACATCAAAATCTACCATATAGTCCACGTTGACAGACTCGGTTCGATTGTCGAAAACGGCGGGCTGTATGCCGATTCCGAAGTGCGGAGCCACGAGCTTGCAGGGACGACAATCGGAATGCAGAAAATTAAAGAGCGGCGGCTGTTATCACCGCTTGCGTCACACCCCAGTTTGCACGTAGGCGAGTGCGTTCCGTTTTACTTCTGCCCGCGCTCGGTAATGCTCTATATGTTCGAAAGGGCAAATTCCCCGGACATAACGTATCGTGGCGGACAGGAACCGATAATCCATTTGGCGGCATCGCTGAATCGCGTGGTAGCGTGGGCTGATGAAAACCGTCGCAGGTGGGCATTTACGGATTCTAACGCGGGGTCTCGCTACTTCAACGATTACGCTGATGTGTCTGATTTAGACAAGATTGACTGGGACGCGGTTCGCGCAACGCAATGGAGTGGACGTCAAGACAAGAAACAAGCGGAGTTCCTGCTTGAACGTTTTATAAATTGCAATATCAAATGCAACAGTCGCCATAGGGATTTTTTTCCTCTTCCCAAGCGGAAATAGAGGGAGCGGAACCCTCCACCCGTCCCCAATCCCGCCTTGCCGTAGGCAA
>JAISZB010000379.1 GCA_031269465.1 Clostridiales bacterium | reverse complement strand
AGCTTCGCTTCACCACTAAGGATGAAAATATTAAGCCATTTGTGTGTTTGAGGCATGGACAAATGTCCATAAAATGTATTTTCGTACTAAAATACCTTTTTTGGAGCTTGATTATACAGCGAGTGCGAAATGCATTTCGCACCTTTCAATGGATAATCAAGCTCCAAAAAAGTAACATTTGATGAAAAGCGGTATAGATCGGTACAATTGATATCGGCATTTCGCACTCGCTGTATAATCAAGCCCCCAAAATAGGAAATCGCATATGCAAATCATATAAATAAGCGCATTTGGCCGCAAATCGGCGCGCTAGGATTAATTCAGGCTTTTAGAAGCGCGAGGCGATTATCTCAATGAAACTTACGCGAATTGAAACCAGGAAGTTCTCAGTGCCCTTAAAGCGCCCTTTCAAGACGGCGCTTCGCACTGTAAACGCAGTTGAAGGCATATTGGTCCTCGCCTATGCGGACGGCGGACTTGTAGGCATAGGAGAAGCGGCTCCTACCGCGGTCATTACCGGAGAGACCATTCCAAGCATAATCGGCGCCATAGAATATGCCATCGCCCCGGCGATCGCAGGCATGGATGTCTCAGAGTTCGACAACATAATGAAAGCTTTGCACAACTGCATCCATAAAAACACATCCGCCAAGGCGGCTGTTGACATGGCTCTTTATGACATCCGAGCCCAGAGCCTGGGAATTCCCTTGCATAAGCTCCTTGGAGGCGCCAGGAAGCGCCTTGAGACTGATGTTACTATCAGCCTCAATGACGCCAGGCAAATGGTTTCAGACAGCTTGGCCGCCATTTCGGAAGGCTACAGGATACTGAAGATCAAAGTAGGCAAAGGCGGCTTCAACGACTCTAAAATAATACAGGAAATAAGAAAAGCCGTCGGGCCTGCCGCGGAAATTCGCGTAGACGCCAACCAAGGCTGGACCCCTAAGGAGTCAATTCGCGCTATAAGGCAAATGGAGGACAGCCTCTGCGGCGTCCGGCTCGTGGAGCAGCCTGTGCGGGCGTCTGATTTGGACGGAATGCGGCTTGTCACTAAAAACGTCCTGACGCCCATACTTGCCGACGAATCCGTTTTCTCTCCCGCCGATGCCGTTGAAGTAATCAGGACGCATGCCGCAGATATGATAAACATAAAGCTAATGAAGACAGGAGGCATTTACAAGGCTCTTGAAATTTGCGCCATTGCGCAAAGCTATGGCGTAGAGTGCATGATGGGCTGCATGCTGGAATCCAAAGCGTCAGTTTCCGCGGCCGCGCATTTGGCAGCCGCTAAAAACATCATTACCATGGCGGATCTGGACGGCCCTTCTCTATGCGGAGAAGATCCGTACGAGGGAGGCCCGATATTCGAGGGGCCTGCAATCCTTATGACTGAAAGCCCCGGAATCGGGATTAAGAAATTCCCCGGCTGAAAGAGCCCCTTAAAATCAAGGCTTTGCATAAAGCGCTCTTTCCGTTGGACTGTTGAAGAAAGGCTCATGTCGCGCCGATTGCATACGAAAGTTCCGGCATTGATGCGTTTGCCTGCAGTCGGCATGGCTCCGCAACGCATATGAAGCTCCAAACCTGCGCATTTGTCTGAAAATCGGCATGTTCGCCGCGCTTAAAGCGCATATTTTGCAAACAGAAGGGAGGAGCGCGCCTTAAGGGTGAAGGACAAAGCCTTTAAGCCGCGCGTGAAGAAAATGAAATTAAAAAGAGTGCTATCCCTCATATTAAGCCTGGCCGTCATAGCCGGCATGTTGGGCGCCTGCGGAAATTCAGGAGGAGAGGCTACTGTCCAGCCGTCGAACGCCTCCCAGTCCCCGTCAGGCAGCGCCGACGCTCCCGCCCAGCCCGACGCGCCGCCGGCGGCCTCCGGCGAGGAAACTCAGTACCGCTTGCTGTACGCTTCCGAGTACACAACGCTTAATTACCTTATAGTCGGAAACACTTATGAACTCAAAGCCGCCGCCAACACCATAGACGGCTTGACCGAGTACGACTCATACGGAATTGTCCAGCCCGCCCTTGCGGAAAGCTGGTCTTCGAATCCCGACAACACTGTCTGGACTTTTAAGATACGCCAGGGAGTAAAATGGGTCGACAAAGACGGCAATGAAGTCGCCGACGTAACCGCGCAGGACTGGGTCGACGCCGCGAAATACGTAAACGACGCCCATAACGACAGCTCTCTTCAGTACATGTACGACGGCATCATCAAAAACGCCCAAATATACTATGAGCAGACCGCCATCGCCCTGGAGGCGGAAAACGCCGTCACAGACGGCAACGTCGAGAGCGTTGAGGACTATTACGGAGAGAACTCCATAGATCCGCAAACATTCATCGCCTTTGATGAAGTAGGCGTCAAGGCGTTGGATTCATACACTTTGGAGTACACGACCGAATCTCCGTGCCCATTTTTCATATCCGTCCTGTCATACGCCTCATACCTTCCGGTCTATGGCCCTTACCTGGAAGAGCAGGGCGTGAATTTCGGCCTCGACAACGAGAGCCTGCTTTACAACGGCGCCTACATCCTCTCCGAGTTCGAACCTAACGTAAAGCACGTCTTTACCGCAAACCCATCTTATTGGGAGAAGGAAAAAGTCAACATCAGCAAAATCGTCCACACCTACAACGCCGACAGCTCGACGCTCGCTCCTACGATGCTGCAAAAAGGCGAAATCGACGAGGCTGCAATCAGCGCTGATATCCTGGACGACTGGCTCAAGAACGACGCAACCAAAGATCTTGTGCGTCCGAGCATGCCGGTCATATCGTACTCGTATTTCTACACCTTCAATTTTGAGCCGCGCTTCGACGCCCAGTACGAACCTGAGAACTGGACCATCGCGGTAAACAATGAAAGCTTCCGCCAAGCGCTCCTTCACGGCTTGGATCGCATAAAGGCCCTTACGGTGCAAGATCCTTACAACCCGGGAGCTTTGCTGAACAACACCGTAACTCCTAAGACATTCGCCGTAGGCGCCGGAAAAGACTATACCCAGTACGGGGATCTTAAAGCCATTTCCGACGGCGACAGCTTCAACGAAGCTCTGGCCCTCCAGTACAGAGACAAAGCAAAGGAAGAGCTTGCGGCCGCAGGCGCGACCTTCCCGATTAAGGCTCTCATGCCCTACAACCCGAACACCACGAACTGGGACAATGAATGCCAGGTAGTGGAGCAGCAGCTTGAAAGCCTCCTCGGAAGCGACTTCATAGACATCATAGTCGAAGCCGGCCCATCCACGGGCTTCCTAGGCGCCGTACGCCGCTCCGGGCTCTACGCCTTCATGAAGTGCAACTGGGGCGCCGACTATGCCGACCCCCAAACATGGGCCGAGCCTTTTTCCTCCGGAAACAGCTACAACTTCATGTATACCAGCGACACCAACATGCTCTCTGAAAAGCCGGTCACAAACAAAACCCAGGCTACTCAGGATCTTGTGAATGAATACTACGGCTTGACCGCGGCAGCCAAGGCTTCCTATACGGATGAAGCGGAACGCTTCGAAGCCTTTGCCGAGGCTGAATCCTTCTTAATCAACCATGCCTTCATCATTCCATTCTCCGTAGACACCGACGGCTACATCTCCAGCAACCTTGATCCATTCTCGCTCATGTACGCTCCATACGGCCTGTCCCCTTTCCGCTACAAAGGCGGGCAGCTTCTTTCAAAGCCAATGAGCATGGACGATTACAGTGCCGCATACGCCAAGTGGAAGTCTGAATGGACCGCAGCGCAAGCCGCAGCCAATTGACATGCCGGCGCGCATAATCCTTTTCAGCCGGATTATATGCCTATGCGCATATGAAAGCTCCGATTTCGAAATCGGCGCGTTCAACCGCGCACCGGCATAGCGCGCAGCCCCGGAATAAGACGCGCAATCAGTAAAACCTTGGGGCCTGAGGCCCCAAGGTTTTTTTATCGGCTTGCAGTCAAATGCGTACTGATCTAAAGGCATATGCACCTGTACTGAGTATGCCCTGCATGCCTATTTTATAGCTTGAGCTTATATAGAGACGCTTCGCAGTCAAGCTAAATCGGAAATTTCATATGCAAACCAGCATGCATAATGTAAAGGAGGAGCGAGCTGCCGCGTCAATGGGCGCCCGTGCGGAAAAAATGGCAAGATATCTGGTAAAACGCGTTCTCCGATCTTCAATAACCCTTTTATTAATAATAACCGCGGTATTTCTCCTGCTGCGCCTCATGCCGGTTGAAGGCTACTTCAACAACTATGAGAAGATGTCTCCCACCCAGATACGGGTTGGGATGGCCAACTTGGGCTTGGACAGGCCTTTGCCTATGCAGCTGAAGAATTTTTTCGCCCAGATCCTAAAGGGCGATCTTGGCGTATCCAACAAGTACAGGGTAAATTACCCTATTATAAAAATAATAAAGTCCAAGATGCCCCTTTCCATGCAGATAGGGCTGATGAGCGTAGGCTTGGCTCTTTTGCTGGGCGCCCCTTTGGGGATTCTAATGGCGAAAAGCGCCAGGAGCAAGTCCAAGCTCAAGCTCTGGGACAAGTTCGGAACAGTAGTTGTGGTTTTGGTTGAAGCCGTGCCCGCCTCGGTGTATTACCTTTTCATACAGATCTACGGCACGGAGCTTTTAAGCCGGATAATGCCTCTCCCCACACTTTTTGTCGAGGAGAAGCCTGAAACTTGGATTCTTCCGATATTCTCGCTTTCGCTGGGCACCATGGCCTGGTGCGCGATGTGGCTTCGCAGGTACATGGTGGATGAAAGCACGAAGGACTACGTCATGCTGGCGCGCGCCAAAGGGGTTCCGCCCGGCGCCATATCGCGCAGGCATATCGCGAGAAACGCCATAGTCCCCCTTGTTCAGGGCATACCCACAACCGTAATTCTGACCCTGATGGGTTCCTTGTACGTTGAGAGCAGATATTCCATACCCGGCATGGGAGGCCTCCTTGTGGATGTGATCAAGAGGCAGGACAACACCGTAGTTCAAGCGCTCGTTCTGGTATATTCCTGCGCAAGCATCCTAGGGCTTTTAATCGGCGACATCCTCATGGCTCTGCTGGATCCAAGAATCCGCCTGTCCGGGAAAGGAGGCGCCCGCTGATGAGAAAGCGAAAAAACCAGCAGCTGGCAGAAGATCTCGCTGCGGCCGCAGCCAGGGGATACGCCGAGCTTGCGGAAGCCGAGCTGTTTTCTCCGGCAGAATACTTGCCCGATGAAACAGAACCCCTTTCATACGCGGGATACTCCTACTGGAGAAGCAGCCTCAGGATATTCGCGAAAAACAAAATAAGCATGTTTTTTACGGCCCTTATCGCGCTGACGCTCTTATTCACCTTCGCCCAGCCGTTTCTCCCAAACCAGAAGGATCCCATAAAAATCTACAATGATGAGACGGGTATTCAGATAAGAAACGCAGTCCCAAGCAGCGATTTCATCTTCGGGACAAACGCCATCGGCCAGGATCTTTGGAGCAGAACCTGGAGCGGAACCCGCACCAGCCTCTTCATCGGCTTCGTCGTAGCTGTAGTTGAGGCTCTGATTGGGGTCTTAATTGGAGTTCTCTGGGGATACATGAGAAAGCTGGACTTCCTTTTCACCGAACTGTACAATATGTTCGACAATATACCGCAAACGCTCGTTCTAATACTGATATCCTACGTGCTGCACCCTAGCCTTAGAACCATAATAATCGCGCTGTGCCTTACGGGATGGCTAACCACCGCCCGCTATGTCAGAAACCAAGTCATAGTCATACGCGACAGGGACTACAACCTGGCGTCGCGCTGCCTGGGAACGCCGGCAAGGCGCATAATCCTGCACAATCTTCTGCCGTACCTGGTATCAATTATAACAATGAGAATGGCCATGGCCATCCCCTACGCCATATCAAACGAGGTTTTCGTCACTTACATAGGGCTGGGGCTGCCGCTTCAAATCCCATCCCTGGGAAACCTCATTGTTTCGGGCATAGACAAAATGATGGATCCCAACCTTAGGTATCAGCTCATTTTCCCGACAGCGGTGCTGTCCGTAGTAACCATTTCCTTCTATGTGATAGGAAACGCCTTCGCTGACGCGTCGGATCCGAAAAACCATGTGGTCTGAGGCGAACAATCCAATATTAAAGGCGGTGCCGGCAGTGGATTCAAACATATTATCGGTTAGAAACCTGAACATAAGCTTCACCCTTCGAGGAGATCGCTTTCTTGTCATACGCGATGTCTCCCTGGACGTGCCAAGAGGCGAAAACCTTGCAATAGTCGGTGAGTCCGGCTCTGGAAAGAGCGTATTCTGCAAGGCTCTCATGGGGCTTCTAGACGCGAACGGGCGCATAGAGAGCGGAGAAATCCTATTTGACGGAGTGGATCTCGCCAAAGTCAATTCTGAAAAGCAGTGGCAAAAAATAAGAGGGCGGCAGATAGCTATGGTAATGCAGGATCCAATGACAAGCCTGAACCCTCTCATCCCCATTGGAAAGCAGCTGACTGAAGCTATTGCGCTTCACCACGGCCAAAGGGGAAAGGCCGCTCGCGATATAGCGGTGGGATTCCTGAATGATGTCGGAATCCCGGAGCCGGAGCGCAGGTTCAAGCAGTATCCCCATGAGTTCTCCGGCGGCATGCGCCAGCGCGCGGTCATAGCAATCGCCATCGCCTGCATGCCTAAACTGCTCATCTGCGACGAGCCGACCACTGCAATCGACGTCACCATACAAGCGCAAATCCTTGAGCTTTTGCAGAGCCTTAAAAAGAAATATGAGCTTACGACAATCTATATAACCCATGACTTGGGAGTGGTCGCCCGGATTGCGGATCGCATCGCGGTCATGTACGCAGGGGATGTAATTGAGACCGGAAACTCCGAGGATGTCTTTTACAGCCCCAGCCATCCCTACACATGGGCTCTTTTGCTAAGCATGCCCCAGCTTGCCAAAAAGGGCTCGGACATCAGCTCTATAGAAGGATCTCCCCCAAATCTTAAAGATCCGATTGCGGGAGACGCGTTCGCTCCAAGAAACCCGCAAGCGCTAAAGATCGATTTCGTAAAGCGCCCCCCTCTTTTTGAGGCAAGCCCCACCCACAAGGCGAGAACCTGGCTTTTGGATCCGCGCTCCCCCAAAATAGCGCCCCCCATCATACTCTCGCAGCATGAAACTCACGCTGGCCAGCTTGGAATTTCTAGTCTGAAGCAGGATCCCGCGCTTTGCGAAGCGGAAAGGGAAGTCGGGAAAAAGCCCATCCTGGAAGTCAAAAACCTGTCAGTATGCTTCGGCAAGGGGAAAAAGCGCTTCGCAGCCATAAGCGGCGTGTCATTTAGCATATATGAGGGCGAAACATTCGGGGTGGTCGGCGAATCCGGTTCGGGAAAAACCACTTTAGGCCGCTCGATTCTGCGCATTTATGAACCTTCGGAGGGAGAGATATATTTCCGGGGCAAAAAGATAAGCGGCAAGATCGGAAAAGCCGAAGACATGCAGCTCACAAGGCAAATCCAGATGATATTCCAAGATCCCATGTCAAGCTTAAACGAGCGGGCCAAAGTGGCTTCCATCGTCTCTGAGGGCTTGGACAATATAGGGAAATTAACCTCCGCCACCCGCCAGGAGCAGGTTCTTAAAGCTCTCAGAGAAGTAGGCCTTCGCACCGAATACGCTGATCGCTTCCCTCATGAATTTTCCGGAGGCCAGCGTCAGCGCATCGGCATCGCCAGAGCCATGATAATGGCGCCTGAGTTCATTGTGGCGGATGAACCCATATCCGCCTTGGACGTCTCCATACGCGCCCAGGTGCTTAACCTGATGAGCCGGCTCCAGAAAGAGAGGGGGCTTTCCTACCTCTTCATAAGCCATGACCTGTCCGTGATGAGATACATTTGCAACCGCATAGCCGCCCTGTACCATGGAGTCATGGTAGAACTGGCTGATACCGAAACGCTATTTGAAAAGCCCATGCACGCCTACACCAGATCGCTCCTCTCGGCGGTGCCCCAGCCGGATCCCCGGCTGGAAAAGAAAAAGGTTTTAATCACATACGACCCTTCAGAGCATAATTATGAAACAGACGCACCCAGCTGGCGCGAGGTGGAGAAAAACCATTTCGTGCGCTGCAATGACGCTGAGGAGCGCAAGATCAGAGAAATGTACAGCTTGCAGGCGAATCGCGGCAATCCTTAAAGCCAATGCCTTGCCTCGCCCTGCTTAATTCAGGAGGATTTATGCGTTTCCCCCCATTTTTATCACTTTCGGACAAAGTCGCCCTTATCTCAGCCTCCGGCCCTGTGCCGGAAGGGCGGCTTGAAGCCTCAATTGCAAGCGTCAGGGCTTTCGGCCTTGAGCCGATTGTCTACCCAACCTGCTCCTTGAAGCACGGATACCTTGCCGGAACCGACAAGCAGCGCGCCAAGGATCTTCAAGACGCTTTCGCGAATCCTGAGGCCAAGGCCGTAATCTGCATACGCGGCGGATACGGCGCCCAGCGATTGGCGGAATACGTCGACTACGGCAAAATCGCGGAATCCGGCAAGGGCTTGTATGGCTACAGCGATGCCACCGCGCTCCATATAGAGCTGAACCAGCGCGGCTTGGCCACCTGGCATGCGCCCATGCCCAGCACGGAATGGATTAAAGAGCTTGATCCCTTCACAATCTCAAGCCTTAAAGCCGCTCTGTTCGGACCAATGCCCAGAGTCCTTGAAAATGAAGATTCCTTCCCCAGGCATACGCTTGTTCCCGGCGTAGCTGAAGGAATTCTCGCAGGAGGCAATTTGTCCCTTGTCGCATCATCCATAGGAACCCCATATGAACTTGATGCTTCCGGAAAGATCTTGTTTCTGGAGGATGTAGACGAGTCTCCATACCACATCGACAGGCTGCTTCTCCATCTGAGAAGCCGAGGGATGTTCAAGTCATGCGCAGGCGTAATCCTAGGGCCTTTCGTAGACTGCAAGGCCTCTAGCGAGAAGGATTCCCTTAATATAGACGAGATAATTGAAGAACTCCTCTCAGACATAGGAAAGCCTGTGATGAAGGATTTCCAGTGCGGGCATATGCTTCCCACGCTCTCAGTGCCGCTCGGAGCCAAAGTCCGTTTGGACGCGGGCGCAAAGAGCGTCGAAATCCTAGGCTTCTGATAACTTCAAACGGCAATTCTGAGCCGAAGCTAAGACCCCAGCTATGCCTATTTGCATAGGAACCTTCGGCTGCAAATCGGCATAGCTGGCCTAATATACTGATTTTCATTTAAATTCGCATTTTTGGGAGCTGATAATACAGCGAGTGTGAAATGCCGATGTCAATCGCACCTCTCTATGGATCAACAAAAAGGAACATCTGCTCTTTTAACGCGCTTTTCTGCAATTGACGAGAAGCGTCAAGCTTTATGAGCCGAGGCTCGAATTCGTCTGGCAGCACTCACTCAACCGCTTCCTTATATTTGCTTTACTGCAAATGAAGCCGCCTATTGTGGAGCATCGAAATGACGACAACGGCATTCGCGCCTTTAAAGCTCTGAATTCACGCATTTTAGGATATCAGCGCCAGCGGACGCTCAGGCTCCATTGCAGATATGCCAAATCTTTCGCATCTACTAAAGCGCACCCTTAAGCCTCTATCCCTTATGCTCTTCGACGTTTTCAAGCATCTTCAGCAACAGTCCGGCTAGAGCCTCCTGCTCCTTGCTCTCCAGCCCTTCATTTATCATCTCATTCCATTCAGAGAGGGCTTTCCTAATATCCGGCACAAGCTCCCTGCCCTTGTCGGTCAGGAAAATCTTATATTGCCGTCGATTGGATTCATCCATTGTGCGAAACAATAAGCCCATGTCTTCTAATTCGCGCGCCAAGCGCGCGTTGTTGCCTTTTTCCAGGCTCAGTCTTTCAGCTATGAACTCTTGGCTTGAGCCTGGATTTTTCTCCAGAATCAGGATTATCCTATGCATGATTCCATGCAATCCTGTGCCTTCTAGCGCTTTCGACATGAATAGGCGGCGCTGCCTCTCAAGTTTGTTTAAAAGGGAATTTATGCGCCTGCTCAACTCGTGTATGTCACGCTGCTCTTCCATATGCATCCTCCGCTCAAAAAGCGCATTAAATTCCGAGTAAAAATTTCTTCAATAAATTTTAAAGCTTGCCGCGCGGCAATAGGCATGCTGATTTGCATTGAACTGCCTTTTTATACTGAATTCATATGAAACTGCCCCTTTTGGAGATTGGCTATACGGCGAGTGCGAAATGCAGATATCAATCGCAGGGCACAATGGACAGCCAAGCTCCATAAAAAACATTGAATGAAAATCAGCATAGCGGACAGCCACTTTCCAACATAGGCGCGCTTGAGCGCAAATCGGTGTGAATTCCTATTTCACCAGCGGAAAAAACCGCTAAGCTGGAAAGAAAAAAAGGGGCCGTGAGCGACCCTTTTTTGACTCCGCATCCATTTTTTCAAACAAGCTCCGCCTTTCCGGTTAAAAGCTCAAAATACCTTCCGCCCAGCTTGACGAGGCTGTCATGATCACCCTGCTCAATGATTTCCCCGCGCTCCATTACAAATATCTTGTCGGCATCGCGCACTGTCGACAGGCGGTGAGCTATTACAAGGGTCGTACGAGCGCGGTGCAGCCTGCGAAGCCCCTCTTCGATGAAAATCTCCGAGCGGGCGTCAACGGAGCTTGTAGCTTCGTCCATTATAAGAATCGGAGCTTTAGACAATGCTGCCCTCGCTATGTTAAGAAGCTGGCGCTGGCCTTGGGACAAGTTCGCGCCGTCTTGATCGAGGAAAGCATCATATCCATCTTTCATCTTCAATATAAAAGAATGCGCGTTGGCGATCTTTGCGGCTTCCTCCACCTCTTGGTCTGTAGCGTCCAAGCGGCCGTAGCGTATATTTTCCCTGATTGAGCCGGCAAAAAGATGGGTGTCCTGCAAAATCACGGCTGTCAGATTTCGCAGGCTGTCTCGCTTTATCGCGCGTATGTCTATGCCATCCACAGATATCCTTCCCTCCCATATATCATAAAAGCGAGGGATTAAATTTGCAAGCGTTGTTTTGCCCGCGCCGGTAGAACCCACAAAAGCCGCTTTCTCCCCTCTTTGCACCTTGAGGCTTATATTCTTTAAAACAGGAATTCCCGGTCTGTAGCCGAAGGTTACATTCTCCAGGCTGAGCAGGCCTTCGCAGCTCTCAAGCTCAAGGGCATCCGGAGAATCGGCCTGCTCCGGCTCTGAATCTATGACCTCAAATATTCTCTCCGCCCCCGCGAGAGCGGAATAAATTGTATTCATTTGCCCTGACAGCTCGTTTATCGGCCGCCCGAACTGGCGGGCATAGTTTATGATGACTGTAATTCCGCCTATGTCAAACCCTCTCGCCGCAACAAGCAAAACGCCGGCGCAAGCCACCGTAGCGTATGTCAGATTGTTTATGCACTGAGTAAGTGGCATAATAAGGCTCCCTATGCTGTGGGACTTTATCTGCTTGCTCCTGTAATCAAGATTGAGGCGGGAGAATTCACCGATTGTCGCTTCTTCATGGCAAAAAACCTTTATGACTTTCTGCCCGCCTATCGACTCTTCAATGTAGCCGTTTAGGCTTCCAAGCGCCGCCTGCTGGCGCCTGTAGTGAACTTTGCCGCGATCGGTCACTTTCTTTATCACAACTGCCGTGAGAGGAATGAATAGAAGCGCAAGCGCCGCAAGCAGAGCATTGGTGGAAAACATCAGAAAAATCGTCCCCGCAAGCGTCGCCGCGCCTGAAAAAAGAGAGGATGTCGTAGAGTTCAGCATCTCCCCTACCGCGTCAACATCATTTGCAAATCGGCTCATCAAATCTCCGTTTGAATTCTGATCGTAAAATTGGACAGGCAGCTTCTGCATTTTCGAAAAAAGCTCTTTTCTTATGTTTGTTTGCGCTCTCTGAGATATTGAGAGCATTATCCTTGAAAGGAAATAATAGGCCCCCGCGCTCAAGAGGTAAAGCGCCGCCATGGCCGCCAGGCTCAATGCCAGGCCCGCGAGGCTTCCCCTTCCCTCCTTGGGAGCTATGTAGATGTTTATGATTGGGCGAAGCATATATGACGCGGCAAGCGATGAACTGACATGAACCAGGATAAGGAGCATGGACGCTGCAAGGAATAAGCGCTCGCCTTTGAGGAAGGCGGACAGCCTTTTTGCTATCTGGCGGACGCTGCGAGGCTTCGCGCCGGAAAAGCGGGTCTGCATGCCTCCCGCCCCTTTAGCTATAGCGGGACTTTTAGGCGACGCGCTTTGAAGCGTCGCGCTCCGGTACTTTCCCTGAAGGTTTTCATCCATCCGGATCACCCGTCCTTTCGCTGCTGAGAGAAGCAAATCCGCCTGTACACTTCGTTTTCCTCGAGAAGATCCTCATGCCTTCCGACCCCGACAAGCCGCCCTTTTTCCAGAACCAGTATCTTGTCGGCTTCCTGGACTGATGATATTCTCTGCGCAATTATGATTTTGGTGACTCCATTCAGATCCCGCCTCAAGCCCGCCCTAATCCTTGATTCCGTCGCCGTGTCCACTGCGCTTGTAGAATCGTCCATAATCAGTATTTTAGGGTTGTAGAGTATGGATCTGGCCAAGCATAGACGCTGCCTCTGGCCTCCGGACAAGTTGGCGCCGCCTTGCGCTAGCTCAGTGTTTGGGCCGTCCGGCGCGTCTTCCATGAAAAGCCTCGCTTGAGCTGTTTCAGATGCCCTGGCCATCTCTTCTGGCGTCGCGCTTCCCTTGCCCCAAGACAAGTTCTCCTTGATGGTTCCGGAAAAGAGAATGTTGTTTTGGAGCACCAGGTGAACTCCCCTTCTTAAATTCGCGCGTTCATATTCCCTCGCGTCCACTCCATCTACAAGCACTTGGCCCTCATCGCACCTTAAAAGCCCCGGAATCATCTGAACAAGCGTCGTCTTGCCGCTTCCCGTAGAACCCACAAGCCCCGCCGTTTGGCCAGGCTCAATGGAGAAGCTTATATTTTCTAGAACTGGATTGGGGTTGTCCTTGAAATACCTGAACGACACATTTTTAAACTCCACAGAGCCTTCGCGCACGCTTAGGCCTTTAAGCCCGCCGTCCGGCTCCTCTTTTTGATCAAGCGCCTCCGCTATCCGCCTTGCGGAGACGATGGCTCTGGAGCTGGTTAGAAGCATGTTGGAGAACATCATGAGCGATGTCAGTATTTGAGTGACATATGTAATAAAAGCCGCCAGATCTCCCACCGGCATGCTGCCCTGCAAGATCAGGCCCCCTCCTATCCATACGACCGCTATGGTCGCGGCGTTCATAGACAGAGTCATAGACAGCCTTTGCAGGAGCATTACCCTGTTCGCCTTCAAAGCCGCTTCCTGAAGATCAACGTTTGCCTTTTTGAACTTCTCGATTTCGTGCTCTCCTCGCACAAACGACTTGATCAGCCTGATATTTGAAACAGCTTCCTGAACCAAAGCGTTCAATTGATCTATTTTCTCCTGCATGCGGCCAAAGCGCGGCATGGCGGCTCTGACAATAAGCGCTGTCGCGGCGGCAAGAACCGCGGCGGTTGCAATTATCACCGCGGCAAGCTTGCTGTTAATGAAAAAAGCCATTATTACCGCGCCAAACAGATGAGCAGGGCTTCTTATGCCCATGCGGAGCATTTGCATAGTAAACTGCTGAATCTGCGCAGTATCGTTTGTAAGCCTTGTTATCAAAGAGCCTGTTTGCATCGCGTCCAGTCCTGAAAATGAAAATCTCTGGATTTTCGAAAATGCCTCTTTTCGGATGGCCGCTGAAAAAAGTATCGACGCCCTTGTGGAAAGCTGCGTTCCGACAAGCGTCACCCCCGCAAACACAAAGGAAAACGCTATCATGGGAAGCGCCATCGCAACCAGCGTACCAGCCTCCTCCCCGGAAACCGCGCTGTTTATAAGCTCCGCTGCCAAACGCGGCAGCAGAACCTCCCCCATCGCCCCGCATAGGATGAACAAAGGCCCAAAGATGAAATACGGCTTGAATGGAAGAGCGTATTTGATAAATCGCTTCATTGAATCCCCGCCTTTACGAGTTCAACGCAATGGTTGCAACACCAACAGTTGTATTATACAACTGTTGGTGTTGGCCGTCAATTAAACTCCGAAATCAGCCTGTTTAAATTTGAAAGCGTTGCTAGGTTTTGCAGCTTCGCATTCAGATGCTCGACCTGCAGAGACTTCCAAATATATACCAATTTTCATCAAATGTTCCTTTGGGCAGTTTTCTATGAAAATCAGTATATCAAATCAGCATAAACTGAGGTGTGGATCTTTTTCTTTTCAGATGCTAAAGTATTCATAGGCAGGCGCATTGCCAATGCACGCTGATCTGCATATTCAAGAAAGCTCCCAATTGGCAGCTGTACTTCGAAATGCGTATGAACAAGCTCTAAAAGGTAATTCTCTATGAAAAATAGGATGAAGAGGTGTTGATATGAATCTGCAAGAAGAGATCGAAACCCTCCTTGAAGGCTTCGCCTTCCAGGAGGGCAAAGCCTTCAAGGACTGCAAAATAAGCGCTTTATGCCAGGATCTGTCGAGCGGCGAGCCTTCTGTTTCGATAGAGCCGCATAGAGCTGCGCCGTCGGCATCCGTCATTAAGGTTCCGATTCTGCTTTGCGCCCTGCAAACTGAACTAGAAGGGAGGCTTAGCCTTGATGATCTGGTGGATGTGAGAAAGGAAGATATCCTGGATGATTCGGACATATTTGATTCCGGCCCAAGAAAGGCTTCAATCCTTGAGCTATTGACTTGGATGATCATAAAATCAGACAATACCTCGACGAACGCTCTCATAGAACTGCTGGGCTTTAAAGCTGTAAGCGAGTACGCTCAGTCAATAGGCATGAAGAAAACAGCGCTTTCCCGGAAAATGCTAGATTTTCAAGCCGTCTCGCAAGGCCGCGACAACTTCACCTCAGCCTCCGACATGCTTCGGCTTTTTAAAAATCTATTTTCATCAACCATTCTGAGTCCGCAGCACTGTTCTCTGGCCATCCGCATTCTGCGAAAGCAGCGCGATAATTCCATGTTAAGCCGATATATATGGCAGGACGACGTTAAAATAGCTCATAAAACGGGCGGCCTCAAATACCTCAGCCATGACTGCGGAGTGCTTTCCTGGCCGTCGAGAGACGTGTATCTTGGGGTTTTCATCCATCAGGCTGCGGGAATAAAAGGCAATCCACGCCTGATTGGAGAGATCGCCAAGCGAGTCTATGAGCGTTTTAAGCCTTGAAGCGCCGCAAATCGGCATAGCTCCAAATAGGCGCTTTCATATGCAAATCCGCATGCCCGCCAAAATCAATGCGATTGACAGCGCAGTAATGCGCATGAAGCTTAAACAGAAGGGATCTGATAGACATGAAAGCTGTTGTAGCGAACATCATGGCGCCTTTAAGCAAGGAGCCGTTTATAGGCTCAGAACTGGCGGACGAAGCTCTCTTCGGCTATACGCTTGAGTGCTTGTCTCCGGAAAAGGACGGATTCGTTAAAGTTAAAACCCACTATTTATATACTGGCTATGCCAAATCATCTGACTTGGCATTCCCGCCATCGGCTGAGAAGTGGCAAAGAGCTGATAAATGGACTGTTTGGGCTCCTAATCTCGACATCAAGAAAGCTCCTGATGTAAAGGCCCAAACAATTGCTGAAAGTCCCAGAGGCGGGCTTTTGGAGAAGATTCCAGGTGAAGGGGGCTTTGACGGATGGATCAAGGTCGGACTTCCCAGCGGCGCTTGCGGATACGCAAGATCCCCTTTCCTGCGCAGCCAAAAAGCCTCTTGGTCCAGGGATCAAGAGGAAAGCATCCGCAAGTGCTTGACAGACACCGCTAAAATGTATCTTGGGACCCAGTACCGCTGGGGCGGGAAAACTCCTTCAGGCATCGACTGCAGCGGGCTAACCTCAATCTCCTACCTGCTAAACGGAATCATAATATATCGGGACGCCGCTATAAAGGACGGGTTCGAAATGCGGGAAATCTCTTTCGAGGATAAAAAGCCCGGAGATCTCCTTTTTTTCAAGGCGCATGTCGCCATGTACCTGGGAGAAAGCCTCTTCATACACTCAACTTCCTATGAAGGCGGCGAAGGCGTCGTTATAAACAGCTTAGATCCAAAAAGCCCTATATTCAGGGATTTAAGAGTTTTAAAAGCCGGCAGCGTTTTTTAAGCGCAAAAAGGCTGGGATATGCAGATTTTCATCAAACGCTGCTTTTTTGGAGCCTGTATGATCAAGCTCCAAAAAAGAGGTTGTTTTCTATGAAAATCTGTGCAGCTCATCCCAGCCTTTTTAAATGCGCTTAGTTATACTTATGCTCAGTCAACGCACTGGCAAAACGGATTGCCTTTGAACCAGCAAAACCAAAAATCCAGCGCCAAACTGAAAATTCTCATATTATTTGACTGTCCATTTTAATCCCGCACAGACAAACTTCAAAGCAAGCATTTCGCATGCGAGACAGATATGCCGATCCGCTAGTCAAACGCTTAGGTTTTGAGGCCCGGTTATCCTCTTTTGCACTGCGCAAGCCAGCATAGGCTTTGAATGCGGGGCGCTTCCTGATTCTTCAGCTTTCAATCAGCGCTGCTGGCCTGAACCTTGCATCTGCTGATTGTTCACATAGTACGTCACAGGCTTAAGCATTGTCTCCTGATATTCTACGCCCAGGCCGTAAGCTCCGCCGTGCTCTTTCACTATTGTCATGACGTCTTCATAGGTTTCCTTGTTGTTCCAGTCGCGCTGGAATTCAAGCATAATCTGCATCCACGTGCATGGACTGGCACCGGCTTGAACCATGCGCTGGATCGCCATATCATGCGCTTGCTCGGAAGCGCCTCCGCATGCGTCGGTGGCTACGAACACTTTGTAGCCGTCTTTCATCATGGAAAGGGCGGGAAACAAAACGCAGGCTTCCGTCCATAGGCCGGCGAGCACAATGTTCTTTTTGCCGGTGTCTTTGACGGCTTTTTTCAGGTTCTCATCTTCCCATGAATTGATTGAGGTTCTGTCAATCGGCACGAAGTCTGGATATACCTGCTGGAGCTTTGAATAAATGTATCCGGAGAAAGTTTTCGCTGCGACGGTAGTCAAGATGCATGGCACCTTGAATACTTTCGCCGCTTTGGCTAAGCCGATGACATTGTTTTCAATTATTGTCCTGCATGCTCCCTGCACTCCAAAATACATCTGAGGCTGATGATCGATGATGACGACGGCGGTCTTTTCTGGATCAAGCAGTACTTCAGGATAATTCCTGCTCACTATGCAACACTCTCCTTATTGGTTTGTGCCTTTAGTATCTGCAGGGCTGCGTTTTTTATTCATATATTTGGAGTTTTTTTGAATAAATGGTAAAAGGCTAAAAGAGATTTTGCAGTCAAATGCTCTCTTGCAGATTTGCACTGGAAAGTTCTCGGTGCATATGACTGCAAATCAGTATTTTTGGGGCTTGACCGTACACTTTTAAGGTGTGAAATGCCGATATCAATCGCACTCTCTGAAAGTGCAGCCAAGCTCCAAATAGGCATTTCATATCCAAAACTGTATAATGGCCATAATGAGATTGCCGCTATAGAACCCAAAACCGCCGCTTTCTAGAGAGAAAGGACAGTGACGGGGCAAGCTGCGGAAGGGATAGGCGCAAGCCTTATATGATCCAGTTCATAGGCCGCGTTTCTTAAGCCTTTGAACGAGATCCACATAGAACTCCGAAACATCGAATCCTTCAACGTTTTTCCTTGTCAGATCAATCATGTCGGCATGAGATATCCCTTTCTTGCCTTTCGGCGCCAAAATTCCCAGAAACTCGCCCCATTCCATGGAACCCACAGAAACGAGGCCGTCATTGTCGCCTTCCAGCGGCTTTATTATGCTGTAGCCAAGATTCAGAGGAAACGGAGAGCTGAATCGCGACGCCATCTTAGAACCCACGCTCTGGCAAAGAACTCCCGGATAGTCCGGCAGTTCTTTGTTGAGCTTCTCGCACTCAACATCCGTCAAATCGACCAGGCCGTTCAAAAAATCAGGAGACTTATCCCCGAGCTTTGAAAAAAGGGCGTCGTAGGCATGATCCAAAGCGCCGACCATTTTTTCAGGAATCAATTCCATGAGCTTCCTCGCGTAATTGCAGCCCCAGTGAGGCGTATTTATAGTTGTAAGAGAAGCGACATGCTTGCCCATTCCCAGCGCGCTTACAGCATAGCGGGAATCCAGCCCGCCCTTTGAATGGGCTATGATGTTCACCTTCTCGCACCCGGTCTCCTCGACGATCTTCTCAATGCAGGCTTTAAGCTCCTCCGCGCATGATTCAACAGAAGCGGACGACTGCTGATTTCCATAGAAGATGACAGCTCCGTTGGCCTCAAGCTCATCTGGTATGCGACCCCAATAGTTGAAATTCTTCCAATCCCTGAAAAAGATCCCATGCACCATGAGAAGAGGATACTTGGTCTTGCATACCTGCTCGTGCTTGCGGTCGATATTTCGCTTTGATGAGCTTTCCAAAAACTTGTACTCTTTTCTGGCGGTTGAGGCGAACTTTTTAAGCAGTATCAAGTTTAAAATCGGAACCCACCAAAGCATGACGAAAGCAATCCTGAGAATGAGGCTCGCCTGCTTCGATGAGGCAAACACCCTCACAGTCCCGTTTATTAGAATAACGGCAAGAAAGGAAAAAAACATCGCTAGATTTCCAAGGGCGATTGGCAGCCCAATACCAGGCTTTGCGAGGAATGCGACGGCGATGTATACCACCGCTTCAACGGCATAAAGCGCAAAGACCGCCCAAAGGCATTCATAGCCTCCAGCAAGAACCCGCATCCTCAGCTTGCCAAAAGCTGAGCCTCCGGCATTGGGCTTAACGTTGAAATAAATATAGAATAAAGACAGTGCCGCCCCGATTGCAACCTCCGCAAACCCCAGCTTTAAAAATGAGCATATAAGAGGGAGATTCAAAAACATAGCCAACAATGCGCATTTCAAAGTTCTTAATGCGTATAGCTTCATATTTGCACAAGGCGGATGATCCGCCCGCTCCTTCCGGCTTTTTTCGCCATGGCGGCATATGCCAGACTTTGAAATAGGATCGCTCACTGCTTGGCAAAGCCAGTGCGCAGGCCCATTTAAGCCTTTCCTGCCAACTTTAAGCGCATTCGCAGATTCATGCCGATTTGCAGTCAAATAAGACTATCCTGGAGTTTGACCGTCCACTGGCGCTGATATTCTTAAATGCGTGAATTCAGCGCTTTTAAGGCGCGAAATGCCGATATCAATCACGCTCGCTGTACAGCCTGGCTTCAAAGCAGGCATTTTCATATGCGAGTCAGCATGCATTCCCCATAAGCAGAACTATCAGTTCTTATTTAGATTGAAGAGCGCGCCGATTTTCATCAAATGCTCCTTTTCGAGCTTGATTATCCATAGAGCCGCTGTACATTCGAACTATCTGCCGACGCGCAGTAAAATGATCCGATTTTGAAGCCGGATTATCCATCGGCCTCAAAACCGGAACG
Organism: Clostridiales bacterium; assembly: GCA_031269465.1. Classification (GTDB taxonomy): domain Bacteria; phylum Bacillota; class Clostridia; order Lachnospirales; family WQUN01; genus JAISWZ01. Next base: position 283 of record JAISZB010000379.1, on the reverse strand, counting down.
TTCCAATGCATGCCATTATATTTATAATGAACTGAAACATGGCGTCTGCATGCTTTAATCACTTGATGCCCATTGGGATTAATAAGTGAACCACCCCATAGCTAAAGCTAGGGGCTTCTTGCGTAATACCCTGACTTAGCACGGCAGAAATATTTACCGCGCTAGAGGTTGGGCAAATTTAGCAAGCTATCCCCGCAGTTCCTGCGGTTAAAATGTTTATCGCGGCGTTTATATCCCTGTCGTGGATTGCCCCGCATTCAGAGCATTGCCACGCCCGGACACT
>JAISZB010000376.1 GCA_031269465.1 Clostridiales bacterium | reverse complement strand
CCGTCAGCAAAATCCAGGAATATTAAGAAAAATCCAGGTTCTCCCTAATATTTGACTTCTCTGTTGGAAAAAAAGTCCATTTATGTAATATCAATACATAAAACTCACCACTGTCAAGTCTTTTAATAGAGCGAGAAAAAGTTTGGATGGACAGCTTGAAAACGAAGATTATGGCATCGACGTCACATTTACAACGTTTTACGGAAATGAAGCCAAGCTTAGAGATAAAAAGACTCTCAACTGTCAATGCGAGAATTGAGCAACCCCTGGCATTAGCACAACTTGAGATCCTTTCACAATGATTTGCAATCTGACGGAGTGATATGCTATTGGCTATTCCCATTTAATCTGAGTCGAGTAGGCGGAAGCCTCGTAGTGTCCGCCCCCGCAGATCCGTGCGGGCGGGCAAGCGGAAATGCTTTGAGCGGCTCCTGAAAGCCCTCCTATGCGTAGCTTTTTGCTTTGCTGGCGCAACAAAGCCTGCATTGACTGAGCGGCATGGTAACGCGGACGCCATTTGGGGATTTTGGGCTGATAATTCACTTGTCCTGTCCAGTTACGCCGCCGTCCCGCCGACTATCCCTGAACATGGCGGATGCTTCCCTTGGGCGGGGCCTAAATGCGCGCCGCCCTTTCCTCCCCCGACGCCGCCTTTCGGCCTCCTCCGCTTGTAGCGCCGCCGGCCATGCCCTGCATTTCAGCCTCCCGAGCCGCTGTCCACGCTTTGTACATCATGCCCGGCCCGGCTTCCTTAGCCAGCCATGCCGCTTTCGAGGGCTTCGGCTTCCAGCAACTCCCCGCCGCTCCGCGCTTATTTCAGGGTTCAACCGCTTTCAGGCCTAATGCCCGACTGCCGACGCTCGAATATCCCCATTGCTGTGGATGCTCCGCAGCTCGCTGCCGGTGGAGCGGCTGCTCCCTGCCGGACGGGATTTCCACCAGTTATTGTAGATGACATTGCTCGGTCGCTCAGAGTTAAAAGTTCTCGAACCTAATCGTGATAAACATCTATTTTACGCCGTTTTTAGTTATCCAGGCTTCTATTTTATGCCTAGTGAAGAACTGCTTAAATCAAGGCTTTTGGAGGATCAACTGTGATAACATTTAACTCTCCAGATTTATATCTCCCTAAGCAGGTACTAGCCTGACAGCAAACTGAGGATCTGCGGTTGAAAGTGCGGCATCTAAAGGTTTTACTCACGTTTCAGCGTTTCAGGAAAGGACTTTCCTCTCAAAATTGAAAAAGAATTTTCTAATCAAAAGAGATGATGCTTCACAATACAGACTCCATCATTTATCCACAACATGCTTATTGCTAACCTTATTGAGGAACATGGAACAGAAAAGGCAGACGCTATGCGTCTGCCTTTTCTGGCATACAATGTTTTAGAAAATTATTAACTCTGTTAGATTGTATGTTTGGTTAATTACTTCTGCAGTTGCTAGATCCGAGAGTTTGCATGCTATCGGTTTGGAAAACTACATCGAACGTTTAATTGGGAAATGCAAATGAGGTTTCATCAGTAATTGTCATATCTTGCATTTCTATATTCACTAAACATCTGATTTATAATCGTATCTTGGAGGGAGGCCTTTGACGGAAAGGCGTCAGGCATTCCATATAATATAGTATTATATGGAATGCTCATAGTTGGCTATTTCAATAATCCGCGTTGGTGCAATCCCGAACAAAATCATCAGGAGCCGTAAGGCTTTCGAGAGGAAGGAGCTTTGTATCCTCTGCCTTGCGACATTATCTCCAGGCATTTCTGGTCAAGGGTGCTTGTTGAGATAACTGGCAAATTGAAAAAATACATGATGCTTGATGCTGTATTGGCCACCCAAAGCAGCTATATTTTCGCATATGACCCTAGTTCAATTCTTTTTTTCAGATAGGTACAAGCAACTCCTTTTGCTGAATGAAGTAATGGCGAAATAAAAAGTTGTCTCCATTTCTAAGAATTTTGCTTGAGACCGTGCATAGATAGAAGGAATCTCCCAAACAACAGGCATCTTTGTTTAGGAGTTTCCTCTTTCTGGATGAGATATATAATCATTTAGCGCGCAGGGCTGTTACATACAAAGAAAAGTCCTTAAAGTTACTGAATCATAGATATGAAGATATAAAACTTAATGCCATGCCAAGAATAAAAACGCATTGCACATTTGCAGGCGGATAGGAGAAATTGCAAGAGGATGATAATAACCAAGACTCCGTTCCGGATGTCGTTCTTCGGCGGCGGGACGGACTTCCCCGAATACTACATGGAGCACGGGGGCGCGGTGCTGTCCACGACCTTCGACAAGTACTGCTACGTGAACGCGCGGCACCTGCCGAGGTTCTTCGACTACTCATCGGAGTTCGCGTACTCGACGATAGAGCGCGTCACAGATTTGGGCTCCGTGAAGCACCCCGCCATCAGGAACGCCGTGCGGATGCTCGACATGAGGGAGATCCGCCTTTCCTACGAAGCCGATCTGCCCGCGAGAACCGGCCTCGGGACGAGCAGCTCGTTCGCGGTCGGAATGCTCAACGCATTCTATTCCCTTAAAGGCCGGATGAAGAGCAAGCGCCAGCTCGCGGACGACGCCATTTACCTGGAGCGCGTGCTGTGCGCGGAGAGCGGCGGAGTCCAGGATCAGATAGCTGCGGCGTTCGGCGGGTTCAACCGCATTGAGTTCTCAGCCGGCGGATACAGCGTGGCCCCCGTCGTCATCGACAACGAGACTAAGAGAAGGCTGAACTCCAGCCTGCTTTTGCTCTTTACGGGCTTTTCGAGATTCTCGAGCGACATTCAGGCCGATACTCAGAAAGCCATAAAGGGAAAGGCTTCGGAGCTTAAAGAGATGGCGTCGCTCGTATATGAGGCGGAGAAGGCGCTGGCAGGCAGGAGCCTGGACGATTTCGGAAGGCTGCTCGACTACGCTTGGAAGCTGAAGCGCGGAATATCTGGCGGCATATCCAACGACTCGATTGACGGGCTGTACTGCAAGGCCGTCAAGGCGGGGGCGCTCGGCGGCAAGCTCCTAGGGGCGGGCGGCGGCGGGTTCCTGCTGTTCTATGTCGAGCCGCAGAGGCGGAAAAGCGTCGTGGACGCGATGTCAAGCCTACTGCAGGTGCCGTTCTCCTTTGAAAATGCTGGAACTCAGGTTATTTACTATGACGCGGAGGATTACGAGAAATGAAGGTTGAGCGCTGTATAAACGAGGCGGCCTCACATTTAAAAAATCAGCTTATTGACTAGTGCTCTGTAAAGCTTAAAACTGTATCAAAATTTAAGTCGGCAGGGAGGAAAATATGAACATTCACACCCCGCCGCTGCACTCTTTTATTCGTCAAATAACGGTGTCGGATAAAGACGTTTGAGTTTGATCCTTGCGTCGTCCGTCGTGAAATGCCAGTTGACTCCCGTTTGTCTGGCATTTCTGTCGGTTTCCCACGCCCGTAATTGGCCGTTAAGCTCGTCAATTGAGCTTATGCGCCGACTGCCAAGGCATTGTATCGACATCGAACTCAATTCTGCCTCAGCTATATTGAGCCGACTTCCGTGTTTTGGAGTGTAGTGGAACTCAAATTTTTGGGAGAGGGCATATGCAGCTCTTGGCGGAAACGCCTCATAGAATGCGGCCTTATTGTGGATATTAAGGTTGTCAGCCACGAGGATGATTCGCTCGGCGTCAGGATAGAAACGTTCCGCCGCTTCTCTCATTCGCAAGGCGAAATCCTCCTTCTTCCTCGACTTTAACGCCGCGGTGCGCCGCCAACCGCCGAGCGGCTCAACGAACATGAAGATGCTTGCTGTGCCGCATCCAGCGTATTCCGAGTCGATTTTCTCTACTGAGCCGGGTTTTGAAATTCCCGTGTCAGGGTCGGTGGTCAACGGCTTCGCGGAAGCACGCTCCCGGATTTCGTCAAGTAGTTGCACGGGCTTCTCATCCATGCAAATAACTGGAAAGCGGGGGTCGTAATTGCGTTTATATATTCCCAAAACATCCTCCATGCAGAGCGCAAGCTCGGCATCATGCTCTTTTGGAGTACACCAGTATTTGCTAAGGTGCGGCTTTACTTGATTCGAGTTCAACATAGCGCCGATCGCGGCATGAGAGATCGACACTATGTACTGCCGCTCCCCGCAGTATTCGGCGAGAAGACGCAAAGTCCAACGGGCGCGACCGCCGGGAACTGGTCCGAGAGCCGTGGCGATTACGTGAGCCTCAAATTCGCCAGTAATTTTGGAGATATGCGGTGCGTCCAATCGTGTTTTGCGGCGAATCGCAGCTTCGACACCCTGACTGGAGCAAGTTCTCCTGATTTGATTAATCGTGGTGGGTGAGATGTCGAACAACTCGGATATCTCTCTATTTGTCTTTTTCTTTTCGCCCAGTCTATCATTCGAAAGCAACAAAATGTGGGTCTTTCAACTTAACCGGGCAATCCAATAGCCATATAAAACCATCGCATAGAAATATTCAACGAATATTTTAAATTTTTGTGCAAAATATCCAATAATAATTCCATTTCAAATATTG
>JAISZB010000375.1 GCA_031269465.1 Clostridiales bacterium | reverse complement strand
CCGTCAGCAAAATCCAGGAATATTAAGAAAAATCCAGGTTCTCCCTAATATTTGACTTCTCTGTTGGAAAAAAAGTCCATTTATGTAATATCAATACATAAAACTCACCACTGTCAAGTTCTATAGGGGACTCCCCCTCACGCCCGAAGTAAAGCGGAGAGGCTTGAAAGAGTCGAAGGGGGATGGCATGGCGCTTCCAGTCGGAAGGAGGCTGGTCGCACGTAGAAATCAGCAGGCTTTATGGGAGAAAATCCTTTATCTGCGGAGACGTCCCATTGCGCTTTTCCAGCCTCATTCGCATGGCAAAACATTCGCGTCGCCATTTCTTAATGTTAATTCCCCGATTTATAAGATTAGCGGATGCGCTTCGACTGATCCCACGCCTTTCTATAGTTCGACTTGCTTTGCAGAGCTAATAATCAATTGAATGAAAAAATGCTGACTGCATGTTATAGCAACTATTCCTTGATGATAAAATGAGAGATTTTGAGGACATTATCTTTGCTATGAATTTCTGCTTAGCCTCTACCGCCTGCCATAAACAAGAGTCCGTGTCGTCAAGGCGATAGCTCTCAGAAGTTTAAGCGTTCACAGAAAATTCACATTTCTATATTGACAATTATCTTAACATGCAGTATATTAGCAATAACTAAATTACTTATAAGAGAGCAAAAATTGCTTTTATCTGAAAATTGTGTAGCCTGCGGAGTTTGCGTCCCTATCTGCCCTAAGTCCGCTATGCGTATCGACAAAGGAATCAGCGCTGCAGTCTACGCACTGAAATGCGTCGGTTTCGGAAAGCGCGATCCCCGACGTGATTGACGATTCCTAACGGGAGGAGGCGGTACGAAAAAGTAATGGAATGAGTATCTTTGGATTGCCGAACTTTTGTACTTTGCGTTTAGTTTGTTCAACATTCTTTTCGCGTGGCTCGGTATGATCTTTACACATGGATTCGGCAATTCTTTATGGCGATATTCCGACAGATGGTTACGGCACTGTTTAAGTTTTCATGGTCTCACTGCGGCTGTCGCGTTACTCTGGATTTTCAAACTCTCTTGGAGCTGGGAGAAAATTGTGTGCGTCAATTCGGAAATCCGCAATATACCGATTTTCATCAAATGTTCCTTTTTTGGAGCTTGACTGTCCATTGAGTGGTGCGATTGATATCGGCATTTTGCACTCGCTGTGTTTCAAGCTCCAAAAAAGGCAGTTTTCTATGAAAATCAGTTATATGCTGGCTTCAACAATTTTCTGATTGATGGCGATGATCATATTTCATTATCGTTCGCGTTGCGTTTACTGTCCTATTACTCAGGAAATCTATAAGATAAAACATTGGAAGGATGATAAAGCAAATGGAGGAGAAGGCCAAAAAAATTGCGGAAATGCTGAGGCTTCTTGCCAATGAAAACAGGCTTCTAATTCTGTGCGCGTTGATCAGAGGTCCGTTGACGGTAAGCAATATCGCTGAATTTGTGCCTAACATTACAGCGTCAGCCCTATCACAGCATCTGACGCTGTTGAAAACAGCTGGAATTCTAGAATCAGACAAACACGCTCAGAACGTGACGTATTCCGTTGCCGACGCGAGAGTTGCAGAAGTTATCGCGACACTTAAGAAATATTATTGCTAAAGAGGGATTGCTATGAAGGGATTGCTTTTTTTGTTTTTATTTCTTGTCATAGCTGCTTTGGTTGGTTGCGATGGAGATGAAAAGTCCGAAACCCCGCTCGAATCCGAGCAGCTCCAAACAGCGGAGCATCACGAAATTTCCGCCGAGGAAGCGCGTAAAATAATGAATGATGGCGGAGAATTCATATTGATAGACGTCCGAACGCAGAATGAGTACAACGAAAATCGGATTGACGGCGCAGTGCTGATTCCGGACTACGAAATCAAAGAGCGAGCCTTCGAAGCGATTCCAGACAAAAAAGCGCGCATTCTCATCTATTGCCGAAGCGGGCGAAGGTCTGCTATTGCGGCAAAGGAGTTGGCGGATATGGGATATACCGATGTCTACGACTTCGGAGGGATTATTGACTGGCCGTATGACACGGTTAAATCGTAGCTTCGAATGAGCGTCAAGAATTATGCGAATAATAGGACGATTTGAAGGGGAGCGCGAAAATGGTCATTACGATTAATAAAGATAAATGCCCCCAGAACCACAAGTGTCCCGCGATAAATGTTTGTCCGCAGGATGCTATAACTCAGGGAAACATATATTCGCCACCTGTAATAGATAAGGAAAAATGCGTGAATTGCGGCAGGTGCGTTCATTTTTGCCCGAAAGGCGCTTTTGAAAGAAAAAAATCCGACGCTAGGGGCCAGACGTCAACAGCAGAAAAAATCTGAAAATTTAGCTTTTCTTTAAAAGGATTCTAGCCTCTCAAGGCAATTGAGATGAAAAAGCTCGCATCTCCCATTGCCCTATCGCTCGCGGCGCTGCCCGTCAAGCTAAGCAGATAAGCGCGCCGCTCTACGCTTTGTGCGGTGCGGGCGGTACAACGCAGAGATGCGCAGCCTGCTGCGGCGTCTATGTCAGTGATGGTCATGACCATCAGGTTTGCGCCCTGACGGATTGCGTATTGTTTAAGCCATACGCGCAAAGGGGTCTGTTGCTTGCCGCGTGCTGGCTATTGCGGAGAAAGCAACAGCTTTGGGCGGCACAATGGAGGCTATCGGCGATAAATGGAGAAACCGCTTATGCGCTGCGAAACCTAGGCGAACAGTATTCCCGAACTATACTGATTTGCAACCCAATATACCTATTTTGGAGCTTGATTGTCCATAGAGACGCTGGATAATCAAAATCCAAAACAGGTATACTTCATAAGCAAATAAGCATATATACTTATATTTTATGCATCTGAAAACCACGCGGATCAGGGGACGTGTTTCAAGAGGCATTATCGGCGGTGAAACGCTTGGAGAATGAACAGTGGAACGCGCTGGATAAAGCCCCTGCCGAGGAGGAGCGAAAGCGCAGGACTTTCGAATTTCCGCATCAAGCGCAGTGGCTCTGCTTTCTCTTTTCATCCTGCGCTCTCTGCGATATGCGCCTTTTTTTCAGCTTAGTTTACGCCACGGCATATATAGATATTGGTCGGACTTGCTATCAACGGAGTTGCTGTTGAAGCTGAAGCTTGCAATCGCTGCTGGAGATTTAGCGCAACGTCAGAGTAAAAGCAAGAAAAGCGGCGAAGCCGCCACAACACTTTTAGACGCATGCCTTTCCAAGCGGACGCCTTGCCAAAAACGGGCTTGTGTTCTGCTGTGGGAACGGCAAAAATATCGAAACCTCATTGCTTGGCGCACTTTCTATGTGCTTTGCGCCTTAGAACCAGCAAAACGCTGAAACTGCCTTGTACCCCATTGATGCGTAAGTGATGAACGTCGCCCGCAGACGTCAAGCGCGTATACCGATTTTCATCAAATGTCTCTTTTTTGGATCTTTAATGAAGATCCCAAAAGGCAGTTTAGTACGAAAAAACATTTTATGGACATTGGTCCATGCCTCAAACACACAAATGACTTACTATTTTCACCCTTGGCGGTGAAGCGAAGCTTCATAGGGGTTTCTATGAAAATAAGCAGACCTTCCGCCAGCCAATACACGCGGCGCCTGGATGTTTTAGGCGGATGCATGTGTGCTCCACCTATGTGCCTCCCATTTACGATAAAAACCAAGTTGATATTTCTCCAAAAATGCGCTGAGCGACTTATAATCACTCATCAAAACCTGATGCTTCCAATGCATATCAACACTGCAGGATCAAAAGCGAAATACGACGATAATTCCCAAAAAGCATCATTATTGCAAATTGAAACGCATTGACAGCGATTTACCGTCGTATTATAATAGAATAGCAATTATTAGCATTAAATACATCGATATTTAGAAAGCGCCATCCTAAAACCTCTATTGGGTTTAGCGCCTTTATTCATCTTCCAGCAGGCTTTACTGAAGCGGCGGGCGTCACCCGCTCAGACGGCTCATTAAGCAGGAAACTTTGAAAGGGAAATTGTCGTGTTCAAAACCTATTATTGCATCAAACAGCACGATATGACAGATTGCGCCGCAGCATGCCTTGCAAGCATATCAAAATACTACCACTTGAACATTCCAATAGCCAAGATCAGAGAGATAGCCGGAACAGACAGGCAGGGAACTTCTGCTTACGGAATAATAAGGGCGGCGGAAAATCTAGGCTATACGGCCAAGGCGGTCAAAGGGGATCAGAAGGCGTTCTTTTCCAAATTTCCCTTGCCTTGCATAGCCCATGTTGTTGTGGATGGAATGCTTCTTCACTATGTTGTGATATACAAGATCACTCCAAGAAAAATCATTGCAGCTGACCCAGGCAAGGGCATGGTCAAGTACAAGCCTGCAAAATTCTTCAAAATGTGGACTGGCGTGCTTGTTGTCATGCTGCCTTCAGACAATTTCAAGAGGGCTAACGTAAAGGAGTCGACGCTTGCGAGGTTCTTTGAGCTCCTTCTTCCTCAGAAGAAGCTTATCGCGAATATTTTTTTCACGTCAGTGCTTTTTACCCTTTTTGGAGTTTTGGGATCTTTCTTCTTCAAGTTCCTTATGGATGACATAATCCCTAATCAGCTTTCTAAAACGCTTACAGTCATTTCCATAGGAATAATCCTTCTGTACGCTTTTAAAAGCGTTCTGGGGTTCTTTAGATCTCAGCTTACTCTTTATTTAAGCCAAAAACTTGATATCAGCCTTATCTTCGGATATTACGAGCATGTCTTGAAGCTGCCTGTTTCATTTTTCGGAACTCGAAAAGTTGGAGAGATAATCTCACGCTTCAATGACGCGGGCAAGGTAAGGGAAGCTATATCATCAGCGACTCTGACAATTATGATAGACACCCTTATGGCGGTCGGAGGCGGAGTTATCCTTTACAATCAGAACTCTTTTCTTTTCATGGTGACCATCATCATAGCCGCTATATATGCGCTTATAGTCATCTGTTTCAACAAGCCGCTGAAGAAGATCAATGAAAAGGAAATGGAGCAGAACGCCCAGCTTTCATCCTATATGGTCGAGTCGCTAAACGGCATCGAGCTGATAAAATCGTACAATGCGGAGAGAAAGGTGACGCTTCAGACAGAGACCAAGTTTGTGCAGCTCATTAAGAGCACGTTTAAGGGAAACACCATGACCAATCTTCAGGGTACGCTCTCTCAGGCCGCAGCCAGCATCGGAGGGGTGTGCATACTCTGGGCGGGGGCGTCAAGCGTGCTCCAAGGGCAAATGTCTATCGGGGAGCTGTTGACTTTCAACGCCCTTCTTACATACTTTCTGGAACCCATACAAAACCTCATAAACCTGCAGCCGCAGATGCAGACGGCCATAGTCGCGGCTCAGAGGCTTGGAGAAATACTGGATCTGGAGCTTGAAAAGTCGGCCAAGGAGCAGAAGAACGCGAAGCCAAACCTCAAGGGGACGATAGTTATAAGAGGCCTCGACTTTAGGTACGGCTCAAGGGCTCTGGTGCTCAATAACATAAACATGATAATTCCCGGAGCTTCCAAAATAGCGCTCGTTGGAGAGAGCGGATCGGGGAAAACGACCCTGGCAAAGATGTTTCTTAGATTCTACCCCTTCGAGAAGGGCGACATATCGATAAATGGATTCAACATTTCGGATATAAACGTAGACCATCTAAGGAAGAAAATCGCCTACATATCTCAGGATATCTTTCTCTTTAGCGGCACCGTCGCCGACAATCTGAGGTTCGGCGTGGGAAACTGCAAGATGGAGAGGATAATAGAGGCCTGCAAGAAGGCGGGAGCCCACGACTTCATAAATGAGTTGCCTCTTAGATACGATACATATTTGGAAGAAAACGGAAACAACCTCTCAGGAGGACAAAGGCAGAGAATTGCGATAGCCCAAGCCATTCTCAAAAAGCCAGACATACTTATTATGGATGAGGCTACAAGCAACTTGGACTCAATCACTGAAAAGGCGATTGAGTCGATGATCTTTGAAGAGACTCAAAATGTCACGGTTATCATGATAGCCCACAGGCTGTCGACTATCATGAGCTGCGACTGCATTTTCGTAATGGAGAAAGGCAGAATAATCGAAATCGGCACGCATGAGGAGCTGATGAACCTTGAAGGCCGCTATTACGACCTTTGGAAGGATCAGATTCCTGCATCGCAGGGGGTAGTCAGATATGAGAGCAAAATCCTACGAGATAGCAGAGCTCAGGGACTCGAGAGAAATCCTTCTGTCTGAGCCTCACCATTTCATAGCGGCCTTCACCGGCATTCTTTTCGCTGTTCTCATTTGCGCAACCGTATGGATGTATTTTGGCGTCATTGACGTGTATGTCAAGGCGAGCGGAGTTGTCAGGCCCGTTGACGCCGTGAGCGTCATCAGAAGCATAAGCGGGGGCAAAGTGGATGAAGTGTTTCTCGAGGATGGAGCGCTTGTCAAGCAGGGAGACGTTTTATTCACATTTGACAAGGAATCGGTGCTGCTGCAAATGGAAAACGACAAGCAGCTTGAACAAGAGGCATTGGATGATCTTGAATGCCTCAGGCAGTACCGGGAATGCATAGATCTCAGCGAAAATAAAATGGATGAAAGCACAGCCAAAGGCAGGCAGTATTCGCTTCTTGTTGAAAAATACTTGATGGACAAGCAGATTGCTGAGCAGCAGCGCACTGAAGAGCTTCAAAACATTGAACACCAGAAAGAGTCTGCGCAACTCTCCCTGAGTTCCGCAAAAGACTCTCTGAGGTACTCGAAAAGCGAACTGGCGCATTTAAACGCGTACAAGAAAGCCGTAGAGGACGACGCCTCGCAAGCGCCGTCAGAGTCGGTCATGGGGAAGTACGCAGCCCAGCTGACCAAGTACCAAGCTCAGCTTGGAGATTTGAAGGATGAGCTTGTAAATGCTGAAGAGCAAGCTCTTAAAAGCAAGCAGCTTTTCGAGGCGGGCGCCTCCGCTAAAACAGACGTTGACGATGCCGCCGCAAGGGTGGCCTCAATTAAGGCTTCCATCGGCTCATTAAAGCAGAGCGAGCTTCTCTCTATTGAGCAAAGCGTCTCATCAGTAGAAAGAACTATTGAAGAGTTGGAATTCACAATCAAAAAAGCTGAAAATGACGTTCTCACTTTTTCTGGAGACAAGAAATCCGGCGAACTCATTATTGATAAAGTAAGGCTTGACACCCTGGCTCAAATCGATGCCGAGATCAAATCAAAGGAGAAGACGGTAAAGGATTTGCAGGCTGAGATGAAGACTCTTGAAGTGCAGATGAACGATTACGCCATAACTGCCCCCACAGAAGGCGTAGTAAACCTGGGCTACCAGTTGATGAAAGGCGAGCTGCTTCAAGCGGGCACTGAGATAGGAAGCATAATTCCTGCGGATACGGATGTATTCAAGGTAACTCTCAGCGTAAGCAACAAGGACATAGCCGGCGTAAAGGTAGGACAGCGCATTAAATTCAAGTTTCTGGCGCTCCCTTATCAGGAATACGGAATGGTGGATGGCGTTGTGACGCAGATAGCAAGCGATGCCAGCACCAGCCAGAGCGGGGAGAAGTACTACTCTGTGGAGGCAAGCCTTGAAAACAAGCCTATTAAGAGCTACAAGGGCGTCGATGAACAGATAAAAGTCGGAATGGTGGTAGAGGGGCAAGTCATAAGCGATACGAAAAGAATTTTGAGATGGGCGCTGGAAAAGCTTGATTTCGAGATTTTTTAATATATGCCAATTGACGTCAGACATTCCAGTTTCGCGGCTTCTCAATACGCCTTTACGGTATTATCCTGATTTTCCGCCATATGCACCGATTTTGGAGGCGCGATCATCCGCTTTCATGGAGCTCAATGCCGATATCGGCATTTAGCGCTAATTGTATAAATCAGGCCTCAAAATCGGAACCTCTGGGTGCAAATCAGTATATTAAAGCTGGGAAATTTATACCCTGCTCCTATCAAGAGAACATTGAAACTCAATTAGTGTACAGACTTTCATTTGAAATCAGTATAAACATGCAATTGAGAATCAAAATCAGATCATTTGATCGCGCATTGGCATGCTGCATGCCGATGCGCTTTGCATTTTCCGCTCTTTAGCGGATGAAAGCTTGCTATACCGATTTGCAATGGAAACTGCCGGGTGCATTTGACTAATCTGCAAATCTTGAATGCAGAGATGCCACTGCGGGTCTTCTTTAGTTCTTTCCCGGTTGATGAGCTTTGAATTCACGAGTATAATTATACCGATGCTTGCTGATTTTCAGTCAAATGCATAGGGAATTTCATATGCCAATAAGTACAGCAAGCATATGATTCAGCTGGTAGCGAAGAATTGCGCACTATGTCGGCTCGCAATCAAATCTTGCCTATTTTGAAGCTTGATTATCCATTTGAGCGGTGCGAAATGCCGAATCGGCATTTCGCACTCGTTGCGCGGTCAAACTCCCAAATAGGAAATTTAACATGCGAATCAGCATAGCCTGCCTATCGCTTGGCAGTATCTTTTCGTCGGCAGACAAGCGCATGTACTGGATTGGAACACATTGGAGGCGAATTGGAGAATGTCTGGAATTCAGCAAGAAAGCGCGCTCATCTGCTTTGTCAGGCATGGAGAAACAGATTGGAACAAGCAGGGGAGGCTGCAAGGCCATGAAGACATACCTCTAAATGAAACAGGCATTGAGCAGGCGCGCATTGCGGCAAAGCGCTTGAGTTGCCATAAGTGGTCCGCAGTTGTGACAAGTCCGCTTTGCAGGGCGAGCCGGTTTGGCGAGATCATAGCACAAGCTCTCGGCGGTCTTGAGGTTTTTGTAGAACGTGATTTCATAGAGCGGGATTTCGGACCGGTTTCTGGACTGACGATGGAAGAAAGGAGAAAAAAATTCCCTGCCTTGGACTACGAGGGCCAGGAAGACTACAAAGCTCTACAAAAAAGATTTTTTAGGGCGCTTGATGCGTGCACAGAGAAATTTAAAGGAAAAGACTACATAATTGTTAGCCATGGCGCTGGGATTAAGTCAGTCTTGACTGCGATAAGCGAGGATGGCGGAGCATATGGGAATGTTTTCTTGGAAAATGGATCGTTGAGCATGCTTTCTTATAAAAACGGCAAGTACAAGATCAGAGAAGGCTTCCATTTCTATGGTGATTAAGGATTGTTGACGCGCGATAAAGCTGTTGATTAGGAGTGTATGCCAAGGTGGCAGCCTTATTATCGTCCGCATTGACTTTCTATCTTCATTGATAACGCGCAATTATTTAAGCAAAACAGCGCTAAACTGATTATAAAAGAGCGCTTAAGGATGAAGTTTGCGTAAAGGATTCCATTTATGCCATTTTCATTGTATAATATATTTAGCTCCATATGCCGGCGTGCATAGGAAAGCCCCAAAATCGCTGGAATGACTGAGCTGCTTCCCCTTAAAACCGCCTGCCTTTGAACCTTGGCTCTACAGTGGATGACAAAGCTATACCGCTTTTCATCACTTTTTTGGAACTTGATTATCCATTGAGTGGCGCGAAATGCCGGTACTGGCATTTCGCGCTCGCTGTATAATCAAGCTCCAAAAAAGGCAGTTTAGTACGAAATACATTTTATGGACATTTGTATATGCCTCAAACACGCAAATGGTTTAATATTTTCATCCTTAGTGGTGAAGCGAAGCTTCATAGGGGTTTATATGAGAAGCAGTATAATTAGGCGCATATGACTGCAAATCAGTTTTAACCGAGATTGCCTAGAAGTCGCCCGCCTCTTTAGGCGGAGCAAGCATGTCGAGAGATTCTTGTTTCTGCAAGTTGAAAGCCACCCGTTTCTATATATACTGATATGCACCTAAATGCTCCGATGTTGAGGTCAGATTATGCAGTGCTTCATAATCGGCATATTTGATTGCAAATCAGATATTTTGCTTTGGATTATTCAAGGGGGGATTTGAATGAAAGAAGGCTTGACAGAGATTGTATTCATTCTGGACAGAAGCGGCTCAATGCACAATTTAGTTTCTGACACAATCGGAGGCTACAACTCTTTCATCAAAAATCAACAGGAAGTTTCTGGGGAAGCTATTCTGACTACTGTGCTATTTGACAACCAGTACGAGCTTTTGCATGACAGGGTTGACATCAAAGCAGTTTCGCCAATAACCTCCAAAGAGTACTATGTCAGGGGCGCTACTGCGCTTTTGGACGCTTTGGGCTTTAGCATAATGAAAATAGGCGATGTTTTCAATTCGTTGCCGGAGGAATGCCGCCCTGAGAAGGTTATCTTCGTCATTACTACAGACGGCCAGGAAAACAGCAGCAAAGAATATACCTACAGCGCTATCAGAGCGCTTGTGGAAAAGAAGAAGAAAGAATGCGAATGGGAGTTCATATTCCTGGGCGCGAATATGGACTCAATTCCCGAAGCTGCAAAGCTCGGCATTCAAGCCAGCAACGCCGTAAGCTACCACAGCGACCATGAAGGAGAGAGTTTGAAGTACCGCTCGGTATCAAAAGCTGTATCGGGCTATCGCCAATCTCATGCCAATGCCCTTCCTTCATCGTGGAAGAAGGAGATCGAAGAGGATTACAAGAATCGCAAAAAACAGCGCGACTGAAATGAAAACACGAAAAAGGGATGCCTCTTCACTGGGCATCCCTTTTTCGGACGGTTGAATTATGCTGATATGCTCAAATGTGCCGATTTTGGGGCCTGATCATCTACTTTCTAGGTTCTAAATGCCGAAATCGGCGTTTCTAACTAGGCAAAATGCCGATTTCGGCATCCGCGCTCATAGTATACCGCTTTTCATCAAATGTTCCTTTTTTGGAGCTTGATTATACAGCGAGTGCAAAAAAGGCAATTTTATATGAAAAGCAGTATATACCAAGACCTTAAAATAGGAGCTTTTTGATGCAAATCAGGCATTTGCAAAGCGCCTTAAGATGAGAATAACCGCAAGCGCAAATAGAAGATTTCCGCTTTTAGGCTTTGGGTTTTCCAAATCGATTACTTCTCCCTCTAAAGGCCTATCGTTCTGGTTAGACAGGGTCGCGGCTGGACTCATGAACGATCTTTGGCCCATGTTTTTTAAGGTTTGACTGCTATTGCCCGCGGCATGCGACTGAGAAAAAGCCGGGGCCTTGTCGGCCGTATGGCGGGCGAAAACCGGCAGGATCTCCTCCGCCGCGCTTTTTAAGGCGTCATCCTCTTCCAAGAGGCGATCCCATGTAGCTCTGTCAATCACTCCGGTTGCAGGCAAGCCGAAAATGCGCTGGAACTCAGTTACAGCGTTAAGCGTTACATTGCCGAAGGTGCCGTCCATCGTAACAAGGGGGATTGACGGATAGCGCCTGCTCAAGTTTGCGAGGCGCTCCTGGGCTGCTTTTACCGCGTCTCCGGTAGAGCCTATGACGATATTGTCGCCTGGGAACTTAACGCTGTTTTTGAGGCCTTTGTGCGCTGATTCCAGCATCGACCAAGTTTTCTCATCAATGACTCCATCTGGATTGAGATGGAAGAGCACTTGGAACTCCTTGACCGCATTTTCAAAAGCTTCGCCGAAGACGCCGTTAAGCTCAAAGGCAGGTATGGATGGATGCGCTTTTTGCATGCCTAGCATGCGTGTTTGAGCCACGAGAGCGCTTCTGCCCTCATCGCCTATTTGAATGGGCTTCCCTGGATACTTTGGCATCGCAAGGGTGGTTGAATGAACTGATACAATTGAGTCCCATGTATCCTTGTCTATGAAGCCCGTTGCTGGGAGGCCGAAAAGCTTTTGAAATTCAAATACCGCGGAGTAAGTGTTATTGCCATAGAGCCCGTCTGGCGAAATTGTCGGAAGCGTTGTAAAGGTTTTGCCGATGTCATTCAAGTAGTTCTGAATGACATGCACGTTCTCTCCGCTTGAGCCTGTGATAAGGCGGTAGCCTGGAAATGGGAGGATTGTCTGCGGAGGCGTGCTGCTGTATTCCGATTCTATTCGATCCCAAGTTTTTTGGTCTACTATTCCATTAGGCGTCAGCCCGTAAAGATTTTGAAAGACTTTTACAGCCCTGTCGGTGTCAGCGCCGAATGTGCCGTTGTGATAGACGACTAAAATGGAGGGATGGCGTTTGCTTAGGCCTTCCAGATACTGTTGCAGCAACAGGACGCGCTCTCCGGTTGAACCCAGCGAGAGGATCTCGCCGGGAGGCTCAGACAATTCATCCGCCGCATTTTCGGAAGCGGCGTCAAGAGATGCTATTTCCCGCAAAACCCTGTACTGATCATAGAGCATTCTCAGCGTAGCGGCGTCTGCTTTGCCTGTTTGAGGCAAGCCGAAGGTTTTTTGAAAAGACGCCGTCTGATATTGGGCGGGCATGCCGTAATAGGCCGCCTCTTCCGATGAAGGCACGCTCTTGAAGAAAAGGGAGGCATAGTCCAGCATATGGCGCAGCAAGGCGCTATTTTCCGAATTTTCCTCAGGAGCTTCAAATTGAGAGCTAAAGTCTAAATTAGGCTTGATTTTTGCGTTTTCCAGCTCTTCCAGCCTTTTTGCCGCTGAGTATATTTTAGTCAGCTGAAACCATGTAGTTTTTCCCACTATACCGTCCGCATCAAGATTGAAGAGGCTTTGGAAGGCCTTGACGGATTTCAGGGTTTTCGAATCGAAGAATCCATTGGGATTTTCGATTTCCGGTATGGCCGGGTAGTTTATGCGAAGCCTGTTCAAATATGTTTGCACGAGTGAAACGTCGCGGCCGCTGTCGCCCTCCTTGAGAAGGCGCTTCAGGATATTTCCGATTTCCAGCCGAAAATTCGTCGACTCCGCAAATTCTATGTCCGAAGACAGGTAAAGCATCAGAATATCCAGAGGAGAATGGCCTGCCCGCCCCAAGTATTCGCTGCCCCATTGCGACAAGCCGCTGCCGCAGTAATCGGGATCTCCCCCGCATAAAACGGGGAAGCAAGGCTCCACCATTCCAAGCCTGCGGATGTATACATTAAATACGCGATCAACTATATATGAGATGTTGTCAGGAATCGATCGGCATGGCTGATAGATCTGATCCGAGGCGGGATCGCTAGTGATGTCGAAAGGATAGCCCCGGCTCCTGTACCATCTGCTGAAGACTCTGCTTAGAAGCAGGCTGACATGGCAGTATATGTTGGCGTATAGCGCCTCTTCCGACCAATCTGCGTAAATTTCTGACGCCGCAACGTTTTTAAGATAGCTTTCCAGTCCTACTCTGACATTTAGCGCGTCGGCTTCCTGCAAGCGGCCAAGATGCACAAAGACGCTCTCAGGTATTTGAACATCCGCCAGCCTGCTGAGAGCATTTTCCATCTCAATAGGGATTGCGTCGGCATTCTGCGGAGGCCGCCAGTCGCAGCCATGCAACTGCTCAATATGCACGGTTATGTGATTTTTATCAGGCTCATCTTTAAAAATAGGCGTTAAGTCAATGGGAAGCACCGACGCCACTTCGCTGTACACTTCGACTCCAGTTATCGTCATTGAGCAAAAATAAGGAGAGGGGGGCACTTCCGCAGTGAACCTGCCTATCCGATGGCTGTGAAGCCCCGAAACAATGCCATCGGGAATCTCAAGGGCCGCCTGTTCAGTCCTTCCGTTTGCATCCGCAACAAGATCATATAGAATGGCTCCGAACTGATCCTTAATTAATACTCTAGCTTCTGCGGCAGGCAAAGATTCATTTGCCAAGCGCATCACAACAGTCAAGTATCCCAGCCGCATTTATGCACCTGCCTTTCCGGAAGATCCGCCGATGCGCTTCATTGCGCTCTGGCATATGCGCCTGAGAGTTCCTCCCAGGCCTGCCTGAGGGGAACTCTCAGGCCGATGGGTGAAAATATATGGCGACGCAATCCATATACAATATATGATTTGTACAATGCTTATGGTGATGGAATTGTTAGAAATATACTGGCGCGCTACATTGCTAAAAGAAGCCGAAACTCAGCGATAAAGCTGAATTTCGGCTTTTATGCCTATATTCATTCAATGCTCCTTTTTTGGAGCTTGATAATCAGTATAAATGACTGAACAGCTAATATCTCAAAATGAGTTCTTCATTGTCTTTATTTAGCAAATATGGATATTCGAACTTTAGTTTGCCTGAGTAAGCGTATCTGGATATGATGAAAAGATCGTCGGGAGTGTAGATATTAAGTTCCAGCATCAATGGAGCATCCTTGAAAAAGAAAGCTTGATGCAAAATTTCTATGGAAACGGGAGCTGCCGCTTCCAAAACATCATTGAGAAGCCAATCAGGCAGCAATGCCGAGGCTTTCGCTGCAGCCTTGGAGATAAATAGCCCTTTTTTCATTGAAAGCATATCGTCTCTGGATTGCAGGCTCTTATTTAAGAAGTCCTCGGTTATTCCAGGAAATCTTGCCAGTACTGACTCTGTTCGGAAGTAATCCGCGCTTTGTACGTAATGAATGAAATCCTGGATGGTTTCAGCTGTATATGCAGGATCTTTAATGGGCTCTTCCGCAGTGGGCAGGGCCTGAATAGGGCCGCTATTTTCAAGGGCGAGGCATTCAGCGGGATTTTGCTGGGCTTTCGGCTTTACAGCCTGAAGTATAAATCTGTCCCTTTTGAACCTTAGCTTCAAAACATTCATTAAAAACAGAGGGGTGGCAATATTCGTCCGAGAAATGAGCTGATCTTCAAAATATGAGAAGAGCTCTTCCACCGACATGGCTTTGCCGCTGATGAGGTAATGCTCATATATTTCGCAAAGAAGGCTTTTTTCAATGTTAATCGCTCTAATGGCTATAAGCTCGTCTTTGCCGCATTCAATCATGAAAGTCTGCATGATGCTTAAAAGCCTGCCATCGATCTTAGGAAGGCGAATTTCGAATTTATAGAACATAGACCAAGCTAAGTCTCGGAGCTTCGCGAATTCTTTTTGATTCGAGGGGTTGAATCTGCCGGACAACCGGTTTAGTATTATGTATTCGCAAATTTTAGCTTCATCCAACTCTCCTCTTACTCGGAATTTCCCATATTTAGTATATCTGAGCGAGTAGACATCCATAAGCTCGTCTTTTCTCGCCCTCCATTTTAAGCAAGCCTCTTGCAAGAGCTGCTCCGCCTTTAACGCATCAATGACAGGCGGAATATCGTCAAGCGCCCTGTCGACGCTGTGCTTGGCGTAAAAGCTGCCGTTTCCGACGAAGGTCGACTTTAAAGCGTCGTATTTGAAGGTTTCAAGCGAGTCGGTTGTGATATGGGCCAGGACATCTATGAATGCGTCGGCTCTGGCGGCCTTTTGGAAATACAGCTTTGCGTCGCTTAGTTTCAGAGGCGCGCCGGAATGCTCTGCGCAAGCAATCATGATTGGATCAAAGTCCAATCCCAAAAAGGCGCCATTTGCACGCTTCGCCGCCTCTAAGCCAAGATCTTGCCCCTGTTGGAGCGAGTCTATTATCTCTCTGTCTGTAAATGAGCTAAGAATGCAAAAGGCGGAGTCTATTTTCTTTGAAGCTTCGCTTGCGAAGTCTCGGGCCAGAAATTCCATCAAAAACGCAATGCCTGCATATTCAAGCTCAGATTCAGCTTCGTTTTCTATTAGGTGTTCAAGCTCTCCAACAGAGTAGATTTTCCTTGAGAGATCGCTGATGCTTGCGGGAATCTGCGCTCTTTGATAGAAAATCAAGGGATTGTTGAGCCTTTCCTTTGGTATGCGCCTGTATATAGCCATAAGCTCCTCTTTTTTATTGACCTGGAAAGAGGACAAAAATGAGCGGTCTTCAACTGCTTCAAGGGACGTGGCTGCACAAGGCTTAGAGGCTTTTATCGATAGATATTTCTTCATATAGTCGGGGGGCTCTGCGGGCTTGCCGCCTGCTTTCACAGGAAGCGCTTCAGCCCGAAGGCAGGGAATCTTCGGCTTTCGTGAAGGAATCGTTTGCTCGGAAATATATATAGGAGCATCGTAGACAGCGGAATTTCTCTTGGCGGGATCGGATGCCTCCCCGTTCTTGAAAGCATCCACATCAGTTTTTGAATCCCCGCTTCCCAAAATGGCTTTTAGCTCTTCTATCAAGCTTAAAACTTGGTTTGCCGCATCTGCCCTTATATTCTTCAGCGGCTTCATATACTTTACTAAATCGCCGCATTCTATGAGAGATTTGACATCGCGCGCGCCGCAAACTTTTAGAGCGCTGATGAAATTATCCGGCAATCCAGTTTCTGATAGCGGTGAAGACAAAGAGACATTTTCTTTAATCGTAAACGGATTGACGGAAGGCTTTTCTTGAGAATCCGGAAGGCCGCCCTCTCCTTTTTTAGCGGGATCGTTTGCGTCAGGCGCGTTATGGCTGCCTAAAATCGCGCCTGTAAACCCGCGAAGGCTTTTCTCTTTCTCAAGATCCGAAAATCCTGATTCGAAGGAATTGTATTCAAGCCGTCCATCTGATGCGGGCTCAAAGAACTTGCTTTTAAAGCACAGTCCTGAAATCGCGTCAAAAATCAGCTTGACTGAGTCTAACTTATCATAGAACTCTTCAATATCGCGATAAGTCATCGACCGCGCTTCGTTTTTTTCAGCGCATATAATCATAAATGGATCGAAGCCCAGGCGAAGCAAGCGTTCAGCAATGATTTTGCGCGCCGTCTGCTTCGGCTTCAACATGATGGCAGCCTCTGCGGCGGATAGGGCGTTTTTCAGCTCAAGCTTGTAGTCAAGCGTGAGGAGGAAATAAAGCATGGACAAATGAGTATTTCGAGGCAGGGCGCGGCGCGAATAGTCTTTTAAATCCAGTACATATTTCAAGCCTTGGACGGGCGGCATTAAGAAGGCGTCTGTATAGAGATAGAGCTTGCGGTTGTATCTGTACTGCGGTATTTGGCTGAAATATACTTGCAGGGACTCTTTGGTCGGATTTTCGAATAGAGCCTTGGTTTTTCCGATAATATACGCTGTAAAGGAAATGTCTTTTTCATCTATCCACTCGAAGCCAGAAAGTTTTTCCTCATTGAGATCTAAAATCTGCCAAATTTTACGCCTTTCTTCCTTTATAAGACCAGCAGTGCAGCTGGAAGACAGTCCTAGGACTTCAATTGGGGAGGACATTGCAATGTCTTTTAGGAATGAAGGCTGAACTGACTGCGTCTTTTCAACTCTTGGCGTGATGCCGGGTTTTCTGAAAATCATTAAAATCCTCTCCAAAGGAATAATTATAATATAGTAAAAATGCCCTCAGGCTGTGCGAAGCAATTGCAATTGTTAGAAGATATACTGCTTTTCATATAAAACGGCCTTTTTTGGAGCTTGATTATACAGCGAGTGCAAAATGCCGAGATCGGCATTTCGCACCACTCAATGGATAATCAAGCTCCAAAAAAGGATCATTTGATGAAAAGCGGTATACTGCAATTGTAACATGTATGACAAGAATATTCCAGAGAAATCTTATACCTATTTACAGTCATATGCAATGATGCTAGATTTATCATCAGGCCTGCTTCGATGCTGCGCCGGGAGGCGCTTCCCGCGCCTATTCCCGGCCTTCGGCGGGCGCCGCGCTGGGCTAGGCGCCCGGTTTCTGCAGCCTGCTATACTGCTTTTCATATAAAACTGCCTTTTTTGGAGCTTGATTATACAGCGAGTGCGAAATGCCGATATCAATCGCACCACGTAATTGAACTGCGTAAAGATAAGGCTGGACAAACTGCGGGCTTCTATACCGATTCATTCTTTGTTCCTATTTTGAGTTTGATTATCCACTGAGCTGTGCGAAATGACGATATCAACCGCATTCGCTGTATAATCAAGCTAAAAAAGGCAGTTTAGTACGAAAATCAGTTTATGTGCAAGCTTGCCATTGTTGATAAAAGGGCGCGTCAGGAGAAGCGCGTTATTTGTCAATACAAAAAAGTCAAATTCATGTATAATTGTTAAAAAAAGTTAAAATAATAATTCTAAATGCAGGTTAATTCGTGCAGAATCTAATATAGAAAACTTTAGGGGAAATTTGAACATTTCACTATATATTTGCAGTTCATAATAGTATACAATTAAGTAACGCCTAGCCTCTTTGACAATTCGGGAAATTTATTCATATAAGACGCTATTTTGCAAGCCCTGCTCAATCTCTAAATCAACGGCATCCGGTCAAGAATTAAGAAAGGCTGAGGCTTGCAATGAACTGCTGATTTGCAGTCGTTTGCACCTGTTGGAATTGACCTCTTTGAGAAATGACGATATCTGCATTTCGCACTCATAGCGCGCTGTGTCACTTAAGATTCTGCTATAAAAGATTTTTTCTAGTTTTTGAAATGCCTTGGCGTTTAGAGGCGCAGCCGAGTAAGGCGGCAAAATATCATACATGCAGTCAGAACCATCCCCATATACTGGTTATGGGGGGATTGGCATGCGGCACTTTCTATTCATAGGTTTGATAGGCTTTTTAACAGCGTTTGCAGGGTTCTTTCCAGCCGGGATTTTCAGCGCTGCCGCCAGAAAGAGAGGCAAGAGGCCTCTTGGGGCGATGTTGGGATTTACGGCGGGACTTCTGATAGCTTTCATATGCTTTGAAATTCTGCCTGACTCGCTTGAGAGATGGGGCTTGTACAAAGGGATCTTTGCGATGCTTGCCGGAGTCGTCCTATCCGCTTGGCTTGAGGGCGGCATGGGTGATATGGGCAGGCTGGAGAAGGCTGGCGCGCTACTTTCCCTTGGAGTGATGATACATAACATCCCCGAAGGCATGGCGCTGGGATCTGTGCTCAATATATCACTGGCCGCAGGAATTTCACTCTCCGCCATGATTGCAATCCACTGCTTCCCGGAAGCTTTAGCCATAATGCTGCCTCTGCGCCAAGCAGGCGCTTCAAACGGGAGGATTTTTCTCCTTTCCGCGGCGATGGCTGTTCCCATGGCGCTGGGAGCGTTCTTCGGAGGGATAGCATCCACGCTTTCCCCGATGTTTGTGGATGCCTGCCTGTGCTTTTCCGGAGGCGTGATGCTTTATATCTCCTGCGGTGAAATACTTCCGGAATCTAAAGATGTGTGGAGGGGACGGCTGTCCGCCGTCGGCGCCATGGTTGGGTTCGCAGGCGGCGTGTGGCTGACGGCCAAGCTGTAGCCGGCGGCATTTATGCCAATGCGCATCAACTCTTAGCATTTAGGAGCTCGGCTGTACAACGAGAGCTGAATGCCGATTTCGGCAATATTGATTTCATATAAAACTGCCTTTTTTTGAGCTTGATTTTACAGCGAGTGTGATTGATATCGGCATTTCGCGCTGCTCAATGGATAATCAAGCTTCAAAAAAGGAACATTGAATGAAAATAGGCATAGCACAGTGAAAGTGGACAGTCAAATCTAATATTCGCTGCAGTTGACTGCGCATGGGCATAGGCGGATACTGATGAGCGCATGCTCCAAAGAACGTAGAAATCTATTTACAAATTGCCTTTATAGGGTATAATAGAGATCAAGTTTCGATTTATTTCGGTATTTATGCTGCTTAAGGATTAATGCGGGCCTTAGGCAGTCCAGCCTGAGGACAAACTGTTTTCTTTCTTTCCGCCGTGGATTTTCTTCTGAACATGCTGACTATGCTGCTCGCGGCTAAAATCAGATTTCTTTTTCAACACCTGCCTGAGCCTTATAATCAAGGCGGGATGGAGTAGGAATTTGTACATTTGAGGGTTGATGATACAATAAAAGACTTTTTCTGCGGGAACATACAGAAGCTTTTTATGAGGAGCGGAGATATGCGGAACCCTTTTTGAAGCGGGCTTGCATTTCGTCTCTCAACTGCTTTCATCACCCCCGTGAGGCGTTATAAAATGTTGGGTATTTGAAAACGCCTACAGTTGGATTGGAAAAAAAGAGGCCATTTCTGCCTCAGGCAGCTTAGGAGGAAGCAGCGACGCTGCTTTCGCCAACTCCTTAACGGCGCGGCATATTGACATAAAATTATAAGATGATGCCATGAAGACGCAGAAATAAGCTATGCCAATGCGCCTTGAGATTTGTCGGCCTTGGAGGCTGGCTTTCTGCTTGCGGGTTCCAAAATCGAGAAATAAATGCGCTTTGGCCTCTGTTTAATAAAAAACACGGTCGCTAAATTTTATATTGGGGCCATAATGACGCTTATTTATACTGATTTACAATCAAATGTACCGATTTTGGGGTCTGATTATCCATTGAAGGGTGCGAAATGACTATATACACATTTCGCACTAATTGTATAATCCGACCCCAAAATCGGAACTTTCCAATGTAAATCAGTATAGGATGCGTCAAACGCGTCCTTGGTTATGTCCAAGCTATTTTTCCTCGTCTCCTAAGAGGAATAACTGGCATCCTCCGTGGAATCATCAGAACTTGAATTCATCGCCGACTAGCCGTGGACTGGCAGGCTTTTCACATTTGGGGCAAGTTGCTGCAAAAGCCTTCGAATAGCACACATATTGGAGATTAGAAAACGCAGGCTGAAACCTGGTTTTCTATGCTCTCGTAGAAGGAGACTGAGGTAATGGGCATTGATATTGGCATTGATCTGGGCACAGCCAGCATTTTGGTTTATATAAAAGGGGAAGGCATTGTTCTTCAGGAACCCTCAGTGGTAGCAATCGACAAGAACAGCAATTCTATACTTGCAGTCGGATCTGACGCGAGAAGCATGATTGGGCGCACGCCTGGAAACATTGTCGCCATACGCCCGCTGAGGGAAGGCGTTATCTCGGACTATGAAATCACCGAAAAAATGCTCAAATACTTCATATCCAAAGCTGTGGGCAGGCATATGATAAGAAAGCCCAGGATAGCGGTCTGCGTACCGTCAAGCGTTACGGAAGTTGAACGCAGGGCGGTTGAAGACGCTACCCGCCAGGCTGGCGCCAGGCAGGTTTTTATCATAGAAGAGCCGATAGCCGCAGCGATAGGAGCGGGCATTGACATTGCCCGCGCTTGCGGAAGCATGGTCGTAGACGTTGGGGGAGGCACAACTGACGTAGCGGTCATATCCCTGGGCGGCACTGTTGTGAGCACATCCCTCAAGGTTGCGGGAGACAACTTCGATGAATCTATTGTCAGATATATGAGGAAAAAGCACAATATCCTCATCGGAGAGAGAACCGCTGAAGATTTGAAGATAAATATCGGAACGGCATATGAAAGAACCGTTCCGATAACAATGGACGTAAGGGGAAGAAACCTTATAACAGGCCTGCCCAAGACCATAACCGTCTCATCTGATGAGATGCTGGGCGCCTTGAGTGAATCTGTGGCTTCCATAATTGAAGCTGTGCATATGGTTCTTGAAAGAACCCCCCCGGAGCTTGCGAGCGACATCTCTGACAGAGGAATCGTAATGACGGGAGGCGGAAGCCTCCTAAACGGACTGGACAAGCTCATAAAGGAGCGGACGGGCATAAATGCGATAATAGCGGACAATTCCATCTCCTGCGTGGCGATGGGAACCGGCAAGTACATTGAGTTCGTTTCCAGCGGAAAGATAGACATGAGGGAAATGAATCGAAGATAGTTTTCTCCAGCCTCCTTTTGCGCGTCCATGCATATTTAATGCCTTAATAAGGCAAAGTATAGGTGCGGGCATTATGAGCGACGGGGAGGCAGTTAACTTGGTTAAGGGTCTATACGCGTCAGCGGTTGGAATGACGGCTCAGATGAAGCGAATGGATGTCATCGCTGACAATTTGGCCAATGTCAACACAACCGGATTCAAGAAGGATAGAGCAGTCACGCACTCTTTCTCTGAAGAGCTTTTACTGAGGCTTAATGATGAGAAGGACAAGCCTTTTTACGCCGCTCCTATTGGGAGGATCTCTCAAGGCGTTTTCATCGACGACATATATACAAGCCACGAAAACGGCAGCTTTAAGAAAACAGGCGGGCCGCTTGACTTGGCAATAGAAGGAAGCGGCTTTTTCTGCGTTTTCGCGAAGGAATCAGACGGCCAGACTCGTGAGATGTACACGCGGGACGGATCATTCACGCTGACGGAAAACGGCGCGCTCGCAACCAAGGACGGTTTCCCCGTCATGGGTTCAGGAGGGCCTGTGATCCTGCCTCCGGGTGAAATAACGATAGAGGATGACGGACGGATCTATTCAAACTTGGAATATGTTGATACGCTGAAAATCGCAAGCTTCACCGATTTGCGCCAACTGAGGAAAACGGGCGGAAGCCTGTTTTACGCAACGGCCGCCGCCGGGCAGGATGCATTTTCGGGGAAAATACAACAAGGGTTTTTGGAAAACTCTAATGTCAGCTCCATAAGAGAGATGACGGACATGATAAGCGTATCGCGCGCATACGACGCCAATCAGAAAATGATACTCTCCCACGACAATATTATGATGAGAACCGCAAACGATATCGCCAGGAAATAGCGCGCGGTTGTATGCAGGGAATTCTTATATGCAGATGTTGGTTTGCGCATGAAAGTTCCTATTTTAGCTTGAGTGTGCAGCGAGTGCTGTTGATATCTGCATTTCGCTCCTTGAAGGTAATATTCAAGCTCTATAGGAGGCGCAGTTGGCTGCAAATGCTTATGAGCTGGCTTCTAAAATCACATCGGTATAAAAATGGCCGCAGCTCTTGTCTTCATCGGCTTGGCATATAAAAGCTCCAATTTATGGATGCATATGGCTGCAAATCGGTAAATCTCCAAGCAGTCGAAAGCATGCGAAAAGGGTCTGATATTATGATGCGTTCTTTGTGGACTGCCGCTTCAGGCATGATCAGCCAGCAGCAGAATGTAGACACTATCTCAAATAATCTTGCGAATGTAAGTACATTCGGATACAAAAAGGAGCGCATGGAATTCAAAACGCTCCTTTATGAAACAATGTCAAGGGCTGATTTGGATCCTGCGAATCAGACGGGAAGGCCTGTCAATCTTCAGGTTGGGCATGGGGTCAAGCCAATCGCCACAGCCAGGATATTCACTGAAGGGAATTTCGAGAGAACCGACAACCAACAGGACTTTGCGATAGAGGGAAACGGATTCTTCTCCATCGACAGAGGCGATGGGGACATCAAATACACCAAAGACGGCGCTTTCAAGATAAGCGCGACGGAAGAAGGGGCTATGCTCGCCACTGCGGAAGGATACCCTGTTTTAGGCGTGGATGATCAGCCTATCATAATTGGCGATGAGGTGCCGCTTAAAAGCGTCACTGTAAGTGAAGACGGGATTTTAGGCTATATGACGCCTCAAGGGCTTTTCGAAGATTTGGGGATGCAGATAAAGCTGGTTCAGTTTTCCAATCCTCAAGGCCTTGAAGGGATAGGCTCAAACCTTCTCTCTGCAACAACCGCTTCAGGACAGCCATTGAGCGAGGCGGAAGGCGATGCGCCCACCTTGAGCCGCATAAAGCAAGGCGTCTTGGAGATGTCCAATGTTCAGGTTGCGGAGGAAATGGTGAATCTAATAGTAGCTCAACGCGCTTATGATCTTAATTCCAAAGCCATAACCACATCGGATGAGATGCTGCAGACTGCCAATGGGTTGAAGAGATGACGCCTTCAATGCTTCAAAGGCGAGCTTCTATTGACAGACGAAAAGATGAGGTATAAAATAATATGGTGGACGCAATCAAAGGCATGGAGAGCCTCCCCTATGCAAAGACAGGCGGCGCAAGGCTTGAAGCCGCTCGCGGATCCTTTGAAGCTGAGCTTCAAAAAGCTGCGGAATTTAAGGATGCTGGTGATCTGAAAAAAGCATGCTCCGCATTTGAATCTTACTTTTTTCAGATGATGTTTAGAGAGATGCGAAAAACATGCATGGAGCATGATGGCGGGTCTTTGCCCGCAGGCAACGCCAGAGCCATATTCCAGGACATGCTTGATGAAGAGTACTCAAAATCCGCAGCTCAATCAGGCAGTTTCGGTTTAGCCGACATGATGTATAAGCAGATGAGCCGAAGCATGCACTATTGATATGCCGATTTTCATTCAATGCTCCTTTTTTAGCTTGATTATCCACAGAGCTGTGCGAAATGCCGATATCAGTCGCATTCGCTGTATAATCAATCTCCAAAAAGCAATTTCCTATGAAGATCAGTATAGCAGAGGAGATGCAGGCAAGTTTTTTGCCTATCGGATGCCTGCAATATGCATTTAGGCATCGCTCGCTTTAATCGCCGCGCATTTAGATCAATAAAAAATTTCATACGTCATCAAGAGAGGCTGAGGGATTAGGGCCCTGTGAAGCCCGGCAACCGATGCGGTCAAAAGCCGTGAACGGTGCTAACTCCCCCGGCGCGTCTGCCGGAAGATGGCAAGAATTAAGCAAGGGGCCCTTTGAGGCCCTTTTTTATTGCCCTCTGAGAGAAAAGGCTTCGCCTGCCATTTTTATGGATCGTTGGCTTTAGATTTTAAACCCATAATATGAAGGGAACCCAATTCTACAGAGAGCGCGAGTGATATCCTCATTTCGCGTCTTGAAAATGGGCAATCAGCAACATAATAAGCCAAATCGGTTTAAAGACGCAAGGAAATAACCTTAAGCGGATTGCAATGCAGTTCGCGTCTATGTTTGTGAAAAAAGAAAAATGGAGGGATCAGCATGGCAACTCATGTTTTCACATCTGAATCAGTTACGGAAGGACACCCTGACAAAATGTGCGATCAGATATCAGATGCAATTCTAGACTCTATAATCGCGAAGGATCCAGACGCCCGCGTAGCCTGCGAAACGCTGACAACGACGGGAATCGTCTTTGTGGCAGGGGAGATCACAACAAAGTGCTATGTAGACATAGAGGAGATAGTTAGAAGCACTATAAGGGAAATTGGTTATGACAGGGCGAAATATGGATTCGACTGCGATACATGCGCTGTGCTTACATCAATAAAGGCCCAGTCCCCAGATATAGCGATGGGTGTCGACGCGGCGCTTGAAGCCAGGGATGGCCAGGCGGACGAAGATGAGTCGACGGGCGCCGGAGATCAAGGCATGATGTTTGGATATGCCTGCGATGAGACAGAAGAGTTTCTGCCTATGCCGATATTTCTCGCGCACCAGCTGTCAAGGCGGCTTGCATGGGTGCGAAAGAACGGCATAGTGCCCTATTTGAGGCCTGACGGCAAGACTCAAGTCACAGTGGAGTACGAGGATGATGTTCCCAAGGCAATAAAAGCCATTGTCGTCTCCGCGCAACACGGACCAAGCGCGGAGCACGACGCCATAGAGCGGGATATAATAGAAAAGGTTATATTTCCTGTAATTCCTAAAGAACTTTTAGATGTTGGAACGAAATATTACATAAATCCAACTGGAAGGTTTGTAATAGGCGGGCCGCAGGGCGACTGCGGGCTGACTGGCAGGAAGATAATCGTAGACACCTACGGAGGAAGCGGCAGGCATGGAGGCGGGTGCTTCTCCGGCAAGGACCCGACCAAAGTTGACAGATCGGCGTCCTACATGGCTAGATACATAGCCAAAAACATAGTGGCTGCCGGGATAGCGAAAAAATGCGAGATAGAAGTGTCATATGCCATTGGCGTCGCCAGGCCTCTTTCCATTTTCGCAAATACCTTTGGAACAGGAAGAATAAGCGAAAAGGCAATTGAGAAGATAATAGTCGAGCATTTTGACATGCGTCCCGCTTCAATAATAAAGCATCTGGATTTGAAAAGGCCGATATACAGGCAAACGGCAGCCTACGGCCATTTCGGTCGCAAAGATTTGGATCTTCCATGGGAAAGGCTTGATAAAGTTGAGGAGCTCAAGGCTTCTTTGGAGGACGCTGTCCGTGGTACTGATAGTAGTCAGTCTTGATCATGCCTGAAAAAAGCTTGCGCTTTGCGTCTGCCTTGCGCCCGTAAGCTTCTTCAAAGAATTCATCCGCAGTCAAGACGTTTAAAGACCAGGTATCGTCCGCGCTGAAGAGGCTCTTCATCTGAGCGTAAAGCTTTGTTACCTCGGAGACGGTTCCCAGGCGCTCGCCGTAGGGCGGATTGCATACAGCCACTCCATACGAGCCGGGAAGCCGTACATCTTCAAGCGCTTTAGCATCAAAGATGATGACGCCTCCGACTCCGGCCTTCGCGGAATTAGCCTTGGCTAGCTCTATAGCTTCAGGGTCTATGTCAGAGCCATAAATTTCGGGCTTAAAATCAGCGTCTATTGCCGCGTACGCTTCGTGCCTGGCATGAGTCCATATTTTTCTGTCAACTTGGGGCCATTGCTCGGCCGCGAAGCTGCGATATAATCCCGGAGCAATATTCTTTGCAATAAGGGCAGCTTCAATGGGCAAGGTGCCTGAGCCGCAGACCGGATCCAGAAAAATTCTGCCTTTTCTCCAGTATGTCAGAGATATCAATGCCGCCGCCGCAGTCTCCCTCAGGGGCGCGGACATGGCCTGCTCTCTGTAGCCGCGTTTGTGGAGGCCCTGCCCGGACGTGTCAAGGGTAAAGGTTGCCTCATCCTTTAGGAGGGCGGCTTGAATCTTGTATTCAGGGCCGTCTTCTTGAAGCCACTCTATTTTGTACTTTGCTTTGAGGTTTTCAGCGATCGCTTTCTTTACAATTGACTGGCATGCCGGAACGCTGTGCAGCTGTGAGCGCACGGATTTGCCAATTACCGTGAACCTACCGTTTTCAGGTATCCAGTCGCTCCAGGGCATAGCTTTAGTCTGCTCGAACAGCTCATCGAAGGTGGATGCGTTGAAGCTCCCCAAATTCAGATGGACGCGGTCCGCGCTTCGAAGCCATAGATTGGCTTTGGCCATATCGGAGAAATCTCCCGTGAAATTCACTTTCCCGTCCAAAACGGAGACGTTCTTAAGCCCAAGGGCAAGAGCCTCGCGCTTGACGACGGCTTCCAAGCCGAAGCTTGCTGTGGCGGTAAAACTAAAAACCATAATGAATCCTCATTTCATTTATGCGGCTGGCATAAAGCCAGAAAGCCGCTTGGAATACAATGCCTGCACGCTCTTTGAGGGAGCCGGCTGCTTTAATAAAGCTGCGCGCGGCAAGCATATGGGCTTATTTAGGCTGCGGGAAAAATATACAACAAAATTTGCTGAAAGTCAATTGATTGCCGCCAAGCATAAAGCTGGATTTAAGATGATTGTGAAGCATGGCTTTTTCCGTTAAAACTGCTGGGAATGAGATATCATCACAGTTGTTATGCGGCGGATACCCCGGCCTTTAGGCATGGGGAGGAAGCCGCATGCCCCTTTCTGTCAGCGCTGCTTTTCGCTTCTCCAGAGGCTTGAGTTTTTTGCGGCTGATTCCCGCGGACAGCTTTGTTCCGTCAAACGTGCGGACATCAAAGCTTCCGCTTGATCGCCTTCCGAAGATGAAGCCTTTGCGTCCGTCTGGCATCTGCACTCTATCAAACAGCTGAAAGCCAAATGCGTATGTTGGAGATTGATTCAATTTCCTCTTTCCGCCTTTGTTGACAGCAGCCTTATGGATCTGGCGATTGAGCTTCCCTGCAGCTTTCTGCATATAGATTGCATCAAGTGCTGTCGCTCTTAATTGCGCAACATGCTTTTAGCCTATAAAACGCTTAGTTATAGCCAAATAGGACTGTAGCGCAATTAAGACTGTCTGCACTAGCGGCATAGATCTCGGATTGCCGCCGGTGCATCTCGCGCCTGTCGCATGATCTTTTTCCAATCCATTTCTGATTCTCGTGCTCTTTGCGGTGCAGCCGTATGCCGTACCCGCATCCGGGCGCTTCTCCTTCAGCCTGTTGTAGAAAGCCCGCCTCATGATCCCCATGAACGAGGCGTCTCTGAAGGATTGCCCTCTCTTGAGGTTCAACTTCAACTTGCCAGCGTGGCGCCCATGAAAGCGGCGCATCGGCAGCCGCTGCGGCAATCCTCGCATAATGCGGCTGGACTGTTCGGAGCGCCGCCTCCGATCTTTCTGCTTTCAATGCGGTGGACGTTTAGTATGTGATTCTTGCAATTCTTCCGTCCATGGCACGCATGCCCGTCTCGGAACAAGACATATTCCCGAACATTCCAGAAGCCAAGTTGATCTCCATTCTGACAGTCCTTTCCTGATATGCCGGGATTTTTGATTTTCTGAATATCGAAAGCCGCAGCCTACTTTAGCTGTCGGCAATATCTTATGCATATTATCTGCAGTCTCAATGC